>SXSC01000052.1 GCA_005792355.1 Opitutaceae bacterium
CAGTTGTCGCACGAGGATCGCGTTCTCGGGCAGTTCAAGCGTTTGTTTGATCGGCGGGGCCGCTGGCATCTTCCCCGCTGTGTAGCAGAACGCCGAAGAAAAGTCCCGTCATTTTTTTAGGGGCAAGCGCAGGGCTAGGCCAGCCGGGAAAACCGCCGGTTGGATTCCGGGAAATCGACACCCATCGCGAACCAGACCAGCAGGCCGAAGGGCAGGGCCGGAATGAGCGGCGTGATTCCATCTTCGCCGACCGGAGGCGCCAACGGCCCAGGCACGGCCATGAACACGGTGCCGCCGATCACGAAGACGAGGGCGAGCCACTGGTAAATCGCGAGGCCACCGAAGCGCGCCGTCTGCGGTTCGCCCCGATAACCCTCCTCCATGAAACGAGCGCAGGCACTGAGAATGAGATAGGCTCCACAGATAAGCCCGAGGTCGGCACCCGAGAGCCAAAGTCGCAGTTGCAAACCGAAGATCACCACGTTGCCGATGATCGAATAAAGTGGGGTCGGATAAACCGGTGTGCCGCCCAACCGGGCGAGCTTGCAGACGCGCGAGAGCGGATGATGGTACCGGATTCCGAGGTAATCGGGGCTCGGGCTTCCGTGACAGCAGCCTTGCACGAGGCAACGCAGGCGTCCGAGGGCCTGGATCAACGGACCGGCCACGGCAAATGAGCCCAGCACCATCCAACCGTCGCCCCGCCAAGATTGCACCGCCAACACGCCGAGGCCACTGCCGATGATGCTGCCATAGTAGCCGAAGGGCCGCGAAAGTCCCGATGACGACTCCAGCAGTTGCGCCCAGATTCCCGCGCCGAGCAGGTTGCAGGCGGCGACCACGCAGATCGAGGTGGTGTACTTTTCTCCTAGCAGGCAACCGACCAGCCACATCCCGGCCGCTGCGGCCGCCGCGACGTAGGCCCCGTGGTTGATGAGACGGACGCCTCCGACTCGCCAGTCGCGCCACGAGTTGGCCACCCACTCAGTCGCGCGCAGGAGCGCCCGCCACAATTCTGCGAGACGATGGACCGCGCCGAACACGGCGAGACCCGCGGCCACATCGAGCAGCGAATGCATGCCGGTGGTCACGCAGCTCACGGCCATCAGCGCGGCGAGCCCGTACGCGGCCGGGATCGGCACCCGCCCCGCCCACAAGCGCGCCGCCAGGCACGCCCAGAAAACGTGGAATGAGGGAAACGCGCAGAAGGCCGTGTCGTGGTCGCGATCGAACTGCAGCAGTTGACCGGCTAACGTGGAGACCGCAAAGGGCCGCGGTGTGGCGATTAGCGGCAACACCAGGAAACACCAAAAGATGAACGCCGAGCCGACCCAGCCGTCGCGCACGAAGCGCCGCAACGCGGTCTGCGAGGTAGCGCCCAGCGGAGCAAGCGTCACCCACACGTAGGCCCCGGCGTAGAGCGCGACCGTCCACGGCAGGGCCGGCCACGTCCGCTCGATCGGCAGGTACGTCTCGAAACCACCCCGGCCGTGCAGCAGTTTCGCGATGCCCTGGTAGCCGGCGAGCCAGGGGCCGAGGAGCAGGCCGTACGCGGCCGCGCGGTGCCACCAGCATGGCGGCGCGGCCGAGGCCGGCGGCAGGGCCAGTCGCGGCGCCGGCCGATCGCTTCCGAACCGCCGCTGGAGATCGAGTCGCTCGTAGCCGACCACCAGTGCAATGGTGCCGAGCCAGAGCGTGGGCGAAACGATCCAGACACCGGCCGGCAGCTGGGCGAGGACGAAGACGCCCGGCATGAGCAGGGCGAAGCCGCAATAGATCGGATGGGGGAGCCAGCCGTAGAGTCCGTGCGCGACATATCGCTCCGGCGGATACGCGTTCATCGGCAGGCCGCCGCCGTGGAACCACAACTCCCCCATGCCCCACAACATCAGTCCGGCGCCCGCGGCCACGAGGGAGAGCCCCACCGCCCAACCACCGACGGACGGAAGGTCGGGATATTTGGCCGAGAGTGCCTGCGCCCAGCTGAACAGGAGCGCCGGCAGGAGCAGACAAAACGCGAAACCGTAGAGCAGTTTTCCGACGATGCTTTTCATGGCCAAAGTGCCACCTCGTGAATGGCCCAACCGGCGTGTTCCCGACGGTTCGTGTCGGTCAATACGCCGCGGCTGCACCACTTGGTTTCCTCGATGTCACGCACCGCGGCGGGCACCAGGCGGCGCAGCAGCCCGGAGTGCTGGAAAGCCGTGTCGGCGATGCGGCCTGCCCGGAGGTTGGTTCCGGGGCCCAGATCCAGGCGGTGCCCGCCCCACGCGAGGGTGCGCGAATCAGGCATCGCGGCGTCGACCGGCCGGCCGTTGTGAAAACACCAACTGCGCTCCTTCGGCCCGCGCCACCGTATCCACACGCAGCTTTGTCCATCCGCGATGAACCGGCCCCAGCGCAATTCCCGGATGGGCATTTGGGCGGGAGGCAGCGTCATCACCAGTCGCTCGGCGTAACCCAGCCCTTCGCGCGGTTCGCCGTCGACGTTCACCACGGCCTGACTGGCGGGGCAGAAACACGTCCATTCGATTCGCCCGGCCGCTTCCTCATGGAGGACGATGGCCGGCAGGCCAACCCCGCGCGCGGTCCATTCGCCGTGGGCGTCGACGGCCTGGTTGTGCCACGAGACGCCGGCGGGCGTGGCCGTGGGCAGTTGCCCGCCAAGCACCGTCCGATTTACGGCCCCCTGATCACCGTCGTGCCACCGCAGCGTCCCGGAGCAGCGTAGCGCGAGCGGACCGAAACTGATCCGCGCGGCGTAACCGATCATCCCCGCACCATCGGCGGTCACACAGTCGAGATACCATTTTTCGACACGCATGGAGGTTCGTTTCTCCCCATCACCCGTCGTGCCGCCGCACGATGCCGATGCGCAGCCGGTAGAGCACGGCGGTGAAAAACCCCACGACCAGGAGCCAGACCCCGCACAGCAGAACTTGCGGGGCCAGCGGCTCACGGGTGAACCCGCTGAGCAGCGTGACCTGGCAGGGATGATAGGCGGGCAGCCAGTGGATGATGGCGCGGTTATGGGCGGTTGGATACAAAACCGGATTCTGCAGCCAGCCCGGATCAATGTTCACGAGGAGCAGGATGACGAGCAGGCCGCCAAGGTCGCGGAGACTGAGGACACCGATCACGATGCCGAGGAGTCCATAAACCAAGCCGGCGAGGAAGAATCCCAACCAGACGCCGCCCACGCGCGGGGGATGGTGGAACAGGAGCAGCATCGCGGTGACGTAAAAGGCCACGATCGCCGCACTCCCGGCGACGACGAGCACCTTGGCGCCGAGCAGTTCCCAGGGGCGGTAGCCTTCAAAAACCAGGCGGCGGTCGGTCTGGATCGGGCGGAAGGTGAGCACGAAGGCAAAGAACGCCATGAGGCCGCACATGGCGGTGGACCCCATGAGCACGAGCGAGATGTTGCGCTCCGAACTCCGCAGCAAAACTCCCGCCGGCGCGCTCAATTGAAAGGACACGGGCGGGTCGCCGGCGGTGGCGCGGATGACGGTGTAGAGGACTGTTGGAACCAGAAAAAGGAGGAGCATGGCCGCCCGGTTACGGAGGATTTCCGTCGCCACCATGCGGGTACTTGCACCGAGGCGCTTCACGACGGGATTTCCTCCTCAATCCGTCCGTCCGCGACCCGCAGCAGCCGGTCGAACTTGGTCCGATCATAGAAGAGGTGCGACACGATGAGGAGGGCCTTGCCGGCGCGTTTCAGCTCGGCGGCGTGTTCCCAGAACAGAAGATAAGTTTCCCAATCGAATCCGGAGTAGGGCTCGTCGAGCAGGAGCAGGCCGGGATCGTGCGCAAGCGCCAGGGCGAGGTTGAGTTTTTGTTTGGTCCCCTCGCTCAGATTTTCCACGCGCTCCCGCCACCACGGTCCGAACCGGTAGCGGCGGGCGAGGTCGAGCCCCAGGTCCCGCCAGGGCACGGCCGTTGCGCGGGCGGCGGCAAAATACCGGAAGTGCTCCTCGATGGTGAGTTGATCGTAGAGCAAAATGGATTGCGGGGAGTAGCCGATTGGCGCGCCGGCCCGGAGGGTTCCGGCATCCGGGCGCAGGAAGCCGGCCAAAATCTTGAGCAGAGTCGATTTGCCGGAGCCGTTGCCGCCGGAAATCCCGACCAGCTCACCCGCGTTAATCGTCAGGCTGGCGTCGCGCAGGACGTTGCGGCGACCGTAGCGTTTGGCCAGTCCCTGGGCCTCGAGCATCACCATGGGTACCAGTTGAAGCGGCCCGGCGCGGAAATGTCGAGGTGCCGCTCGCGGGAGGAGCGGCCGATCCCCACGTCTACCTCTTCCCGATGCAGAAGAGCTGCCGGGCGCCGCGGATGAAGATCTGCCCGCGCGAAATCGCCGGCGAGCCGCGGATGTCGTCGCCGAGTTCGTTCACGCCGAGCAGCTCATAGTTTTCCCGGGCCTTCACGATCCAGCACTTCCCCTCGTCGTCGAAAAAATAGACATGGCCGCCGGCGATCACCGGGCTGGCGCTGTGGTGCCGGCCCAGCCGCTGGAGCCAGAACTCCCGGCCCGTGCGCGGATCGGTGCAACTGCCCATGCCCTCGTCGTTCACGACGAACGCCAGCCGGCCGTGGGCCACCGGCGAGGGCACGTATCCGCCGCGATTGATACGCTAGAGGTTGAACACCACATGGGTCGCGGTGACGTTGCCCGTGCCGCCCGGATCGATCGCGCAGATGCCGCGTTTGGGGAAGCCGTAGGTCATGAACACCACGTCAGCGAGGTGGATCGGGCTGGAGACGAACTGCTCGGTCGGGCCATCGATGATCCAGATGAGCGCACCGGTGTCGGGATTGTAGGCGGCCACGCACAGGCTCCCGGACAGCACGAGCTGCTTCCGGCCCTGGACCTCGATGAGGGTCGGCGGGCAGTAGGAGCGGGTGCGGTTGGGGCGATCGGTCCGCCAGCGCTCCCGGCCGGTGGCCTGGTCGAGCGCGACGATGAACCCCTGGGCATCCTGGTCGCCGTTGATGATAATCGTGTCCTGGTACGGCACGACACTGCTGCAATACCCGTGCTTGCTGAGCATCACGCCGGGGACGGTTTTCCAGACCTGCTTTCCGTCGGTGACGTCGTAGCCGATGATCGTCATGTCCGGATGATCCAGGAAACTCACCCAGACGAGTTTGCCGTCGGTGGCCGGAGTCGAGCTGGCGTGGCTGTTTAATTTGTGGATTGGGCTTTGCAGCTTGGCGGGCGCGCTTTGTTGCCACAGCACCTTGCCGGTGAGGCGATCCAGGCAAAGCAGGACGTGCTGCTGTGCTTGTTCGAGGCAGGTGGTGATGAACACCCGGTCGCCGAAGACGATGGGTGAGCTGTGGCCCTTGCCGGGGAGGGGGGTGGTCCACGCGATATTCTCCGTGCTGCTCCACCGGAGCGGAACGCCGGTCTCGTCGCTGCTTCCGTCGCCGCGCGGACCGCGCCAGCCCGGCCAGTCGGCGGCCGCAGCGAATGGCGCGAACGAGAGGAGCCAGGCGAGGAACGCGAACGGGAGCGATTTCACTGCGGGAAAGCGGGTTTTCATCGGGTCGGTCGGGGAATGGGTTTGGCCCCACCGGTCCGGATATTTCTTACGGCGGTCCGAGACCGCAACCAAAGATCCAGCCGAGGCAGTTAACCGCGGATCGCGCAGATGTTGCGGATCGTCGGAGATTCTCCTGACTTTATCCGCGGTCGGAAAACCGTCGCAGATCATTGGATCGCTGCCGTCAGCCTTGAGAAGGAAACGTCAACTTCGGTCACGCCACCCGCCTCATCGCCGCAGGCAATGCACCCGGCGTTCAGTCGCCGCAGCGCGTTTCCTCACTGGCGCTGGTGCTCGGGAAGGGACTCGAACCCTTACGCCTTACGGCACACGCCCCTCAAACGTGTGTGTCTACCAATTCCACCACCCGAGCATTTCCAACGAGGACGGCGGAATAAGAGTGATCGCCGGAGGGTTGTCCAGCCCTGAAATAGCCGCCACACATTTCAGCGCAATTGCCGGTCGGAAACGCCGCGCGCGAGCGTTGCGGCGAAAAAGGGCCCCTGATAAATCATGCCGGTGTATACCTGCACGAGCGTGGCGCCGGCATCCAGCTTTTCAGCCGCCGACTCCACATCCACGATTCCTCCCACCCCGATGATCGGCAACCGACCGAGTGTAGCCCGGGAGATATAGCGCACAATTTCGGTCGACCGCGCCCGCAGCGGCGCGCCGCTCAGGCCGCCCGCCTCGTTGACCGACGCAAAATATCCCGGCCGCGCCAGCGTCGTATTGGTGGCAATGACTCCGTCGAGTTTGAACTCGGCGATTACCGCCAGCACCGCGTCAATCTGCGGCCAGGTCAGATCCGGGGCGATTTTCAACAGCAGCGGCACCCGACGCTTTCCCGGTTGGGCGCCCCGCGCCGCATTCGCCGCCGACACGCCGCCGAGAAGTTCGCGGAGCCGGGATTCATCCTGGAGTTGGCGTAAGTTTGGCGTGTTCGGGCTGGAAACGTTGAGCACGAGGTAATCGGCGTAATCCGCCAGGCGTGCGAAGCTGGCGAGATAGTCGGCGGTCGCCGCTTCGATTTCCGTCACCTTCGACTTGCCGAGATTGATGCCCAGCGGAATGCGCCGCGCCGCACCGACCGGTTGCCGGGCCAGTCGCGCAGCCACGGATTCCGAGCCCTCGTTGTTGAAACCCATGCGATTGATCACCGCCAACTCAGCCGGATAACGGAACATCCGGGGCACCGGGTTTCCGGGCTGCGCGAGGGCGGTCACCGTGCCAATCTCGACATGGCCAAAACCCATCGCGGCAGCTGCCGGCCAGGCGCGGGCATTCTTGTCGAATCCCGCCGCGAGACCGACGACGTTGGGAAAAGTCAGGCCAAAGGCCTGGATCGGTCGGGCACCGCCCAGCCCCCGTTGAGCCATGAACTCCAGTCCGCGGCAAACGGGGGCGAGCGCGCCCAGCCAGGCCATCGCGTCCACTCCAAACTCATGCGCCCGTTCTGAATCCCAGCGGAAAAGGGCGGGACGCGCAAATGTCTCGTAATATTTTCCCATGCTGCGCCAAGGTGAAATCGTCAACCGCCGTTGGCAAGCGCTGCCCGCATCCGAACCCACATCCGAACTCCCACGATTCCAGCATTTTCCAGACGAATGGATTGCCGCGCGTCCCGCGAATCGTTCGCTCCGCTTTTGTGCTTGTTTTTTAAACCTCCCCTCGCACGCTGCGCAAAAATTCATCTCTTTTCATGGCAAAGAATATTTCCGTTCTCGATTGGTGCGTGGTTCGCCTCGGCGAAGATCATAATTGGTGGGTCGCTGAGACCAGCGACCCCGTCCGATGGGACGTTGATGGCCTGAGCATCATTGATCCCCGCCAGCTGCAGCACCTGATCGAACTGGTCGAATCCCTCCGCGACTACGGCTTCGATCAAAATATCTTCGAGGCTGCGTTCATCCCCTTCCGCATCGACAAGGATCTTGGCAACGGCAAGGTGCGGCTGCGGCGCATGAAGGAATCGCTCTTCGAGTCCGACGAGAAACTTTTCGCCCTGCCGAATGTGCTCGACGAGGAAAACGGCCCGTATGCGGACCTGATCGATCACCTGACTCGTTGTCGCGTGAAGATGCTGAACGACCTTTTCAAATTTGAATCGAAACTCGCGGTCGACGAAGTTGAAGATGAGATTCGGGAGGAGCAGAACAGCAGCTTTATCCAGGGCAAAGCCGTCCATAATTTTGACGAGCTCACCTCGATTCTCGACTATATGCCGGCCGGCTACGATACCGACGAGGAGGCCCCGGTGAAGGGCGCAGAAGACGAAACTGCCGCTGACGATTTACCCGAACTCGACGAGGCCGAGGAAGAAAAACTCAAGAACGACGAGTCACTCAAGTGGGACGACGACGAAGATTCCGACGAAAAAGACGACGACAAGGAGGGGAAGGAAAAGGACATCGACGACGAAGACGGCGACGAGGACGACGACAAGAAAGGGAAAGCCGCCGACAAGGACGAAGAGGAAGACGAAAAACCGCGTCCGAAGGCCCGGGGAAGGCGCTGAAAAATCAGCGAATCCGGCAGTTTGCTAGGACGTCGCCGTCACCGCCAGGCCGCGCTGACGGCAAAACTCCAGGAGATCCGGAGTTAGTGGCGCGGAAAACGCGTGGGCCAGGCCTGCGGCGCGCAGGTCGACCCCGGCACAATGCAGGGCCTGCCGCGGCAGCAGTAGTTTCGCGGCCAGCTCCTCGGACCACCCGTGGTCAATGAAATCCAGGTAACAGCGCGCATCTGGCCCGTAAATCTTGTCGCCAACGATGGAATGCCCGAGCCACTGGGCGTGGGCGCGGATCTGGTGCTTGCGTCCGGTTTCCGTCGTGACGCGCACGAGGGTGAACTCATCGCCAGGTGATCGCGCCAAGGGCGTGAAATGGGTGATCGCCGTCTGCCCTTCACCGGCCGCCACGACTCCGGATTTGATGAAGACGGGGCTGTTGACGTCGTCCCCCAGAGGTTGACGGACGCTGAGGGGATCGCGGAGTCCACCCACGAGCACGGCGAAGTAGACCTTGCCGATTTTTCGTTCCTGCATCGCGACCTGCAACTTACTCGCCATCCGGGGATCTTTGGCCAGCACCACCACGCCGCTGGTCTCCCGGTCGAGCCGAAACACGAGGTGCACGGTGGGGAGTTGCGCATACTCGCGGAGCGCACCGACCAGACTGGACCACGGGCCGGCCTTGGATGGATGACACACGACATCGCCGGGCTTGTTTACGACCAGCAGACGCTCGTCCTCGTACAAGATCCAGCCAGGCACTTCGGCCGGAACGATCATGCGCACCGGGCCCTGTTCCTTGGGCCGTCGCGGCCAGGCACAGGCCCGCCGGGAAAAAACGTCGTCGCTGCGCGAATCCGGAGCGTTCACCGCGGGCCCTGGTTGAGGCGAAAGCGGCGGAGCATCATCGCGGCGATCCGGGTGGCGAAAGGCTTGGGCAGTTTCGACCCGGCAAACGTGTAGAGCTTGTTCAGCCAGCCGGGCACCACCTGGCTGCGACCGGCGCCGAGCGCCCGCAGGGCACACGACACGACCGCCTCCGTCGACATGCTGAGCGATTCCGCCACCGCCCCGGCGCCGAGCCCCGCCGTGCGAAAAAATTCAGTCGAGGTGGTCCCGGGGCAGACGGCGAGCGCCCGCACGCCGCTGCCGCGCAGTTCCTCGTTCAACGCCAGCGTCCAGTGCAGCACAAACGCCTTTGAGGCCCCATAGGTTGCGGCATAGGCGGTCGGCTGAAACGCCACCGTTGAAGCGATGTTCAGGATCGCCCCTCCCCGGGAGCGCAGACCGGGCAGCAGCCGGCCCGTCAGATCGACCACCGCCCGGACATTGAGATCGATCATCTCAAGCTGGCGGGGAAGATTCGGCTCAGGAAAATGGCCAAATGCGCCGAAGCCGCTATTGTTGATGAGCAACACCCGACCAGCCGGAACCTCCCGGTCCAGAAACGCCACCACTTCCCCCGCCACCCGCTCCACGTCCTCCGGCCTCCCCAGATCGCACCCGAAATGGTTTAATTTTATTCCGGCGATTTCCCAAGTATTTTTTTCGGGCGAACGCCGGGAGAGATTGCAAATAATCAAATCCGGCTTCAGCTTCGCACTCAGCTCAATGAATGATTTTCCAATACCGGAAGATCCTCCTGTCACAATGACGGCGGAATATGGCTGGAGCGCTTCGCTGGACGGGGGCATCATGGTGGCACCGGAGTTGAATTTGCTTTATTTTCACAGGGGCGGGTTGATCCCCGGCCCTGTTTCACCCGAACCCATACGCAGAAATATGAACAGCCAAAACACCCACGAACTCATCGTATCCGGCATTCACCTCGACCTGACTCCGTCGCTCAAGACGTACGTCCGCGAGAAAGCCGAACGATTGTTTCGCCACGAGGAGCGCATCGTGCGCATCCGCGTGGAGTTGGAATGCGACCGCAACCCCGCGGTTGGCATGCAGTTCACGGCCAAAGGCCACATTCAGATTCATGGCCCGGACATGAATGCCGCGGTGCAGGCGGACGAATGTCACAAGGCGGTCGCCATGCTGATCGACAAACTCGACCGGATGCTGCAGCGACGCCATCAATTGCTGCGCGTAAAGCGCAATCATCCTCACGCCGTGGAACTCGACGCCGAGATTCCCAAGGCCGTCGCCTGACGACCGCGGCATTTCAGCTCTCGACCCGCCGGGTTTCCGGCGGGTCTTTTTTTTCTCGGAGATCGCGCCGGGCGCGGCCATTGGTAACGGACTGACTCAATCCGCCTCTCCATGTCTCACACCCCCGCCAGCACTCGTTATCAGAATCCCTCCCTCCATCGCCGCTGCGGGCGCAGCGGGATCAAGCTCCCTGCCTTGTCCCTGGGCTTGTGGCACAACTTTGGCGCCGAGGCTGATTTTGCCAACAGCCGCGCGCTGATCCTGCGTTCGTTCGATCTCGGCATCACTCACTTCGACCTGGCGAACAACTACGGTCCTCCACCCGGCTCCGCAGAGGAGACCTTCGGCCGGATCTTGCACGCCGACCTCGCGGCCCACCGCGACGAATTGCTGATCTCCACCAAGGCGGGCTATCTCATGTGGGACGGCCCGTACGGCGAATGGGGTTCCCGCAAGTACCTGCTGAGTTCCCTCGACCAGAGCCTGCGCCGGATGCGGCTCGAGTACGTGGATATTTTTTATTCGCACCGCCCGGATCCCGCCACTCCTCTGGAAGAAACGATGGGGGCGCTCGCCCAGGCGGTCCGTTCCGGCAAGGCCCTCTACGTGGGTCTTTCCAACTACAATGCCGATCAGACGCTCCGTGCGGCCAGACTGCTGCGTGAACTTGGCACCCCCTGCCTCATCCATCAGCCCCGTTATCACCTGTTCGAGCGGACGATCGAGGGCGGCCTCACCCAGGTCCTCCTCGATGAAGGCATTGGCGGCATCGCGTTTTGCCCGCTGGCCCAGGGGCTGCTGACCAACCGCTACCTGGCGGGCATCCCCGCCGATTCACGGGCCGCACACGATCCGCGTTTTCTGAAACCGGAGCATCTCACCACTGAGAAGCTCACTCGTATCCGCCAACTGGATGCCGTCGCCCGCGGGCGGGGCCAGTTGCTGGCCCAGATGGCAATCGCCTGGGTGCTGCGCCAGCCGGCCATCACCTCGGCGCTGATTGGCGCCAGCAAAGTCTCCCAGATCGAGGAAAACCTGAAGGCCCTGAAGGCCCCGGCCTTTTCACCGGACGAATTGGCGGCGATCGATCAGATCCTGGCCGCCTAACGCGCCTCGTTCGCACTCTGGTTGGTTTTCGCACCTGGCCGACCGACCCACCGAATCGCCGGCCAGGGCCGGGCAGCGGTGGGGAAATTCCCAGATTCCAGGTGTCCAATTCTCGCTTTCAGGATTCGCCAGTTCCTGCGTCCTGCCCGCCAGAGGAGCGTTACGGTTCCTGATCTTGGTCCGGAATTTCCGGGATGAACTTATTCCGGCAGCGGTTTACCCTTGGTCTCCGGGGCAAACCAGATGACGACCATGCCGACCACGTAAACCAGCGTGATGACCGCGCCGGCCTTCGCGTAGCTGCCGGAAAACGTCTGCATCAACGCGCCCATCTGCAGCGCGCCGACCGCCGCGAGGATCCGGCCCGCATTGAATGAAACACCCTGGCCCGTGGCCCGCACTCGGGTCGGGAACAACTCCGGCAGGTAGAGCGGCAGCCAGCCATAAAACGCCGCGGTCACCCCGCCGACGACAAACGTCAGAATGAGAAACGGGGTCCCGTAGGACTCGAAACCGCGGAACAGCCACCCGCAGGTCAGCAGCGAGCCGAGACACAACAGAAAATACGCCATCCGCCGGCTGAGAAACCCGCCGATCCACGCGCCCAGCAAGCAGCCCACAATCGCCCCCCCCGCCGAACTGAGCTGAGTATACGCCTTCGCGGTCGGCACCAAACCGCCGGTCATCTTGTCGGCCCAAAGCGGCAGCCATTGCACCGAGCCCCAGGTGCCAATCAGCGCCACCGAGGAGAGCAGCATCGCCATCAGCGTCCATTTGAGGAGCGGCGGGCTGAAGACTTCCCGGAGCGGGCGGCTCGGGGTCTTCGTGGTCTTCACCGAATGCTGCCACTTCTCGGATTCCGGGACGAAGATGCTGATACCCAGGGTCAGCAGGGCCGGTGCTGCGCCGACCAACGCCACCCAGCGCCAGGAATCAACGGTGACCTTGAAGAACAAACCGACGACGGCGATGCCGGCGAAGCCGACGTTGGCCGCCGCCCCGATGATTCCCGCCATGAGCGGCCGGTGCTTTTCCGGCCATACCTCCATGACGAGCGCCACTCCCAGCGACCATTCGCCGCCCATGCCCAGCGCCGCGATGAAGCGGCACAGGGCGAGGTGCCACGGCTCAGTGGCAAAATAAATCAAGCCCGTGAACAACGAGTAGCACACGATGCTGAGCGACATCGCCCGCACGCGGCCGATCTTGTCGCCCAGCCAGCCAAAGGCCACTCCACCCAGCGCGGCGCCGATGAGAAACGCCGCGGTCGCATACCCCATCCACTGCCCGATGAACGCATCGGATACACCCACCCCACCGGCAGCCTGCATCTGCTGCAGGGCCGGCCGGGCGATCAGAGGGAAGATGCCCATCTCGAGCCCGTCGAACATCCAACCGAGAAAGGCGGCAGCCAGAACAGAGTAGAGTCGTTTGTTGTCGGGTTCGTTTTTTTCCATAAGATAATTGCGGTCGACGAACGATGAGTCCGCGACTCACTCGTTGAATTCGTCCCGCTGCTTCACCTTTTCGTCTTCGGCCTGGAGGGCTTTTGCCACCTCGGGATCAACCGCGGCCTCCAACTCCCGCACCCGTCGTTCCCGGGCGCGCAAATCCTCCTGGCGCTGCTCCTGTTCGATTTCCTTCTCCTGCTGCGCCTGCACTTTTTCGAAGAGCTTCGTTTCGGAATCGTCCAGAAATTGCTCCCGCTCGCGCACGGCCTGCTTGGCGTCCTTGAGGCTGGCCTCCTGCCTTTCGAGCTCCGCCCGGAGCTGTTCCAGGGCGAGCTTTTCCTCGGGCGAAACTGCGGCCTGCAGCGGGACGGGTTTGCGCGCGGCCTGCGCAATCCGCTCGCGCGCGAGCACCAGGGCCTCCATTTCGGCGAGATCCCGCTCGCGGTCAGCTTGCCGTGCCTCGTTCTCGACCAGTGCGCGTTCCCGTTCCGCGAGCGTCAACTCGAGCTGCCGCAGATTCCGTTCGAGATCGGAAACCCGCGCGGAATCAGGCGAGACGGCGCCGCCAAACGGCGCCCGGGTGGCGCTGACAATCGCCTTGATCGACTCGCGGGCCGCGGCTGAAGCCTCCGAGACCGCAAAGGGCGAGCGGCTGCCCGCCGGGCGTCGCCGCAGCGAGAGCGCCGGAAGCGAGTTGGCCTTGGCGACAGGAAAACGAATCGGGCCGGGTTCAGGCATGCTGGCTATTTACGCGAAAACCAACCAAAGAGTCCGCCCTTTTTCTTCTCCCCAGCCCCGACCGGTGCCACGGCCGCTTTGCCGACGACGACGCGCAAATAGGGCCGGAGCAGTTCGAGCGCACGCTTCTCCAGTTCCGGGTTGCCAATCGTGACAAAAAAACGGGCGAGCGAACCGCCCGCTCCCAATTCCTTTTCGATCGCGGCCAGTTCTTCGTGAAACCAAGTCGTCGCCCGCTCGGCCCGGGCCGGGGCGTCGGGCGCGCGCGCCGCCTGCGCCAATGACTCGACCAGGTGCAGTCCCTTTTGGCCGATCCGGAATGGCAGCACCTCGGCCAGCGCGGCCTCGTCGACATGGGAAAGAGCGTTGAGCAGCTTCCGAAAATCGCCGCCGACGATTACGTTTTGCGACATGCTCTGGGCGAACACGGCAAACTCCCCCAGCGTGGAAAGCTTTTCGAGTTTGCAAAATTCCAGCGTACCGGGCTCGAGCGCCGTGAGGGTCACGGGAAAATTCTCCGGGATATTGAGCTTGGCCAGGTTTTTGAGGAGCTGGTTGTCGCGCTCCGACGCCGCCTGCGTCTGTTCCACCATCTCGCCGAACGGACTGTCGAACGCCAGCGTCTCCTTCAGGATGCCGATGAGTTGATCGAGGCGCTCCGGCTTCTGGCCCTTGAGCTGCAGAATCTCGACGGCCTCCTCGAGGGTCAGGTCGATATACTTGGAAGGGGTTTCGTCCTTGCCCTTGATCGGCCATTCCGGGCCGTCCAAGTTTTGGGCCAGGCTGTTGATGGCGGTGTCGGCCATGAGCGAAGACGCAAACGCGCGTCGCACATCATTCCAGTCTTTGGCGGTGGATTTCATCGGGAATAGGTTTGGGGTGGCCCCGGTGGCGGGCGTGGCCCGGCGGCGCTACCGGGCTGAACGGGTCCGGGGACGATTACACTTGTTGCACGATCTCGCTGGCAAGCTTGCGATAGTCGGTGATCACATTGTCGCCCGCCGGGCCGGCATCCGTTGCCTCCGCACTGACCAGGGCAACCGGCAGGCCCAGCGCGACGGCGCGCCGGACGATCATCGCATCGCGGATCTGGGTCTCGAAAATCTTGGCGGTCGGAGCGGCGCGCTTCGCTGTCTTGAATTGATTCAACCGGAGTTGCATCCGCATTTTCGGCACCTCGATGTCCACCCCGGTCTTGATCGAGTTGAAAATGATGCCGTGGACTTGGGCGGCGATTCCCATCGTTGCCCGGCGAAAACTGGCGGAGAGCTGGTGAAACTTTTGCAGTTTTTCGACCAGCAGCGTAAAACCGATGAGGCTCAGCGCGTCGGGATTGGCCGGTACATAGATTTCATTCGAAGCAAAGACACCGCATTGTGACGCTCTCAGGATATTGGGCGGGCAATCGAAAAGGATGTAGTCGTAGTTCCCCTCGATGGCGGCGAGCTGCTCGTAAAACACCAGATACGGCGGGCGCTTCGGGTCACCGGTGTACTCGCTCTCCAGATCCACCATGTTGAACGTCGTCGGCACGAGATCGAGGCCGGGCAGGAGTTTCTCCCCGGTCTTGCCCTCGACGACATCCTTGATCACCAGGTCCTTCACCTGAGCCCGGCCGGGATCGAAAATCGAGTAGACCGCGCCCTCGCCGGTCGCGTTGATCTTGTTCCAACGTTCGAGGCGGAGCAGCCAGATGCTCGCGTTCGACTGCGTGTCGAAATCGAACAAGAGCACGCGTTTCCCGAGCTTGGCGAGGGCCGCAGCGGTGTTGACGATCAGGGAGGTTTTTCCCACGCCGCCCTTGTAGTTTATGAAGCTGATTTTTCGAGCCATACTGGATGTCCGTTGACAAGGCGGACGAGTGTGGGGTGAAGATGCGGTGGCCAATCCGGCGGCGCCAGACAAAAACAAGCGCGCGAACTTTTACCAAAGATTTTCCCAACGTGAAAAAATCAGCCCTGCGCCATGCGATTCTCCAAAAACTCCGTGAAGAGCTGGCGCGCCAGTCCAAGGCGGCCGCGCTGGCGCGGGATGAAGCCATCAGCGAGGAGAGCCAGCCGGAAAACAAGTGGGATACGCATAGCCAGGAAGCGGCCTACCTCGCCGAAGGTCAGGCCAAGCTGGTCGGTGAGATTGGCCAGAATATCGAACATTATGAGACCTTGGTCTTGCCCGATTTCGCGGCCGACGCTCCCATCGCCCTGGGCGCAGTCGTGGGACTCGAGGGATCGGATGGAACCAACTGGTACTTTGTCGGACCGCGCGCCGGCGGAGTGGAAATCGACGTGGCGGGTCGTCGCCTGCTCGTCGTCACGCCACTTTCCCCGCTCGGCCGGGAGTTGCTGGGCAAACAGCTCGGCGAGGTCGTCGCCTCCCCGGGCCGCGGATCCATGGCCCGCCTGCGCATCGTCGCGCTCGAATAGCGCCAAGCCAGGCGACGGCGTCGCCCGGCGGTCGACGCAGATCCATGCCTATGCTTCCGCTACCCCGCTACATCGTCTCGATCCTCGGCTCGATTTGCCTCGGCTCGGCGATCGGCGTCGCCGCCACCTACCCCGACCTTTCCAAAGGCCGTCCACTGGGTGTCCTCGACGCCCGGGTCGGCGCCAACACGCGGCTTGGTGACGATCCCGTTACCCTGCCCTCAACCCAGCGCGGCCAGGCGGAAGCTCACGTGGTGCGCAGTGCCGCGAATCCGGAACTCCTGCTCGCCACGTTTCAGGAGGGGCGCTACTCCGACGGCGGCGCGATTGGCTGCGGTTATGCGGTCTCCCATGACGGCGGACTCACCTGGAACCGTGGACTCATTCCGAACCTTACGAGCGTGACCGGCGGACGTTTTCTCCGCGCGACTGACCCCGTGGCTGGCGCCGGCCCCCAGGGAGATCTCTACCTGCAGAACCTGGCCTCACCGCAAGACAACTTCACCGTCGGAGCGGTCGTCGTCAGTCGTTCGACTGACCAGGGCGTGACTTGGTCGCCGCCCGTCAGCGTTTTCGAATCCACCAGCCGGCTGCTGTCGCCCGACAAGAACTGGCTGGCCGTGAACGATTTTCCCGGAACACCCGCCTCCGGTCGGCTCGTTTCGACGTGGTCAAATTTCGTCAGCAACGCCGCGGGTGCCACCACGAGCATCGATCTCGTGTCGTCGTTTAGCGACGATCGTGGGGCGACGTGGAGCGCGCCGACCGCAATCACGCCAGCCGGCGGTGCCCACCAGGGAACTCAACCGGTGTTCCTCCCTGATGGGTCACTGTACGTGGTCTACGTCGAATTCCCTCCCGACGGCGGCCGCACGCTCTTCAACATCCAAGGTCGGTTTTCGCCGGACGGCGGCCGCACCTATTCTGCCACCGCGATTAAGATCGTCGACCGCGTCAGCGGTTGGGTCGATCCCGTGGTCCGCCACGGAAACTTTCTGCCTTCCGCCACGGTGTCGCGGCAATCGGGCGAATTGTTCGTCACCTATGTTGCCGTCGTCAGTGGCACCCCGCGCATCCACGTCACCAAGTCCTCCGACCGCGGCAGCACGTGGTCGCGGCCCGTGGTCGTGAGCGATCAACCCGCCGGTGTAAGTGTGATGAATCCGGTGATCGCGGTGACGACCGACGGTCGCAATGTTTCCGTGGTCTTCATGGACAAACGGCACGCGAAAGACGGCCTGAACTTTGTCGACCATTACGCGGCGGGAACGGTCGACGGCGGAACGACCTGGCTGCCCAACTTTCGTCTGACCGAGCTGAGCAGCGACATCCGCTACGGTCCACGCACGCCCGGGGGTGTCATGCTCGGTGACTACCTGGGCCTGGCTCCATCGCTCACGCCGGATCAGCCGTGCGTCGCGGTTTGGTGTGATACGAGAACCGGAGACTCGGATCCCTACGGGGTTCGGTTTCTGCCCGCCGCCACCGCAGATTTTCAAACCTGGCTTCGCGCGCACGGTCTCCGCTCCGCAACTGCGGACACCGATGGCGACGGCAGCCCCGAACTGATCGAGTTTGCGAACGGCACGAATCCGCGGCGGGCGAACTCGGGGGAGTCGCTCGTCCTGCGGCGCGTCAACCCCACGACACTCGACCTGGCTTGGACCCAACGACCCGCGGCCGACCTGCCGATCGTCCACGTCGCGCAGGGCGACCTGCAGCTGCCATCCCCGTTTTCGCCGCCGACTCAAAGCGATCACCTTGCACTTCCGGGTGACCTGCTGCCCTCCACTGTCCCGCCTGAAGGGTTGGTGTGGCGGGGCGTCCGGGCCACGCTGCCTCCCGACAGTCCGGCGACGGTCGCACGTTTTTTTTCTCCGGGTTCCAACGAATCGCCGATCCGGGAATCTGAGGCCGCAGCCAACGGCACCGATGCTCGCCTCGTAAATCTTTCCAGCCGGGCCCGCGTCGGACCGGGCGTGAGCCCTTTGATTGTCGGTTTCACGATCGACGGCAACAAGTCGATCCTCGTACGGGCAACGGGGCCGACTCTCACCGCGCTGGGCGTGGAGCCCGCACTGGCCGAGCCACGACTCACCCTTAGCGCCGCGGCCTCCGGCCTGGTCCTCAGCAATGACCGCTGGCAGCAGGGCGGAGCCACGGCGGAACTCTTCAGCCGGCTCGGCGCATTTGCTTTTTCCGCTGGCAGCCGCGACGCCGCCCTCGCGCTCGCGCTCGGCGCCCAGGGCTACACGGCGATCGTAAGCGCCGCGAATGACGGCGCGGGCATCGCGCTCGCCGAGATCTATGACGCCGACAACCCTGCCGGCAGTCGCCGGGGACCGCGCTTGATCAACCTTTCCACCCGCGGAACCTCCGGCGAAGGCCACGACGCCCTGATCGCCGGACTCGTTATCGCCGGCACGCAGCCGCGACGAGTCTTGATCCGGGCGGTCGGCCCGACGCTGGCGTCGCTCGGCGTCACCGAAACCCTGCCGGATCCGGTGCTGACACTTTATCGCGGCTCCGTCCGGATTGCGAGCAACGACGACTGGGAGATCAGCCGCAGCGCGGCGGCCTTGGCGGAACAAGCGGTGCGCCTCGGAGCGTTTCCGCTCGCCGCCGAGAGCCTCGATGCCGCCCTGCTAATCACACTCGCGCCCGGCGCCTACACCGTCGTGGTGACCGGCGCCGACGGGCGGAGCGGCGTCGCGCTGGTCGAGGTTTACGATGCGGATTGATTCGGCCCGCGCTTTACGGTTGTACGCGCGGATGCGTTTTTCTCTCATCGTGCTCGTCTGGTTCGTTGCGGCGCGCCTCGGGAGAGCGGACGTGCCGGCCGAACTGGCCGCCGCGCTGCAGCAATTTCGCAGCGACGTCCCGCGCGGCTGGTCCTTTACGCAAACGACCTCCGCTGAGGGAAAGTCCACCGTCGAGCGCAGCGACGCGACGCGGCCGGAATTCGAGCGCTGGACGCTCTTGCAGAAGGACGGGCGTCCGCCCACTCCGGACGAAACGAGGGCATATGCCGTGGGCCGTTCCCGACGCTCGCGCGGCGGCACGGCGCCCAAGCTCGCCGAGCAACTCGATCTCTCGGAGATCGAGCGCGTCGCGGACGACAACCAGCGCGCCATGTTTCGCTGTCGCCTGAAGCCGGCCGAAAACGGTGACCAAACCGCCACGTATCTGCGCGCCATCGTGGTCGTCCACAAACCCACCCACACGATCGAGTCGATCGAACTTCGCAGCACCGGGCCGTTCAGTCCGACCTTCGGCGTGAAGATCACCGAGCTGAGCACGCTCATGACCTACAGTCTCCCGTCGGCCGAAATCCCGAGCTTGCCGCAAAAGGTCGCGACGAGTGTCCGCGGCACCGCCTTTTGGTTCAAATCCCTCGATGCCGGGTTGCTGGTCGTGTTTTCCGACTACGCGAGTGACGTTAAAAAAAATCGGCCGGCGGGAAAATGAATTCCCGCCGGCCGACTTGCAACAGCCTCGTCCAGCATGACCCGGGCGGTCGGCGCACCTCTCAGCGCACCGGCCGTGCCTGTCGCTCGACGGCCGTTCCAGTTACTTCTTCTTCTTCTTGGCTGCCGTCTTCTTCTTCGCTTTAGCCATTTTTTATCCTTTGTTGGTTGTTGTGCTGAAGAAACAAAGTGTCAGGGCGACACGATTTCGGTTGGTCCGAACTTTCCGCCGCCAACCACACTTCATTTCAGAGTAACGTCAGCCTGCCGCGTGCTCGCGAAGGCGTCGATGCAATTCTCGCGGTGTTGATCGCGTCGGGCACGGCGTGCGGCAGTCCGCGGCGAAGACGCGCAGTTTGTGGCGCGCCGGCGGCGCGCGTTTTGACGGCCACGGCGCAGACCCCCGCCGTGATGTTCGACGCCTCAGCGTCGAAGCACCCGCACGCGGTGCGCCTCGCTGTCGCCGAGGTAGACCGCGCCGTCCGCATCGACAAAGATGCCGTGCAACCGCGCGAGAGCGCATTGGAGCGGATCGCCATCGCCGCCGTTTCCCTTCAGGCCGGTGCCGGCGATCAGTTCGAGATTTCCAGTGCGGCCGTTGATCCGCCGCACGCTGTGGCTCTCGGTGTCGGCCAGCCAGACGTTGCCGGCGGGATCAATCGCGATGCCTTTTGGGCCGCTGAGCGTGGCGGCCTTCGCCGGGCCGCCGTTGCCGGTGAACCCCGCCTTGCCCGTGCCCGCGACGTGGTGAATCGTGCCGGCCTTGAGATCGAGACGGAAGACCTGATTCCCTTCGCGCGTCGCGAGCCAGAGATCACCCGCGCGATCGAAATCCAGCGACCGCGGTCCGCGCAGGGGCGTGCCGGCAATCGGCGCGCCATCCGGCGTGGCACCAGGTTTTCCCGTGCCGGCGAACGTGCTGATGATCCCCGTCCGCGGGTCCACCCGGCGGATGACGTGGTTGCCGATGTCACAGATGTAAAGTTGGCCGTCCGGTCCGAACTGAATGCTGTGCGGCGCACTCAGTGCGGCCGCGCTGGCCGGGCCGCCGTCGCCCGCATAACCCTTGGTCCGGTTGCCGGCGTAGGTCGTGATGATCCCCGTCCGCGCGTCGATGCGGCGGATCGCGTTGTTCACCATGTCGGCGACGAAGCAATTCCCGGTGGCATCGAAGCGAATCTCGTGCGGCCGGTTGAACGAAGCCGCCAGCGCCGGACCGCCGTCGCCCGCATAGCCGCGTTCGCCGTTGCCGGCGACCGTGCTGATTGTGCCATCGCGAGCCACCCGGCGGATGCGCTGGCCCGTGTATTCGCAAAACCACAGCGCGCCGTCGGGCCCGCGCACCACCCCGAAGGGATCGTTGATCTGCGCCGCGGTGGCCGGACCGCCGTCGCCACTGAAGCCCGCCGTGCCGGTTCCGGCGACGGTCGTGATCGTCCACTCGGAGGCGAAGGCGGAGGAGGCGAGCAGCAGGCAGAGGAATCGCGCGGCGGTGGATTTCATGGGGAATTTCACACCGCGCCCTCAGGTCATCGCGACCATCGCCTTGATCACCCCGGTCTCCGGCTGCGTCCAACTGGGAAACGCCGCGATCATCGTGTCGCAGGTCGCGTGGTGCGTAATCCACGGTCGCGTGTCGATCCGCCCGTCCTCGATCAACTGGATAATCCGGGTGAAGTCGCCCGGCAGCGCATTGCGGCTTGCCCGGATGTCGAGTTCGCGGCGGTGCAGCGCCGGTGCGTGGGGCAGGCTCACCTCGGCCTGGGTGATGCCCACGTAGATCAGCCGCCCCTTGAAAGCGCAGTAATTGACCGCCTGTGCCATCGACCGGTTGCTCCCGGTGGCGTCGATCACCACATCGGCGAGCTGGCCCGACGTAAGCGCCGCGAGGCGGGTGAGCTCGCTGCCATCGCCCGTGGCGAGAATCGTGTCGGGCACGCCCATCTGCTCACGCACAAAGGCGAGGCGCGGCGCATTCATGTCCAGCACGATGGTCCTGGCCCCGGAGAGCTTCGCGAACTCCACCGCACTCAACCCGATGGGGCCGGCGCCAATCACCAGCACGTGCTCGCCTGGTTTCGGATCGCCGCGGTTCACCGCATGGCACCCGATGGCCAGGGTCTCGACCAGGGCGAGCGTTTCGTAACTGAGCTTCTGGGAAACATGCAATTTGCGCGCCGGCAGGATGACGCGCTCGCACATGCCGCCGTCACACATCACGCCGAGGGTCTGGTTGGTCTCGCAGCAATTCGTGTGGCCGCGGCGGCAGGCGTAGCAGTGTCCGCAATTCAGATACGGTTCGACCGCGCAGCGATCGCCCGGCCGGACATTCGTCACGCCCGCCCCGACCGCGAGCACCTCGACGCCGAGTTCGTGACCCGGAATGCGCGGGTAGCTGAAGAACGGCATCTTGCCGAGAAAACCGCCGAGATCCGTGCCGCAAATGCCAATGCGATGGACGCGCAACAGCGCCTGCCCCGGGCCGGGCGGAGGCGGCTCGGAAATTTCGACCGGGCGGAATCGGCGCGGGCTGGTGAGTTCGAGAGCTTTCATCGGATATGAATCGGAGTATTGCCGGGGGCCCCGGAGTCAGCTGGTGCGGCAACCAATCGTGAGCAGCACGTTCGCCCACAGGGCCGCGTCGGCGGTTTGGATCGTCAGCACGTGATCGGGGGACTCGACCGCCTGGTAGAAATCCCACTTCGAAATCGGGACGAGTTCAGCCGCCGCGCCGGCCGCGCGGAGGAGTTGCCGGAATTCCAGCCACGCCGCCGGCTCACCGGCGGCCGCATACGGGTCGTCGGGCGGAATTCCCATGGTGTTCACCTCATCAACCGGCACGGCGCTCAAGACCGCCCGCAGCGCCTGCGCCACGGTCACGACGCCGGGCGACAGGTTGAGGCACACCACCTCCGCGTTGGCTCCCTTTTTCGTCGAGGCCGGGTAATTGCCGTCGGCGATGAGAATCTTCGCATGATGGCCGGCCCGGGCGAGGACCTCGTTGATTTTGGGGTGAAGGAGCGTGTGTTTGAGCATGAGAAATCAGGTGGAGCGCCGCGGCACCAGCCGGCGAAACGCCGCGATGGTCTGGCTCGCCGCCGTCTGGGCATCCGGTTGGGCGAGCACTTCGGCCGACAAGTGGCCCGCATAGCCAGTCTCGCGCAGGGCTGCGACGATCGGCACGAAATTGGTATGGCCGAGGCCCGCGGCGCGGCGGTTGGAGTCGGCAAAGTGCACGTGCCCCACCCTCGGCCCGGCGAGGCGCAACGCCCCCGGGACATCGACTTCCTCGATGTTCATATGAAACAGATCGCACAGCAGCTGGACGTTGGTGGTGCGCAGGGGGCCGATCAGCGCGAGGGCCTCCGCCACGTTTGTACAAAGATTCGTCTCGTAGCGGTTGAGAAACTCGTAGAGCAGCGGCACGCCGTGTGCCTGCGCCCGCGGCCCCAGTTCCTCCAACGCCTCCGCCAGCCACCCGAGCGCCTGTTCCCGCGTGACCACGCCTTCCGCCCGGCCTTGCATCGAACCAATAATGGCCGGCGCGCCCAATTTCCCGGCCAGATCGACGAGGTCCGCGACAAACTTGATCGCCCGCCGCCGGATCCCCGGATCGGGATCCGTCAATCGCAGTTTGTGCCTGACCCATCCCGCCCCGGTGCCGACCGCCGCCACGCGCAGGCCGTGGGTGGCACCGAGAGCCGCGATCTCACCGGCATCGGTCTCCGCGGCGGAGGGCGGAAAAATTTCCACCGCGTCGAATCCGAGCGCGGCGGCGCGGGTGAAGCCATCCGCCAGCCCGGCGGAAAAGACAAAGGGTCCGCCGCGAGTTTCCGGGACAAGGGTGACAGTGATGGCTGACTTCATGCGCGCGGAAATGGCCTGTCGGTTCGGCTGCGACTTCGCAATTCCGATTATTTCCGGCGATCGCTTTCGGCGGCATCACCGATCGACTCGCCGCAACGAGGCTCCGGTGAATTCGGCAAAATCGTCGTTAATCTGGTTGAGCACGGAGACGCTGAAGCCGATGAAGCGCGCGTTGGGCGGCGCCTTCGCGATCACGCAGAGCGTGGTCTCCTGCGCCGCCGCCGCCGCCGGCAACCGATCGATGCGCCCCAAATCGATATGCTTCAATTTTTCATCCAGGAACGAAACAATCAGAAAGGTTGCCGTGCCCGGACTCGATTTGGCGCGGACGTCCACGGTCGCAGCGTAGAGTGCGTTCGCCGCCACCGGCACCCATTGCCCGATACTCTCCGTCCGGCAGCTCGCCATGCGCAGAACCCGTTTGCCATCGGCGCGGGTTGAAAGCTCCACCGCGCGGCCTTCCCAGGGTTCGCCGGTGCCGCGCCATGGAAGCCCGGTCGGGGTCCAGTCGCACGTCGCCGAGCCTCCCACCGGTTTCGCCACCACCGACTGCCACCCTGGATCGACCAGCGACTCCACGCCGTCGCTTAACACCTGCGCCACTTCCTGGCCCGTGGCCCGCAGGTGCGTCCACGGCAGGTGTTCCTCCTCCTGCAGGCGCAACCGCCCGCCCGCCGACCGGCTCAGTTCGCGCGCAATTCGGCTGTCCGGCTCGTGGCGCAGAAAGTGCACGAGATCCTGCGGCGCCAGCGCGAGCGGATGTTCCCGTCGCACGGCTTCAAACCGGCCGACGAAGTCAGCGCGGGCCGCCCGATACCCTTTCCACGCGGCCGTCAGCAACGTCACGTCGGCTCCGGCCTGGGCGATCCGGCTGGCCGCGGTGCGGGTATCGTAGAAATTCCAATACGCCGCGCTGACCGACAAACCCGCCGCCACAAAAGCGACGCGTGCTTTTACGATCGCGGAGGTCGCGCGCGCCGCCGCGCGGTCCAGTTGCGTTCTCAGCTCCACCCGGCGCGCCGGCGGATAAATCCACGCCTGGTCCTCGTCCTGATAATAGCGCAGCCAGAGCGCCGGCCCCGGTTGCTCCCGCCAGGTTCGTTCGGCCACCTCGAAAAATCCGCGCATCGGTTCCGCCGCCTCCGCCCAAAATTCACGATAATAAAGTTCCAACAGCTCGTCGGGATCCCGCGCGGGCGAGTAGAGCAGCTTCGCCGCGAGCCAGGCCTTCGGGCCGTCGAGCGCCCAATTCGCATTGGTTTCGGCATAGAACGCGCGCACTCCCGCGCGATGCAGGAAGGGGATCGACTCCTTCACCGCATACAACGTGGGCCGGGGAGCCAGATGCGGGGCCCCGTAATAGTAGTCATACGCGCCGACGATCTCCGCCCCCGACCGGCACCAACGTTCGATCAGCGCCTTGTCCTCGGCCGCGAAATCCGGATGCGACCACTGGCTGCGATCCGCGGTGAGAAACGGCACCACGTTGCGGGCGATGGGAAACCCCGGTGTATTCTCGCACCAGTAATACGCGTAGGCCGGGAGCCAGCGGTCCGGGTGCCGCGGCGCGACGAGCTCGGCCACCCGGTTGGTAAAACCGAACACGAGCTTTGAATAGTCCGGACGATGCCGGAAAAAGCCGGCCGGGCTCACCGCCGCGAGGGTTGCCGCCGATTCATCGTAGCGGTCCGTGTCGTTGATGCTGAGCGAAAACGAGAGCCGCTGCGGCTCCTGGTCGAAAGTGCGGATCACGACGTCGGCGGCATGACGCGCGGCCGCCGGGCTTGTCATATTCGGTTGCCAGTTTCCACTGGTCGCTGGCGGAAAGAACCGCTGCCCATTACGCAGCGGCGCCATTTCCGGAGCACGTTGAAAATCCGCCGGTCGGAAAATCCCCGTCAGGTTGTGCCCGTGCTCGAATCGCGTCTCGAGCCGGTTGCGTCCGTACCAGGTTCGCGACTCCGGGTCGCCGGCCAGCCCGAGATCGCGATGGATGAAGCCGGGCCTTTCCCGCACCTCGCCGGCGGGCAGGGTCAATTCCGACCGGCGCGGCACGAATTCCCCCAGCGGCCCGGGCATGAACCACTGCGCCCCGAGTTGACGCTCGAGAAACCAACCCACCGCCCCCTCGCACGACTCGCGGCGCTCCGCCTTGATAAAAAGCGCCCCACCCTTCACGGCCAGACCCACGCTCGTATCGAACGGGGGTTTGCGCTCCGGTCGGAGAAAACGGTTGCCCCGCCGGGTCGCCCCGATCCAGACCGCACCTCGCGGGATTGGTCCCCGCTCCTCCATGATTGGAAAATCGCGCGAGCCGCGTCCCGCCGCTTTGACCAGGACGGACTGCAACGTCTCCGCCGCCCGCCGCTCACCCGCGTTCGCCGCCGCCGGCACGACAATGGGACAACCCGTCTGGGCGGGCGAGAACAGCACGAAGCCTTCGTTGGCGGCCGCCCGATCGCGGCGCGCCACCTCCACCCCGAGCAGCACGCCGACGACCAGCGTGGCGACCCACGCAAGGGCGCCCACCCGCTTGTCGCGCCGGTCCAAACTCAACCTTCCGCCCGCGCTTTCGCGTCGGCCTCGATTAATTGGTTGAGCTGCTCCAGGGTCGCGCGCACGCGCTGCTTCACCGCCGGCAATTCCTCCGCGGACGCCACCTGCTCACCCGCGAAGAGGTAAAATTTCATTTTCGGCTCGGTGCCGCTGCCCCGGGCGGCAAACGAATAACCGTTGGCCAGCGTCACCACGTAGAGGTCCTGCGCCGGGATCAACTCGCCATCGGCATCGTGGATTTTCTCGCGGCCAAAGTCCTGGAATTTCGCCACCGCCAGGGCACCGAAGGCCCTGGGCGGGTTCGTGCGATACGATTCAAGGATGCGCTTGATCTTCGCGTTGCCGCTCGCGCCCTCGTAATAGATGTTGATCACCCCCTCGAGGTAGAATCCGTAACGGAGAAAGACCTCGTCGAGATACTCCGGCACGGTGAGCCCACGCGCCTTGACCCAGGCGCACAGCTCGGCGAACATCAGGCAGGCGGAGTTGCCGTCCTTGTCGCGCAGATAGTCGTTGGGCAGGTAGCCGTAGCTTTCCTCGGTGCCGAACACGTAGAACGTGCTGTGCTGCTGCAGCAGTTTCGCGCGCTGCTCAAACGGGGTCGCCTCGTAGTTGAAGCCCGGCCCCATCGCCGCCGTGAGCTTTTCCTCGTAGCCGCGCATTTTCGCGGCGATCCACTTGAAGCCGGTGAGTGTATTGATCACCTTGACACCGTGGCCGCGCCCAATCGCGTCCTGCAGCTGCGTCGTCACGAAGGTCTTGACGATGGCCGCCTGGGCGGAGCCGGCGCGCGGAATCCAACCGAGTTCCTTGTATTTGCTCAGCCGATATTCGGTGAGCAACGCGCCAATCTGGTTGCCGGTGAGCAGTTCCATCTTGCCGGCCCGATTCCGCACCGCGCAGGCCATGCGATCCGCATCGGGATCGGTCGCCAACACGACGTCGCCGGCCTGCGCCTCCGCCAGCGCCACGGCCCGGGCGAGCGCCGCGGCGTTTTCCGGGTTCGGTGACTTCACCGTCGGAAACCGTCCGTCAAAATCGAGCTGCTCGGGCACGGGCGAGACGTCGCATCCGGCGTGCGCGAGCAACGGCATCGAATGCACCGCCCCCGTGCCGTGGATGTTGGTGAAAACCACCTTGAGCTTGGTCTGCTGAAACACCCGCGGATCGAGCACCGCCTTGGCGGCGACCGCTTGATAGGCGTCGTCCGCGTCGCGCCCGAGCGTGGTCACACCGGCGAGTTGCGGCGTCAGAAACTTCCCCAGTGCGCCCAGCGGGACCGCATTGACTTCGGCGACTATCCCCAGGTCGTGGGGCGGCACGACCTGGGCGCCGTCGTCAAAGTAGGCTTTGAATCCATTGTCGTGCGGGGGATTGTGGCTGGCGGTAATCACCACCCCGGCGTGGGCCTTCAGCCAGCGCACGGAAAAACTGAGCTGCGGCGTCGGCCGCGGCCCGTCGAAGACAAACGCGTCTCCGCCGAGCTGGGTCCACGTCGATGCCGCGAGGCCGGAGAAATGTCGCGAAAAATGCCGGACGTCATGGGCGATGACGAGCCGTGGGCGGGCGCCAGGCTGTTGCTGCGCCTGATATTTTGCCGTGTGGCGAAAGAGCCCAATCACCGCGCGAATCAGCGTGAAATCATTCAGCATGTTGCTGCCGATCGCGGCCTGCGCGGGTGCCCCGTGGCGGTCGGGCGTGCCGGTCTCGGCGGCCGCCGGAATCACGGCCACCGTCCGCCCGCGCATGCCGCCCGTGCCAAACTCGAGGAAGCGATAAAACCGATCGTTGATCTCGCCCCAGGCGCCCTGCGCGACGAGTTCGTCGATGCTTTGCACCGCCCATGCCGGGAGGTTCGCGCCGAGAAAGGCGGCGAGATTCTCGGCGGTGCTGGGCAGCAACTGGCCGGCTTGGACGGCGGCGGAAATGCGATCAGGCGTGGTCATGATTGGCGATTGGGAAGCCAACAACACACGAAGAACTCCGCGGATGCCAATCAGTTTTCCGCCTGATGCCGAGGTCTGCACCGACGGCAGGTGGCCGCTGTGTTGGCGCAGGGGTTCGGGCCGCAGCCCGGTCTTCCACCGCTGCACCTCCTTGAAGGGCTCAACCAGCTCCCCGCCGGCACCAAGTCCGTGAGCATCATCCCGCCAATCGCCATCGACCTCGCGAAACTCAATTCCAGCGGTTGCCTCCCGGTGGCCCGTCCGCGCCGGCGCGCCTTGGCTCCGCTGCCCGACTGGAGGCAGCTGGCGTCGTCCCCCGCCCTGGCCCCGGCTTAGAAACTGCCCTTGACGCCGGCGGAGAAGTTCACGCCGAACTCCTCCTGAAAGTCGTCGCGCGCGTAGGCCGGCGTCGTGCTGTTCCACGAGCCGTTGCGGTGGCCCCCGTTGGTGATGTTGCGAATATTGGTGAAGAGACTGATTTTCCGGCTGAAGCGATACTCGGCGTTCACATCGAGCATCAGGCGGCTGCGACGATAGCTGTACGCTCCGACGGGCGGCGTGGAGGGCGAGCGCCGGCGCTCGCCGTTGTAATTCCACCGCAAGCGCAGGCTGGCGCGCCGGTTTTCGTAGGATACGCCCCAGTTGGCGGTGCGGTCGACGAATTCACGGAAATCCGCGTGATTTGGCCCGCCCAGCTTGAGGAGCGTGCCGTTGGCAAACACCGAGACCGGCTTCGCCCAGGGGCCGAGGAAACCCAGCGGGCGGACCACGTTGACCTCCACCCCGCGAATCCGCGCCTCGCCGCCGTTGCGAAACGTGTCGAGCAGCCAGCCGACATAGCTCGCGTCGAGGTTCAGTTGTTTCGCGACGTCGGGGGTGATCGTTTGAATGGTGCCGGTGAAGAAACCGGCCACGTTTTTCTGGAACAATGCCACACTAATCATGCCGGCATCCTTGAAATAATATTCCAGCGACGCGTCGTAGTTATCCGCCTCCCACGGCCGCAGCCCCGGGTTGTTTTGTTGGATCGTGCCGACCATGCCGTCATTCGTCGACGTACCCTCGTTGATCTTCAGGCCGGGATACAGATTGTCGAAGCTCGGACGCCCGAGGGTCCGCGCGTAGCTCAGCCGGGCCTGCAGCGGTTCCGCGAAGGTGACGATCGCGTGCGCGCCGGGATAATAGTCCTGGTAGGATCGGGACGTGGTGTTGCCGCGAATCTTGTATTGGAGCCGGCGTTGCGCCCCGGTGGTGGCCGCCTCGGGCTTGAGCACGCGCCGGCCGGCGGCATCAAGCACGATCGCGCCGTTGGCGCCGCGTTGGTAGATGGCCTCGGCGTCGTACAGGTAACTGGTGCCGATGAACCTCGTGTGTTCGAAGCGGGAGCCGCCCATCAGGGTGAGCCGGCCGGCCAGGAGCTTCGTGCTACCCATGAGGTAGGCGGCGCTGACGCGCTCTTTGGCCAGGGTGTTGCCCTCGGCCTCCTTTTGGATCGCACCCGCCTCGTCGAGGGAAAAATATTCCGGATGTTCACGAAAAAGCTGGCCCGCGATCATCGGATTCTGCCACTGCACCGGCTGATATCCGTAACCTTGAGGGGCGTAGCTGTAGCTGGGATCGAACAGGATCGACGCATTGTCGTCAGCGGTGCCCGCCCGGCCGTCCCGGCCGACAAAATTCCAAGTCGGCTCGGGGTTATTGCGATCGAAAACCTGTTCGCGGATGGCACCGCCGGTCCGGAAGGTGACGGGCAGCGGACCGCGCGGGAACGACTTCTCGCCGTCGAGACGCAGGCCGCGCAAATTGGACTTGAGATCACCGGCCTTCGAAACCACCCGCTGAAACAGGTATTCCCCCAGATCGCTAAAATCGATCACCCGGCCGTTGGCGGCGGTCACGGTGCGCCGGGCGATCTTGAAGTCGCCGACGCCGTCATAGCGGACGGTAACGCTGGGCAGATTCAACGTGACCTGGCGAAAATAACCGTCGGAGCGATCCCGATGGTATTCCGTCGATGCGGAATAATAAGCGTTACCCTCGACCTTGAAGTCGACGCCGACGTGTTTCACCGCGACGCTGGCATTGAAGGCGGTGCCGAATTTCCGTTCCCAAAAAGTGTTGCGCGTCACGCTGCCGGCGCCGGCCCGGCCCTGCGTGCTCGTGGGGGTGAAACTGGCCGGAGTGGCGCCCGTATTCATGTTTAGCTCGCGATTGCCGTAATGGCCCACGAAGGGGTTGTATTGGATCAGCGTGCTGACCACGGTGTTGTCCGTGGCCTTGAAATCGGTGTTGAGGGACACGGTCTGCCGCTGCCGAAAATTGGGCGAGTCGTGCTGCTGGGAGGCGCGGGCGTAGGGCGTGAGCGGCGCGTTGTCGAAGTTCCACTGCGTGCGCGTCCGCAGGAGTTCGGTGAACTGTTTCGAGTGCGCGACGGTGAGCACAAAGCCAAACCGCGCGTTGACCGGTTGCGCATAGGTGAGGTCGAACCCCGGTTGCAGCTTGTGCGTCGGGCTGCCCATGGGGCCGGGTGTCTTGCCCAGGGTAAACTCCTCCCGGTTGCCGTTGAAAAAAACCCTGAACTCGATCTGCCGGGCAACGCGTTCAAACGCGCTTTTGCTAATCAGGTTGACCGAGCCGCCCAGCGAATCCGCGGGCAGGTCGGGCGTGGGAACCTTCACCACTTCCACGCGCGCGATGTTGTTCATCGAGATCTGCTCGAATCCGACCGCGCGACCGCCGCCCGCGCTGGCCAGGCGGTTGCCGTCAAAGGTGACGGGCACGAAATTCCCCTGAAACCCGCGCAGCGTGACGCTGCGGGCGTCGGACGCGCCGTAGTCCACGTTCAATCCCGGCAGATACTTGATGAACTCGCCGAGGTTGCTTTCCGTCACGTCGCCGTACGCGCCGGCATCGACGACGTTCTTGAGGTTGGCGGAATACCGCTGCTCGTTGATCGCGATGGAATCCGCGCTTTGCTCGCGGGCGACCACCAGGAATGCACTCAAGGCCACGGGCTCCTCGGTCGAAGCCTCCCGTTTGCCCAGGAGCACGACATCGAGGCGGGTCAGTTCATTTGCTCTTACCGCGACTGCAAGCGACTGTGCCTGCAGGCTCGTATAGTGGAATCGCAGGGCATTCGGCCCGGAGGGCAGCACGACGCGGTATTCGCCGAATTCATTCGTCTCCACCAGGCGGTTCGTTCCGGCGACCTGAATCTGCGCCCTGTGCAGAAACCGCCCGGTCTCGCCGCTCCGGACGCGGCCGCGCACCTCGCCGGTCGTTCGGTCGCTATTTTCCCCGGCGCGCAACGAGGGAAGCGCATGGGGCGCAAGGGCGAGAATCAATGCGAAGGCGATCACGAGAACCGGCCGCCGGTTCGAATCCGATGGAACGGAGGAGGGAGGGTTCATAGAAAGACGGGGTGCATTCATGTTGGAAAAAAGTGGACGCGGTTCGGTGGGAACTGGCGCGGGAGCTACGGCGCGGGTTTCCATAGATCGATGGGCCGGGCGGCGGTCGAGGCGAAGGGCAGCTCGACCTTGCGGCCGGTGCGGGCGGATTCGTAGGCGGCGAAGATCACTTCGAGGACGACGCGGGCATCTTCGCCAGTGACGAGCGGTGGCCGGTCGTTTTGCACGCAGTCGACGAAGTGCGCCATTTCCTGGTGGAAGCCGTAGTTCCAGGCTTCTTCGTAAATCGTGAAACTCCAGCCCTTGGTGGAACCGGCCTTCTCGACCGCGTAGTCGTAGCCGGGTGCGCTGTAGGTCTCGATGGCGTTGCCGTGCAGCAGATCGGCGTAGGCGACACCGCCGGTGCCGTGGACTTCGGCGCGGTCGTCCATGCCGCCGAGTTTCGTCCAGCTCTCTTCTGCGAGGCCGATTACGCCGTTGGCGAATTCCACCATCAGGATCGCATGGTCGTCGCCGCGCGTCTTGGCGCCGTGGACAAAGGTGTTCATCTGGGCGTAGACGGACTTGATCGGCGGGCGGCCCAGCATCCAGCGGAAGAACTCGATCGCGTGGCAACCCATATCCATCGTGACGCCGCCGCCGGAGCGGGTGACATCCCAGAAATGCGCGGCATGCGGGCCGTCGTGTTTCTCCGACTGCTTGAGCAGCGTCGGGCGGCCCAGCGCCCCGGAGTCGAGGAGCTGTTTCAGACGAACGTATTTCGGCGCAAAGCACAGCTCCTCGGCGTACATGAGTTTCACGCGGTGGTCGCGGCAGGCGGCGATCATGCGGTCGGCCTCGGCGAGGTTGAGACAAAGCGGTTTCTCGATCACGACGTGTTTGCCGGCCGCGGCGGCGTCGAGCACCACCTGGCAATGCAGGTGGTTGGGCACCCCGACGACGACCGGCTGGATCGCCGGCTGCGCGAGCAGCTGGCGGTGGTCGGTAAAGACCCGCGGGATTCCGAAGCGCGCGGCCAACGCCGCGGCATTGCCGGGCGTGGGCGAGGCCACGGCGGCGAGCCGGGCCTGCGCACAGTGCTGCAACGACTCGGCGTGGATGGACGAGATGAATTGGGAGCCGATCAGGCCGACTTGAACGGGACGTTGCATGGCTAACATGCCGGGTGAGGTGCCAAATTCTGGTGGAGACGCTCGCCGGTCGAGCCGTTGCGATCGTTCGCCCAACGCGCGTCGCCGAACCGGCCGAAGATCGCGACCTCGCCGAGGGCGATTGTCGGGCCCCCGAGGTCGAGGCCCATGACATGGCGCCACGGTTTCATGGCGCCTGACCCTCCAGCGGGGTGAATGGTCGGAGCGACTCGGCCGGGAGCAGCGCGGCCGCTGCGGCGTCGCAGAAGACCGACACGGCGCGATGGCGCCACAGCAGCGACGCGGGAAACTCGGAGGAGATTTCGCCGGTGGCGAGGCGCCGCAATTGCCGGGCCTTACGTTCTCCCGTCACCAGCAGCATGATTCGCCGCGCACCGAGAATGTCATCCATCCCCAGCGTGAGACCGTAGGCGGCACGACCGCGGCTGGGCCCGAGCATGGAATGGCCCAGGGACACCGGAGACAGCCGTGCCACGTGGGGCTTCGCTTGCAGCTGCGCCGCCGGCTCGTTGAAGCCCAGATGGCCGTTCTCGCCCAAGCCCAGCACTTGGACGTCGATGGGACCGTGCACCGCCAGCCAGGCGGCCACGCGGCGGCATTCGGCCTCGGGATCCGCCGGCGGGCTCTCCCAGCCAAAATACCGCTCCGCCGGCACCGCGAGCGGAGCGAGGATTAGTCGGCGCAGGTAATGTTCGCACGACGCCGGATCGTCCATCGCGAGGCCGCCCCACTCATCCAGCTTCATCCATCGGGCTTGGGCAAACACCTCCGGCTCGGTGCGCGCCCGTGCAACCAATCGCTCGTAAGTATGCGTAGGGGTGGAGCCGGTCGCCAGGCAGACGAGCGCGTTCCGCCTGCCTCGCACCTCATCGGCGAGCCGCGCCGCCGCGGCCGCACTCATCGCCGCCTCGTTCGCGTGGATGTGCCATTCCCAACGGTGCCGCGTGGCGTCGGCGGGGCCCGGCGCGGTGGGGTTTAGGGCGGGCGGAGACTCAACCATGGCGTCGGAGTGTAACGCTATTTTCGGCGCCGGCCATGTGATGGCGTCCCGAAGGTTTTGTGTTTTCGTCCCGCGGCGCGCGGGGGCGCCGGACTGGCCGGGGAGTTAGAACCGCTGCCGCATCTGCCGGCGATACTCGCCGGGCGTCAGGCCCAGTTCCCGTTTGAACGCCACACTCAGATACTCGCTGTGTTGAAAACCACCCAGCTCGGCGATGCGCTCGAGGGTGAAATCACTTTCATCCAGCAACCGTTTCGTCCGCTCGAGCTGCACGCGCCGGATCTCCTCGCGCGGCGAGCGATTCAACGTGTCGTGAAAGCGGCGATACAGCACCGAGCGCGAAACATGGAAGCGCTTGAGGAGGTCGGCCACCTGCAGGCCGGCGCAAGCCTGTTCGCGAATGCAGCGCATGGCGGAGGCGATCATCGGATCGTCGACCGCGGTGACGTCGGTGGAGCGCCGCACCGCGATGCCCAGGGGCGGAATGAGGAGGGGGAGGCTGCCCGCCTCGCGCGAGGGACCAGCCATCAGCCGGTCCAGCAGTCGCGCAGCCTCGAAGCCGATCTTGCGCGCATCGTCCTTCACGCTGGAAAGCGGCGGGTCCGCGAGCCGGCAGGTCTCCTCATCGTTATCAACTCCCAGCACCGCGGCTTCCTCGGGCACAACTACTTTCAGGCGGCGGAAGGCATCCAGGATCCGGTGCCCATGGCGGTCGCTGCAGGCCATGATGGCGACAGGCTTGGGCAGCGCGGCGAGCCAGTCCTGCAGGCGCTCGCGATCCCGTTGCACTTCCGCCAGCGTGGCTTCACGGCGGGCGGAAAAGAAATGCCGCACTTCGAATCCCATCCGGGTGATCGCCCACTCGAACCCCGCCCGGCGCCGTTCCGACCAACGTTCCGTCTGGTAACCGCAAAACGCAAAGTGCCGGAAGCGGCAGGACATCAGATGCTCGGCCGCCAGGCGCCCAATCGCCTCGTCGTCGTTGCCCACCTGCGGGAGCTTCAAGTCGAGATCATGCCCAAAGACCTCCACGGTGGGAATCCCCGAGGCGCGGAGGCGGCGCGCGGTCGCCCGGCTTTCGACATAAGCGAGAATCCCGTCGCCCCGCCAGTTCTTCAGCCAGTCGGCGGAATACGAACCGGTCGCCTCGGGATCGACGTGGAGCGACCACCGGCCGACGGTCTCCGCATAGTCGGCGATCCCCTGCAAAACCTTGCGACCATAGGCGCGGGCCTTGTCGACGCAGACGGCGACGTGCGGGAGTCTGGCATTGTCATTCTTGGCCGACATGGCGGGTCCACGAACGTTGCGCGGCTGATCACTGATGGGAAGTCGGATTTATCCGAACACGGTAACCGCAACCGCAGGAATCAAACCGCTGGTCACAGCGGTCACTGAGGCCCGGCAGGAGGTCACAGAGAATACCACCGGAAAAGAACGCCCGCTCCTCCGCTCTGTGGCCTCTCTTTTCCCTCCGTGATCTCGGTGGCAAAAAAATCGTCTCAACCAGGATCGAAATGAATCAATCGTAGCCTATTACTCCTATGAAACAGCATCCGGCAAGTGTTCATCAGCAGGGATCGCACCACCACATCGGTGATTTTCAAACGCGAGAAACCCTCGCCGCTCGCGCCGAGCGTGTAGGTGCCGGGTGGCAGGCTGGGAAATTTGAATTCTCCGCGCGCGCTGACGGTCGCGCGTTCGCCGGTTTCGTAGATGGTGACGACGACATCCGCGAGCGAACGGCTGCCGCGCGACGGAGCGAGCGAGCCGCTGACGGAGCCGGGCTTGGGCGCGTCGCGGGCGATGGGAATTTCTTCGGGCCCTGTTTGGTGACGGTGTAGCCGGTGCCTTCGAGGATTTTTCCGAGGGCGGCGGCGGGCTCGAATTCGCCGGCGACTTCGCGGGACTGGAGCGTTTTCAGTTCCGGCGCGGTGTAGAGCACGTCGACGCCCGCCTGCTTGGAGAATGCGAGGATGGCAGAGGCGACGGTCTGCGCCGGAATGTCGAACCGCATTGCCGCCGCATGCAGCGGCGAAACGACGAAGGCCAGGATCGAAATCACCCGCGAGAATTGCCCAGCGAACATTACGTTTTTGGACACAGCGGACATTGAGGACGCACAGAGGGCACAGAGTTTAGCCAGATGGAACCTATGGCTCGATACGCTAGGTGCTCGGTTTGGTTCTCTGTGCTGTCCGTGACAAAATTCCATTCCGGAGGAGGTGGTCATGGTGTTTTGGGGAGTTGCGGGGTTATCCATTAATACGACTGAGCCGGGCTGCCTCCCCGCGCGGCGCGAAGATTTCTTAAAAATATCCAAATCAATTCAGGACTGGACGGAGGTTTAACACCGAGAGCGCAGAGAACCCGGAGGGCGGAGGATTTCCCTGCGCTCTCCGCGTCCACGTGTTTCAAGAATTCCGTGTTCAACGATTGCCGGGCGCGGGGCGGGCGGGCAGGCGCTCGATGGCGATCAGGCGGATCGCGCCGCTGTTGTCGCGCTGCGCTTTCACCGGAAGCGAGCGCTCCAGCGCGGCGATGAACTCGTCGAGGTCATCGAGCGTGTAGCGGCCACCGAGCGGATGGTTGGCGGCGGCGGGGTCGACGGTGAGCTTGCGGTCGTGATAGGTGGCGAAGCGGGCGAGGGCGACGTGCAGCGGAGTTTCGTCGAAGACGATTTTACCTTCGCGCCACGCCACGACGTGGTCGGTGGCATCGGCGGCGAGCTGGCGTTTCATGGTCAAACCGTCGGCGACGCTCACTTGATCCCGCGGCGCGAGATCGAAATGCGCGGGTGACGCGGCGGCGCCAGGGGCTACGGTCTCGACGGCGACCGAACCCTCGAGGACGGTGACCTCCAGCACGCCGGGGGCGTCGGCGCGGACGTTGAAGCGCGTGCCGGTGACACGCACGGTGCCGGAGGGCGTCTCGACGTAGAACGGGCGCGCGGGATCGGTCGTCACCTCGAAGCAGGCTTCACCTTGTGCGAGGCGCACGCGGCGAAACGCGTGTTGGCTCGCGCGGGGAGCGGTCGCGGACCGCAACGGGCGCGAGGCGACCCTCGGCGGAGAGCACGGGCACGGAGCCGTGGATGTTGGCGTAGAACTGGCGGTAGTGCGCGAGGCGCCATTCGTGCGCGGGGTTCTGCGCGAGCCACGCGTCGAGTTCGGCGCGGTCTTCGGGCGTGAGGCCGCCGTCGAGGCGGGTCGCCCACTCGAAGGCGTCGTCTTCCATCCGGCTGCTGGCGGGATACTCGGTGGGTGTGTTCATCGAGCGGCGCCCCCGGCGGAATCGCGGGGCGGCAAATCGGCCACGGAGCCATCCGCGGCGGGGTTGAGGGCGGCGTGCAGGAGGCGCATGGCGCGGTGGAGGCGTTTCTCGGCCTGCTTTTTCGTGAAGCCGAGGCGCGCGCCGACTTCCTTGTGCGTGAGCCGCTCGACCGTGCGGAGGGCGACGACCTCGCGGCACTCATCCGGCAGGCGGTTGATGGCGTGCGCAAAGCATGGGGTGGACTGGTCCGTCCACGAGGTATGACGACCGGGACGCCAAAGCTCCCCGGCTTTCTTGGGGTCAAGTGGCTTTGGGTGGGCGGTGAAGTCGAGGCGCATGAGGAACCGTAGCGAGTAGGGCGCGGCGCGGTAGGTTCGAGGTAAACTGCGGGAATGCCCACTGCTCGCTACTCGATGCTCGCCACTGCGGAATCAGCCGAGCCAGCTCAGCGGGTAGTTCGGATCGTCGAGGGCGAGGGCCTCGGCGGTGAGCTGGAGCGGGTATTGCGTGTCGAACATCACGGCGAGTTCCTCGGTGCGCGTGGCGTTCATGCTCGCGAGCGTCGTGCCCGGATGCGGGCCGTGCGGGATGCCCTGCGGATGCAGCGTGAACGATCCCGGCTCGACGCCCTTGCGCGAGCCGAACTGCCCGCGCACGTAGAAGAGCACCTCGTCGGCCTCGGTGTTGTCGTGCGCCCACGGCACCTTGATCGCGTCGGGGTGGAGATCGAGGTGGCGCGGCGCGAACGTGCAGATCACGAATCCGTTAATCTCGAAAGTCTGGTGCACCGGCGGCGGCAGGTGGACGGTGCCGGTGAGCGGCTCGAAATCGTTCGCGTTAAACGTGAATGGGTAGAGGTAGCCGTCCCAGCCCACGACGTCGTGCGGGTGGCTCGCCATCACGTAGCGCGTGAACCGATCGCGATCCTTCGTGAGCACGGCGAAGTCGCGTTCGTCCTCGCGCGGCGAGAGCTCGGAGGGACCATGAAAATCGCGTTCGCTGTAGGGCGCGCCCATCCGAATCTGGCCCTCGGCATGCAGGTAGCGCGCGGGGATGCGCACGGGATGCGCCGACTCGAGGATGAGATAATCCTCCTGCGCGATGTCGTCGGGCACGAGCCGGTAAATCGTGCCGCGCGGGATCACCATGTAGTCGTCCTGCTTGTAGCGGAGGCGGCCGAAGTTGCTCTCGAGCCAGCCGCCGCCGCGCCAGACGAAGATCACGTCGTCGCTGCGGCCGTTGCGGTAGAAATCATAGCCGGCGTCCATCGCCGTCGCGGGCCGGCAGCGGCAGCAGGTGATGTCGGCGTTGAACAGCAGCGGCACGCGGCCGGTGTAGGGATCGCCGGCGCGGGCGATCGCGGCGGATTTGAGGTGATGGTGGCGCAGCGGCACGGGCACGGCGGGCGCGGGGGCGGACTCACGGAACAGCTCGACGCGTTTCACGCGCGTCGGCGGCTTCAAGTGATAGAGCATCGAGTAGGCGCGATCGAAGCCCTCGGTCGTGACGACGTGCTCGTAGTGCAGGCCCTCGCCCTTGTAGCTCGCCGCGGGATCGCGCGGGAAACGGACGTGGTGCTTGCGGGGCGTGACGCCGAGTTGGAGGTAGTGGGGCATTTTGGTCGCGCAGGCTTCCAGCCCGCATGGCATTTAGATGGCTGGCGGGAAGCCGGCGCTACTTTTCAGAGCGATCCGCGCCGTTCCTGTTCGCGCTCGATCGCTTCGAAGAGCGCGCGGAAATTTCCCTCGCCGAAACCGCGTGCGCGGCCGCGGCGCTGGATCACCTCGAAGAAGAGCGTCGGCCGCGCGAACACGCACTTCGTGAAGAGCTGCAGCAGGTAGCCGCCGTCGCCCTCGTCGCGGTCGACGAGGATTTTCAGCTGCTTCAGCGTCTCCTTGTCCTCCTCGATCGCGCCGACGCGCGCGTCGAACTCGGCGTCGTAGTAGGTGTCCGGCACGTCGAGAAATTCCTGCCCCATGCGGCGCATCTCGGCGATGGTCGTCACGATGTCGGGCGTGAGCAGCGCGATGTGCTGCACGCCGGGGCCGTTGTATTTGTCGAGGTATTCCTGGATCTGCGAGTTGGCGGAGGACGGCTCGTTGATCGGCATCTTTACCCAGCCGTCGGTGGAGCTCACGACCTTCGACATGAGCGCGCTGCGGCCCGTGTTGATGTCGAAGTGCATGAAGAGATCGAAGCCGAAGATGTCCTCGTAGTATTTCACCCACGGCTCCATGTGCTCCACGTTGGCGACGACGTGATCGATCATGGCAAAGTTGATGTCGCCCTCGTCGAGTCCGCCGGCGACCGGCTGGTAGCCCGGCGCGAACTCAGTGTGCGGCTTGCGCTCGATGAACGTGTGGATCGTGTCGCCGTAGGCCGCGATCGAGCCGCCGATGAACTGGTCGTGCTCGTCGAGGGCGCGGACGACGCTCGCGCCGCGGCGCGCGGCCTCGGCGAGCGCGTGGCGCGCATCGCGCACGCGAAACGCCACGTCGCGCACGCCGCAACCGTGCTGGTCGAGGTGCCAGCGCATGAAGTCCGCCTCGGGTCCGCGGCCCTGCGGCTCGGCCACGAGGAAATTGATGCGGCCCTGGCCGACCACGTGCGCGCGGCGGCCGCGCACGCCGGAATTTTCGTCGGCGTAGAAGCGGCCGGCCATGCCGTATTGGTTCACGAAGAAGTCGCGCCACTGGTCGGCGTCGTCGACGATGAACTCGATGTGGTCGATGCCTTTCAGGCCGAGGGGATTCGCGGCCGCCTTGGGGGCGGCCTCTTTCGCAAAGAAAGTCGTGCGCATGAAATCGGTCGGGTTGGGTGGGGGCGCGCCACAAGCGCGCTTGGGACCCGCACTCTACTGCGCCCCCCGTTCCGGGTCTATCGGCCAAATGGAGTAAACCCGGTCCTGCGACCTTGCGTCGGCGCCCGCGACCGCGCACGTTGCGTCGATGGCCCGTCGCCCTGACCCCGCTTACGATGCCGCGCGGCTGCTCGCGCACATGCAGTCCATCCTGGAGGACGTGCCGGTCGGCCTGCTGCTGCTCGACGCGGACCTGCAACCGCTGTGGTTCAACGCGGAGGCCGCCCAGGATTGCGCCGTCTGGAACCACGGCGAGCGCAAGGCGGCGGCGCTGCGGCCGCGGAGCGGATTTCGGGTGCCGGCGCCGATTCTCGCGGCGTGCGAGGCGCTGCGCGCCGCGTGGTCCGCCGCGGGCGCGGCACCGGGTCCGCGCGTCGTGAGCGAACACGCGCGCGGCCTGCACGCCCGCGTGAAACTTCAGGTGCCCGCCGAGGCCGGGCAGTCGCCGGCCTTTCACGTGCAACTCGACTACCGTCGCCCGCGTGGCGACCGGCACCGCCCGCTCTCGCCGGGCGCGGTGGCGCTGCTCGCACGGCTCTCGGCGCGCGAGCGCGAGGTGGCAATGCGCGTGCGCGAGGGCTTGCGCACCGGCGAGATCGCGACGGAGCTGGGGCGCAGCCCGCTCACCATCAAGACGCAGCTCGCCGCGATTTTTTCCAAACTCGACGTCAGCGGCCGCACGCGCGTCGCGGCGCTGCTCAACCGCTAGGCCGCGCGACGATGGGCGTGCGCAGGACGCCGAGGCGCTCGATTTCGAGTTCGACCACGTCGCCGGGCTTCAGCCAGCCGCCGGTGTTTTCCGCCCCGAGTTCGAGGATGCAGCCGGTGCCGACCGTGCCCGTGCCAAGGAGATCGCCGGGCAGCAGGTCGGCGTCGCGCGAAGCCTGCGCGATCAGGCGCGGGATCGAGTGGTGGAGCGAAGCCACGTTGCCGCGCGAAAGCTCGCGGCCGTTCACGCGCGCGCACATCTCAAGGGTGAGTCGCTCGCCGCGGATGCAATCGGCAAACTCGTCGCGGGTCGCCAGCCCCGGGCCGACGGCCGTCGCGAAATCCTTCGCCTTCGCCGGCCCGAGCCCGACGGTGACTTCCTTCCGCTGCAGATCGCGCGCACTGAAGTCGTTGAGGATCGTGAAGCCGGCGACGTGCCCCCAGGCGCGCTCCGGCGCGATCTCCCGGCCGCCACGGCCGATCACGACGCCGAGCTCCAGTTCGTAATCCAGTTCCACGCTGCCGGCCGGCGCGTGGACGGGCGCATCGTGGCCGACGAGGGCGTTGTGATTCGAAAAATAAAACACCGGGATTTCATACCACGCGGGAATCATCTCGAGCCCGCGCCGCGCGCGCGCCGTCTTCACGTGCTGCTCGAAGGCGTAGAAATCGCGAAACGCCGGCGGCCGCACGACCGGCGGCAAAAACGCGAACTCGCCCTCCGCATACCGCGGCCCGCGCCAGTCCGCGATGCCCGCGGCCAGCGCCGCGGGATCGGCCGGCCAGTCGGCCAGCGCGTCCTCCAGCCGCGCCACCGGTCGCGATAACATCGCGGCCAGCCCAATCCACGTGCCGTCCGGCGCGGCGACCGCGACGATTGGCGAGCGGGCCCGGTGGGGCAATAGGGTGGCGAGGCGCATGGGGCGGGGAGCGACGGCAAGTGAGACCCGCGTTCGCGCCGTCGGCGAAAAGAAAATGCGCCGCGCGCGCCGCCGCCGGCCGGTTTACTCCGTTCGGCCGATGGCCGGCCGCCGCCCGCCCTGCTCGCCTCGCCGGCAGGTCCCACGTTGCCCCGCTCCCCACGCCGAACTCCGCCGCGGACGACCCGCGTTGCGTGCCGATCAAGCTCACCGCGCCCATTCCCACGGGCGACGAAATCGCCTGCCCCGACTACACCGCCAAGGAACACGATGTCTGGCGCACGCTTTGTGCGCGCCCTGAGGAACTCCTGCCCGGCCGCGCCGCCGACGAGTTTCTCACCGCCTCGCCGCGCTCGATCTCGAACGCGAAAAAATTCCGGCGCTGCGCGACGTGAGCCGCCGCTTGTTCGCGGGCGGCCGATGGGGTCAACCCGGAATGGCGCTTAAGTAATACCGGGGACCATCTTCCTGAGGCGCTTGCGGCGTTGCGTGTCTGCCAGGGTCGTGCAGAGCACGCCGCGGCTTACCTGCTGCTTCGCTTTGAGCGAGGTCTGCACCGTGCGCCAGTTGGCGATGGCTGCGGCGAGCAACACGGATTGCGCCCGGGAGACGGCGAGGCTCACGGTTTTCCCTGGACCCTGCGGGTCCG
>SXSC01000053.1 GCA_005792355.1 Opitutaceae bacterium
ATCGAGAAGATCAGCGCGAACAGCGTGATGCGATTCAACGTGTATCCGTAAAGGTAAAACACGAGCAGGGTGAGCGCGAGGGTCGACGGGATGGCGAGCAGCACGACGAGCGATTCGCGCCAGCCGAGAAACAGCAAAATGAGCACGGCGACGCCGAAGACTGCGAGGCCCATGTGGAGCAGCAGCTCGTTGCTTTTCTCGGCGGCGGTGTGGCCGTAGTCGCGCGTGATGGCGACGCCGACCTCCGCGGGCAACAGCGTGCCGCGCAGCGCGTCGACCTTGGCGAGGACCTCGTTGACGACATCGATGGCGTTGGCGCCGGGGCGTTTCGCGAGACTGATGGTGACGGCGGCCTCCTCGGTGAAGTTGGGCCCGCGCTCCGCCGCGGCCGCGGGTTGCAGACCCGACGAAACAGGGCGCCCAGGAACCGCCGTCCCCACCCCGTGCAGCACATAAGTGGCGGGTTCCTCGGCCGCGTCGGCGATGGTCGCGACATCGCGGAGATAAACGGGGCGGTCCGCGTGGACGCCGACGACCACGGTGCCGACCTCGGTGGCGTCGCGCAGGAACGTGCCGGTTTCGAGCAGCACCTCGGAGTTGGCGAACGGCCGGGAGCCGCTCTGCAACTGGCGGTTGGCCTGCTGGAGGGCGGGGGCGATCTGCAGGGCGGAAAGGCCGCGGGCGGCGAGGGCGGCGTGGTCGAGTTGCACCCGCACGGCGCGGCGGGTGCCGCCAATCACCGTAGTCTCCGCGACCTGCGGGACCGACTTGATGGTGTCGTCGATCTGGGCGGCGAGCCGGCGCAGGGCGAGGTGGTCGTGGGTGCGGCTGTGCAGCGTGATCGCCAAAATGGGCACATCGTCGATCGTGCGCGGCTTGACGAGGGGGTGGCTGACGCCGGCCGGGATGCGGTCGAAGTTGCCCTGGAGCTTCTGGTTCAGCCGGACGAGGGCGGCCTCGATTTCGGTGCCGACCTTGAAGCGCACGATGACGAGGGCGCCGCCGGAGTTGGAGGTGGAGTAGAGGTATTCGACGCCCGGGATTTCCCAGAGCAGTTTCTCCATCGGGCGGGTGACGCGGTTCTCGACTTCGGACGGGATGGCGCCTGGCATGCCGACGAAGACGTCGACCATCGGCACCTTGATTTGCGGCTCCTCCTCGCGTGGCAACATCAGGACGGCGAAGACGCCGAGGAGAATCGAGGCGATGATCGCGATCGGGGTGAGCTTCGAAACCACGAAGATCCCGGCGATCCTTCCGGCAACGCCCGGGCGCTTCGGAGTGGATTCGGGCGCTGCGCTCACGGCAGCACCTCCAGGGTCTGCCCCTCCCGCAGCCCGGCGGGCGGGGCGACGACGACGCGTTCGCCGTCGCTCAGGCCGGAGACGATTTCGCGGTGGTCGCCGCGCGTGGCGCCGGACTTCACGAGGCGGAGGACGGCGCGGTTGTTTTCGCCGGCGACGAAGATGCGCTCCATCTGGCCGTGGGGCGAGAGCGCGGCGGCAGGGACGAGCAGCGTGCGGACGGAGGGGCCCGGGAGCTCGACGCGGACGAACTGGCCGGAACGCACGGCGGTGCCGGCGGGGACGGTGAGCTTGGCGAGGATGCTGCGGGCGCCGGCGTCGGCCGCCGGCGAGAGTTCGGCGATCGGAGCTTTGAAAGCGATTCCAGTCGCCGGCACCGAGATCGCGAGGATGGCACCGACGTTGAGATTGGACGCGAACGAGTCGGGGAGCGCGGCCTCGACCTCGAACGCCCCGGTGCCCTCGAGTTGGAGGAGCGTCAAACCCGGGGAGGCGAGGTCGCCGGCGTTGGCGAGCTTGCGGGAAATCACGCCGTCGAACGGCGCGCGAATGGTGGCGTAGCCGAGCATGACCTCGGCTTCGCGGACCATCGCCTGGGTTAGGGTGAGACGATCCTCGAGGCCGCGGACCAGGTCGGCGGTGCTGGCGCCCTTGCCGAGCAGGTCGCGTTCGCGCTCAAGATTACGACGCGCGACGTTGAGCTGCGACTGGGCCTGGGCGACGCGCGCGGTGATTTCGGCGGCGGAGATTTTGACGAGCAGGTCGCCGGTGCGGACAGATTGTCCGAGCGTGACGGGAAGTTCGTCGATGGCGCCCATGAGCTTGGCGGCGATCTGGGCCTGGCGGAGGGGACGGATGGTGCCCGTGATTGCGGTGACGACCGGGAGGTTTTCCGCGCGGACGGTGGCGAGGCGGACCTTGGCGGGCGGGAGGGCGGCCGCGGAATCGGTGGACGCGGAGGGAGCGGGGTGCTTGCCGCAGCCGGCGAGGAGACCGAGGGCGGCGGCGGTGAGGACGAATGACGAGAGATTCATGGTGGCGAAAAAAGGGAGGGCGGAAGGGCGCGACGTGAGCTGGAGCGGCGGCGAAAAGCCGCTCCGACCAAGAGCGGGTTCAGGACGGCGGCAAGGGGGTGAGGCCGAGCGCGCGGCGAAGTTCGACGAGGGCGAGGCGCTCTTCGACGGCGGCGAAGGTGCGACGGAGGCGGGTCTCGAGGTGGCGGCTCTCGGCGCCGATGAGGTCGGCGGTGAGGAGGGCCTCCTTGTCGAATCGGGCGCGGCTGAGGGCGGCGCTCTCGGCGGCCTGCTCGACGGCGCGGGCCGAGACGGCGAGGCGTTCGGTGGCGTCAGCGTGGGCGAGGCGGGCTTGCTCGACTTCGAAGCCGATGCCGAGCGTGGCCTTGCGCAGCATTTCCTTCACCTGCGTGACCTCGGCGCTACTCTGGCGGACCTTGCCCGCCAGCTGGCCGCCGTCGAAGACGTTGAGATCGACCGAGACGCCGGCGAGCCAGCTGTCGCCGTGGCGGGCGGTTTGCCAGCCGTGATCGTACTGGTAACTGGCGAAGGCATTCACGGTCGGCCGCTTGGTGCCGCGGGCGGACTCGACCATCGCCTCGGCGGCGCGGACGCGCGCCGCGAGACCGAGGAGTTCGGGGCGCCCCGAGAAATCGCGCGTATCAGGAAGTGTAAGACGAGCAAGCGCCGGGTCGTCATCGAGCAGCTCAACGGACGTCTCGGTGGGATCGAGCCCCAGGATGAAATGAAACGCCCGGGCGGCGAGCGCGGCGCCGTGACGGGCGGCCGAAAGTTTTTCCCGGGTCTCGGCGAGCTGGACCTCAAGGCTGAGGAAGTCGGCCTTGAGCAGCTGGCCGGCGTCGAAGCGGGCGCGGGCCACCGCGGCAGCGGCCTCGTAGGCGCGAACCCCGCCCTCGACGGCGGTGACGGCCTCGCGGGCCTTGCGGAGATTGAGCGCGGCGCGCACGACCTCGGCGGCCAGGCGATGGTGCGCGGCCCGGAGATCGAGGTCGGCCGCCTCGGCGCCGGCCTGGGCGGCGGAGCGGCCGGCGGTGGCGCGGCCGCCGGAGTAGAGGTTGTAGGCGACGGTGCCGGTGGCGTTGAGGTTGTCGAGGTGGCCGGGGCGGTTGAAATCCAGGCCGAAGTTGAACGCGCGCTGGTTAAGGATGGAACCGAAGGCCATCATCGGGCTGTTGGTATTCGTGTAACGGCCGGAAAGTGAAACCTGCGGGCGCCAGGCCGACTGCGCCTGTTCGACCAGCGACTGGGCGCCGTCGATCCGGGCGCGCGCGAGGCGGGCGTCGGGGCTGCGTTCGAGGGCGGTGGCGACCGCGCGGTCGAGCGTCCACGATTCGGCGTGGAGGGCGGCGGGCCCGAGCAGGCCGGCGGCCAGGAGCGAACGAAGGAAGGTCATCATGGTGGTCGGAAAAGGAACATGTAACGTAATACGTTACATGTTGAACTAGGAGGCGCGGGGGGAAAAGGCGGCGAGGAGGCCGAGGTCGCGGCCGCTCAGGTTTTCGCGGAGCGGGAACCGCCCCAGTGGATGATCCCGTCGTCGCCGAGCCAGCCGAGTTTCCGCAGGAGGAGGCTGGGCGGGCAGAAGCCGGTGAAGACGGACTGGATGAGGTTGAGGCCGACGAAGGTCGGGAGGAGCAGCCACCACGGGTTGACGAAGTGGGTGAGGGTGACGCCGAGCAGGGTGACACTGCCGGCGAGGAGGCGGATGAGGGAATCGATTTTCATGGCAGGCATGATGGCGGTTGACTTAACATGCGCATATACTCATATACTTGAAATCATGTCAAGCCTCTGCTTGCTGTCTCGCATGGCCAAGAAAATTCCCCTGTCGGATGGCGCCCTCGATCAGGTGGCGCGGCGCTTCGCCGTGCTGGCGGAACCGATGCGCCTGCGGCTGCTCCAGGCGTTGTTCGCGGGCGAGAAGCCCGTCAACGCGCTGGTCGAGGCGACCGGGGGCACGCAGGCCAACATCTCGCGGCACCTGCAGACGCTCACGCAGGCCCACATGCTGTCGCGGCGCAAGGAGGGTCTGCAGGTGTTCTACGCCATCGCGGATCCGTCGATTTTCAAGCTGTGCGAGCTGGTGTGCGGGAGTCTCGAGAAATCGCTGACGAAGCAGGCGGACGCGTTTGGGGTGGAGCGGTGACGCAGTCGGCCGGATACGGCCGGGGCTGGCGGGGGTGGCTCCGGGTCGCCGCCGGCGGCTCGCGCCCGGAAGCGGTGGCCGATCTTGCCTACGGATCGAGGTCGTAGATTTCCAGCAGGGCGGTGCCGGTCGTGGCGGCGCCACCGGTCACGGTGATGGTGTATCCGCCGGGCGGGAGGCGTACCAGTACGGCCGCATCCTTGCTGTCAAAGCGCAGCGGAAACGCGCCGGCGCGATACTCGGCTTCCATCAGGAGGTAGGAATTTCGCCAGCCGTCGTTGCTGACGAGGCTGGCGGACTGGCCGAGTGGCGTCAGGACGAGCTGCGGCCGGGACAACGCGTTCGCCACCCCGAAGGCGGAGAGGCCGGGGCCGACCGCGCGGATCAGCAGTTCCTTGGCCGCGGTGCCTTGGATCACAAACCCGGACACCAGCGCTTCGGCGCCGAGGCCAACCTGGCCGAGCGTGGAGACGTTCACGATTTGCACGGCGGCGCCGAGGGCATCGGCATCGTAAACCTCGGCGAGCACAATTCCGGAATCCGCCGGGTCGCGGGAGGTGACCCGAACCGTGAAAGCCGCGGACGAAACGGAGCCGACGGTCGTGAACGCGGCCGCGTCGTGCGAGGAAGATTCGAGTGGAAACGCGCCGACGGCGGCGGTTCTCGCGGCCAGGATCGTGCTGCGGGCCTCTCCCTCCCAGTTGTCGTTGGTCAGGATGGCCGCCCCGCCGGAGCGCCAGAGTTCGAATTGCGGGTTGCCCAGCGCCTGGGCGATGCCAAAGCGAGCCAGGCTCGGTCCGGCGGCGCGCACGAGGATTTGTTTTTGACCGGTGCCCCGCAGCACAAAACCCGGGGTAAGGGCGCCACCTGCGGGCACGAGGCCGCGCGTGGAGACGTTGGCGAGCCGGCTGCGGCCACCCGTCTCGACGGTGAGCGCGGCCGCGGTGGTCTCGGCGGAACCCGCGGCGTTGGAGACGCGCGCGGAATAGATGCCCATGTCCGCCGGTGCGGCCGCGGTGAACGTGAGCGTGGGGGCGGTGGCGCCCGCGAGATCATGGCCGTCTTTCTTCCACTGATACGCCAGCGATCCGCCGCGGGCGGCGAGAGCGAGACTGGCGCGATCGCCCCGGGCCACGTGGAGGCTTGACGGCGAGACCTCGATGACCGGAGCGGCCAGCGTCCCGCCGATGACCGTAAGCACGGCCCGGTGGCTCATGACCGAGCCGGCGCTGTTGGAGGCGACGACGGTGTAGGTGCCGGCGTCGGCTGCCGCCACCCTGGCCAGGGTGAAACTGGCGTTGGTGGCGCGGGCGAGAGTCTGGCCGTCTTTCCGCCATTGATAGCTGATGGGGAAGCGTGGGTCTCCTGTGGCGACCGCTTGCAACGTGCTGCTCGTGTCGGGCGCCGCGGTGCGGTCGGCCGGTTGCGCGGTGAAGATCGGTGCGGTGATCGATTCGCCGGTGACCCGAAACGTCACGCTGCCAGTCAACGGGCTGCCATAGGTCGCCCGCACCGACACGACAAAGGAGCCGGCGACGGCGGGGGTGCCACCGATGATCAGCGGAATGGGGCCCTCTCCGACGATCAGGTTGCCCTGGACAGTCCCGACGGGGGGGCCGCCGTAGCCGGCGACGAGGCCGGGCGGCAGGGTGTTCGAGATTTCCCATGGCGTCCAACCGCCGCCCTGGCTGATCGACACGGCGACCGCGACGGGTTTTCCGACCGTGGCGTCGATGATGGCGGAGGGGGCGAACACCAGGGTGGTGGCACCCGCCACGGTGTGCACCGGGCCGAGCAGAGCCGTCGCTGTGAGACTGGTTACGAGCATCGCGCTGGCGCGAGCAGTCTGCGCCGGATCTTGCGCGGTCGCGGCGAAGCGGAGCAACGGAGTGCGCTGGAGCAGGAGGAGCAGTGCGCCGCCGGCCAGTGGCAACCGGTGGAATTGCAGAGGGAGCGGGAAAAAAGCGTTCATGACCGGAATGGGCTGGAGGAGGCGGGTTACCTGAACATGCGGGATTGCCGGCCCGAATGGATCGTTCGAGGAAACTATTCTTTCGCCACGCCGTTCCTCGCCGCCCTGCACCGGGAAAAGCAAAGGCTCCGGCGCATGGCTGCGCCGCACGCTTGCCATCCGGAGCCGGGGGTGCGCCTAGTGGCGCGACCAATAACTTTCGTGACGTGTAGCTGCGAGCGCCAGCGAGTGGACCACCGGCGCGCTCCACTCGCTGGCGCTCGCCGCTACTTGTCACGCTACTTTGCGGTCGGCACACTAGCTCTTCACCGCGGCCGGAGTCTGCTCCTGCAACAGGCGCTGCAATTCGCGGTGGTTCACCTTGCCGGTGCCGAGCTTCGGAATCTCGCGCACGACGCGCAACTCCCGCGGCGCCCACAAATTGGGCAGGCCGCGTGAGGTGACCACGGCGCGCAGCTCGGCGAGCGTCAGCCGCGGCTCGTTGGTCACGGCGAGGAGCCGTTCGCCCTTGTCCTCGTCGGGCTGGGCGATCACCGCCACCTGACAGCGCAGGCCGTGGTGGGCAAACGCCCCCGCAAACGCGTCCTCCACCGCCGTGAGGCTCACCATTTCGCCGCTGATTTTTGCGAAGCGTTTCAGCCGGCCTTGGATCTTCACGAAGCCCTCGGGGTCGATCGTGACAATGTCGCCGGTGTCGTACCAGCCGCCGAGCGCCTGAAACGCGGCGTTCGCGTCGGCGTTGAGATAGCCCTTCATCACGTTGGGTCCGCGCACATGCAGGCGCCCGCCCTCGGCCACGCCCTCGACGGGGATGAGCCGCGACTCGATGCCGGGCAGCAACCGGCCGGTGGTGCCGTGCCGCGGTTGCAGCGGGGTGTTGACCGAGATGACCGGACTGCATTCGGTCGCACCGTAGCCCTCGAGGATGCGCACCCCGAAGCGCCGCATCCATGCGGTCGCCGTGGCCTCCTGGACTTTTTCGGCGGCGGCGAACAGGTAGCGCAGCGAGCGAAAATCGTAGGTGTGCGCGCGCCGCGCATAGAGGTTGAGAAACGTGTTGGTCGAGAGGAGGACGGTCGTGTTTTCGAGGTAGGCCACCATCGGGATGATGCGGTAATGCAGCGGCGACGGGTAAAGAAACACCGGGAAGCCGCGCAAGAGCGGGATGAGCAATCCGGCGGTGAGCCCGAAACTGTGAAACATCGGCAGCGCGTTGAAGAGCCGGTCGGAATCCTGCAGATCGCAGATCGCGAGGGTTTGGCGGACGTTGGCGAGCAGGTTGGTGTGCGTGAGCTCGACGCCCTTGGGCACGCCCTCCGAGCCGCTCGTGAACAGCACGACGGCGGTGTCGTGCGGATCGCGCACGGGGGTGTGCGGCAGGCCGATCAGCCCGGCGGCTGCCGCCAGTTTTTCCCCGGCGGAAATGTTTTTCCGCACGTCCTCGAGGTAGATCAGTTCGACGCCACCCGCCGTGAGCGGATCGAGCTTCAACTTCGCCTTCTCGACGAAGGCGCGCGAGGTGATGACTTGGGTGAGGCCCGCGAGCCGGGCGCACGCCAGCATGATGGTCGCGCCGGTGGTGTAGTTGAGCAGTGACGGAATTTTTCCGAGCGACCAGAGACTCAGCAGTGTGACCGGCAGCGCGTTGACGTTGGGCAGCAAGACGCCGACCCGGGTCGCGGCGGGTGGCAGCAGCGTTTGCCACCGCCGGGCGAGCAGCGCGCTGCCCATGAGGAACCGGCGGTAGGTCAGGCGCGTGGAGACGTCCTGCAACACGGTGAGGCCGGGGCGGAGACGCGCGGTGGCGACGATCGCCTCGGGCACGGTGCGCGGGCCAAACTCCATGTCGGCGCGAAATTGCTGTCCGACCATCTGATCGCGCAGCCAGTCGGCCAGCCGGTCGCGGGCCTCGGCGGTGCTGCCGTGCTCGATGCGCGGCGGGGTCAGCGCGTCGCTGAAGTGAACCGAGATGCGCGGGAAGAGTTTCTTCTGGTCGCGGTTGCGCGAGAACGGCAGCCGGTGCGCGCCGCGGAGATGGGCGGTGATGACCTTGGCCCCGGTCTTGTGCAGGAGGAAACCAGTGCCGTCGAAGAGCTTCATCAACGTACCGGTTTCGGAGATACGGCCCTCGGGAAACAGCACGAGCCGGCCGCCCCGCTGGAGGAACTCCGCCATGTGTTTGACCGCGTAGGGTGACGTCGGGTCGATGGGAAACGTGCGGCGGCTCGTCATGATCCACCGGTGCAGCGGCGAGAACTGGGCGGTGGTCGAAGAGGTGACGAAACGCCAGTCGCCGTCGAGACAGACGCCGAGGAACAGCCAGTCGATCCACGAGACGTGATTGGGCAACAGCAGCACCGGGCCGGGCGCGTGGAGCGCAGCGACCCCGTGCGCTTCAAAGCGAAACAGCAGGCGGAGGAGCAGGCGGACGAGTTTCAGCATGGGGTTGGGGAAGGGTGTCTGGTTTGGGGCTGATAACAAGTACGCTTCGAACGCAGATTCTTGAAACGCGTGTCCGCATTGGGGTTCGACAACGATTTGACGGTTCGTACGTCTTTCCCCGGCCGGTGTCGCGACCCCTGTTGCCGCGCCGGCGCATTGCTTCGAGATAACCATCCCTCCTCTTCTTTCATGAGTTCCTATTCCACCCCTGCTCTGTTTGCCGCGCTCGCCTTGATCGTGAATGGAACCGCCGCCGGCGCAGCCGAGTGGTCGCACGTCATGGGTCCGCGCTATGACCGGAAGTCGGCGGAAAGCGTTCCGGTGCCGGCGCTGGCGGGCACACCCCGGCGGTTGTGGGAAATTTCCGTCGCGGGCGGTTTCAGTTCCTTCGTCACGGGCGAGGGCAAGGCGTACACGGTGATCCCAACGAATGGCCGCGAGACCGCCGTCGCCCTCGATCGCAAGACGGGGAAGATGCTCTGGCAAACACCGCTGGGCGCGATGGGTTACCGCAACGGCGGCGAAAGGGGCGCCGAGGGCAACGATGGCGGCGACGGCCCCCGCGCCACTCCGGTGTACTCCGAGAAACGAGTTTTTGTTTTTGGCGGCAAATTCGACCTCTATGCGCTCGACAGCGGGACGGGCCGGATTCTCTGGCAACGCGATCTGATCAAGGAGTTTGGTGGCAGCGAGATCACGTGGTCGAACGCCGCGGCTCCGCTCCTTGTTGGGGACCGGGTGCTGGTCGCGGGCGGCGGGCCGAATCAATCCTACCTCGCATTCCGGGCGGACAGCGGAGACGTGGTGTGGAAGGCGGGCAGCGATGAAGCCACCCATTCAACTCCCATCGTGGCGACGATTCACGGGAAGGAGCAGGCGATCTTTCTCGTCAAGCGTGGCTTGGTTTCCCGCGATCCGGCGGATGGCCGCGAGCTCTGGCACTACCCGTTTACCCATCGCACTTCGACTGCGGCGTCTCCGGTGGTGTGGGGCGACATCGTCAATTGCGCGGCGGGGTACCAGGTCGGCGGCGGCGCCTGCCAGATTAAGCGCGTCGGGGAAACATGGGAAGCCACCGAGCTGTGGCGCAGTCTCGGGAATGATACGTCGGCGCACTGGAGCACGGCTGTGGCGCACGAAGGTTTCCTTTACGGGATCTATGGCCATCGCGACTTCGCCAAGAATTCCTTCAAGTGCATCGACATTCGAACCGGCAAAATCCAGTGGGAAAAGCCCGGCTTCGGCCCCAGCCAGCTCATCATGGCGGGTGACCGGCTGGCCGCGACGACGGACTATGGCGACCTCGTCTTGATCGAACCGACGCCGACCGCGTATCGCGAACACGCCCGGGCGAAGATCATCGAAGGCAAGGTGTGGGCCCACCTGGCCCTCAGCGACGGCCAGCTCCTGTTGCGCAGCACGACGAAGGGGGTCTGCGTGGATCTGGCGCGGACCAACTGATCGGCGCCGCATCGCCGTCAGTGCGAGGCGTCGGTGCGCAAGCGCGACTGCCATGCGGCCGCGGGCCAGCAACGGGTCAGCAAGGCCGTTCGAGGTTGCTGGACAGGAAACTCCGGGTGGTCACAAATGTCGAACGGCGTGACCCTGTTGGCTGGTTCGCCTCAAGAGCAGTCTTTACCAGAGACTGCTTTTCAGCCATTAGAGTCTCTAGGCAAGACCATCTTCGGGAAGCCATCCGGCAGAAACTCGGCGATGCCGTGACCGCCCCGTTCCCGCTCCTGACCCGGCGCGACGCGGCCGCCCCGTTCCTGGCCGGAAAGGCCCGCGCCGTGATTGGCATGCGGCGCGCGGGCAAGACGTCGTTCCTGCACCAATGCCTCGCCGACCGGCTCGCCGAGGGCATCGAACGGGACCGGCTGGTTTATTTCAATTTCGAGGACGAACGTCTGGGCGCGTTGGAGGTGGATCAACTCGGCGCCATCCCCGACGAATACTACCGCAGCTTTCCCCGTTATCGCGGTGCGGTGCGGGTGACGTGGTGCCTGGATGAGATTCAAGTGATTCCGGGCTGGGAGCGGTTTGTCCGGCGGATGCTGGACTCCGAAAATGTCGAGGTGCTGCTCAGCGGTTCGTCGGCGCGCATGTTGAGCCGGGAGGTGGCGACGGCGATGCGGGGGCGGGCGCTGGAAACCGTCATCACGCCGTTCAGTTTTCGGGAATTTGCCCGGGCCCGGGGTGAGGTGGCGCCGGCCCGCCGGCGGCTGATCGGGGCGGCGGATCAATCGAAGTGGCTGGCACGGTTCGACGACTACATGGAGGTTGGCGGTTTCCCGGAGGCGTCCCGGATCGCCCCGGCCCGCGAACGCGTCGGCCTGTTGCAGGGCTATGTCGACAGCGTGCTGTTCCGCGACGTGGCCGAGCGGCACGGTGTCGCCAATCTCGTCGCCCTGCGGGCGCTCGTGCGCCAGTTGCTCCGGCAACCTGCGGCCACCTTGAGTGTGAACAAAATATACTCGGACTTCCGGTCGCGTGGCATTGGCGTGTCGAAGGAGAACCTGCTGGCCTTTCTGGCTCACCTCGAAGACGCGTTTCTCGTTTTCACCGTGCCGCTGGCCACCCGCTCGGAACGGCAGCGGCAGGTCAATCTCCGCAAATTCTACCTGGCCGATCATGGGCTGGCGCAAGCGTTCAGCCCCACCTCGGGCCTCGACCGGGGCCACTTGCTGGAGAACATCGTCGCCGTTGAACTGACGCGGCAGAGTCGCGACCTCGCCTACGTCAAGACGGCGCAGGGCCATGAGGTCGATTTCCTTGCCACCGCCTTCGACGGCTCGCGTTGCCTGGTGCAGGTTGCCGCTGACATTTCCGCGCGCGCGACTTTCGATCGCGAGGTGCGATCGCTGGTCGAGGCCGGCGCCGCCTTTCCCGACGCGCGACGGATTCTGCTCACGGAGAATGCGCCGCCGCGGGGTGCTACGTTGCCCGACGGCGTCGAACGATTGCCCGTCTGGCGCTGGCTGCTTGACGCCCCGGGTGGAGGCGAAGGTTGATTGTGGGATCGGCACGCCGCGGACCAATTCCATCACGAAGAACGGCCGGCCGGCATCGGTCGCACCGGCGTCGAACACCCGCGCAATGTGGGCGTGTTCCATCAGCGCGAGGACGTGGCGTTCGGCTTCGAAGCGGGCGACTACTTCCTCCGTGTCCATGCCGAGCGTGATCACCTTGAGCGCCACGCGGCGGCGGACGGGCTGCTCCTGCTCGGCCATGAAGACCACGCCACACCCGCCTTCGCCGAGTTTTTGAAGGAGTTTGTAGCGACCGATCGTGCTGCCGACGGCGGCATCAATCGCGCGCGGCGCTTCTGATCGGTCAGCAAGATCACAAGTTCACTCCAGAACCAGACGTTTGCTGCCCATGACAAGGTTCGGTTCCACGACGGAGCCACCTTTGGGACGGCCGTGCGCGTCATTGCCGGACGTAAACGAAACCCTCTCCGAAAAGAGCCGGATCGCGCGCATGTTTTTCAAACAACTGCTTCACCCGATCGGAGTCCTTGGTGTCGTCCGGGATCAGTTTGTCGTTCACCACCCGCAGGGTGAGTCGCCGGCCGTCGTCGGACAGCGTGTAGCTCAGGTAGGCGAACTTGCGTTTGTTCGAATCGATGTCCTGCACGCTGACGAGCGGCAGGCCGGCCGTCTCCGAGTGCCAGGCGCGATACAATCTGCCGTCGTGAAAGATCACGTAGCCGCTGGCGTCGAGGCGGCGCACTTTCATCCAACCGCCCATTGCGATCCAGTCGCCGAGCAGGCGGTCATCCACGTTGCGTGTGGGTTCTTTGGTCACGGGCAGATCGTATTCGCAGCCGGTGATGACGAGGCACAGCAGCAGGGTGAGGAAGGTGGACGCGAGTTTTCGCCGGGTCGGAACGGTGGATTTCATGGTTGGGTGGTTTTGATTTGAGCCAGAGTCAGCCTTTTGAGGTGTCTGGCGACGATGTGGTGGCAGGTGGCCGGGCGGGCGGGGGCCGGTTGAACTCGTCGAGCCTGGCCTGCCAATCGGTGGCTTTTCCGGGACGGGCGGTTTCCTGGTGGAGCCGGACGAGTCGCGTGAGTGCGGCCCTGATGGTGAGCGCACGCCAGCTCGCCGGAATTTTTTTCTCGTGCAGTTTGTAACCGGAGTAGCCGGCGAGGAGCGCGTTTTCGGCGTCCGCGTATTTGCGCTGATCGAGGAGGGCGCCGCCGAGGGTCGCGAGCGGCACGAAGCGGCGCCAGTCGTCGGGCATGGTGCGCTCGCGGATGGCGAGGCATTCGCGCAATACGGTTTCGGCCTCCGCGGGGCGCTGGTCGGCGAGCAGGGCGTCGGCGTGGAGCATAAGCAGGCCGGTGACCGCCTCGTGGTCGGCGGGCAGCGACTTGCGGGCGAACGCGAGTTGGTCGCGCATGAGGCCGACGGCCTCACCGGCGCGCTGGTCCGTCATGAGGCTGCGACAGAGATTGTTCACATAGGTCATGACGAGATAGTGGTCGGCCGGCAGGCTGCGCCGGCAGGACGCGATCATCTCGAACAGGACATCGGTGCTCTCGCGATTGCGGCCGAGGCGGCGGAGCGCGGCGAAGAGCCGGGAACGGACCATGTTGGTGTGGATGTCGTCGGGGCCGTTGACGCGTTTCATGATTTCCAGCGTGGCCACGGCATGTTCGTGTGCCTCGGCGGCGCGGCCCATGAAATTGAGGGAGGCGATGTAGTCGTGCATCGTGCCCAGCGTATCGGGATGCTCCGCGCCAAGCTTTTTGCGCTGGAGCGTGAGCAACTCGAGGTGGAGTGGCTCGGCTTCCTTGGAACGGCCCATGTTGCCGAGGCCGCCGGCCAGCATGTGCAACGCATGCAGCGTGACGTTGTGCTCCGCGCCGAAATGCCGGCGGGAGAGTTCGAGCGCACGGCGCGAGAGCGTCTCGGCTTCGCGGTTGGTGCCACGCAAATTCAACGTGTGCGCCAGGGCCAGCATAGTTTCAATCGTCTGCTCGTCGGCCGGGCCGAGCACGCGTTCTTGCGTGGTGAGCACTTCGCGGAGAAGACGCTCCGATTCCTCGCGCCGGGATTGCAGGCGGCGCAATACGGCCAGTGCCCGCTGGACCAGCAGGGTGTCGGGGTGGTCGTTCCCGAGGAACCGCCGTCTCGTCTCCAGCGCTGAAAGGAGGTGAGGCTCGGCCGGTTCGTAGGCGCCAAGCTTGCTGTAAGTTTCGCCGATGGTGGTGCGGATGGATGCTTCGAGCGCGGGATTGTCTGCAAACGCGGTCGGGATGCGCAGGGCGGCATTGGCGAGGACCTCTTTGACCGTGATTTCGCGCCCCTGCGCGATTTCCGGATTGGCCGAGCCGAGCATGTCAGAGACGAGAAACCGGTTGATGCTCTCGACTTCGGTGCGGCGGCGCTCGGCGAGTTCACGGGCGACGGTCTCGGCGGCGCGGGCGGATTTTTCGCGTTGATAACGCCAGGTGGCGAAGCCGAGGCCAATCACGAGCGCCGCGGCAATGGCTGCTGCGGCCCCAACGGCGAGTTTGTTGCGGCGAACGAGTTTTTGGAACCGATATCCCGCGCTCGCCGGTCGCGCGACAACGGATTCGTCGTGCAGGTGACGCAGCACGTCGAGCGCCAGCCCGTTCGCCGTTTCGTAGCGGCGCGTGCGGTCCTTTTCGAGGCAGCGCATCACGATCCAGTCGAGATCGCCGCGGAGGAGGGTCGAATGCTGCGCCGGCAAAATGCCGCGCAGTTTCGCGATCGTGGCGCGCTCCAGATCGGTGAGCGTACTCAGGCGGGTCGATGGCCGCGGCGGTTCGACCTCGCGGATGATGCGGCGGATTTCGTCAAGGCCGGCGGAGAGCAGCGATTTTGGGTCGAAGGGCGGGCGCCCGGTGAGCAACTCGTAGAGGAGGACGCCGAGCGAGTAGATGTCGCTGCGGGTGTCGATATCGAGGCCGCTCATCTCGGCCTGCTCCGGGCTCATGTAGGCCGGCGTGCCGATGAACTGCTCGAAAGCGGTGAAGAGCGTCTTGTCGGTGAGCCGGCCGTGGGTGGCCTTCGCAATCCCGAAGTCGATCACCTTGGGCACGGGTGCGCCGTCGTGGAGGGTGACGAGGATGTTCGACGGCTTGAGATCGCGGTGGATGATCCCCTTCTGGTGCGCGTGCTGCACCGCGTGGCAGACCTGGGTGAAGAGTTCGAGGCGCTTCGCGGCGGGCAGGTTTTGTTCGTCGCAGAACTTCGTGATCGGGATGCCGCGGACCAACTCCATCACGAAAAACAGCCGGCCGGCATCCGTCGCGCCGGCATCCAGGACGCGCGCGATGTGGGCGTGGTCCATGAGCGCGAGCGCCTGCCGCTCGGCCGCGAAGCGGGCAACGACCTCTTTTGTGTCCATGCCGAGTTTGATGACTTTCAGTGCGACGCGGCGGCGGACGGGTTCCTCCTGCTCGGCCATGAAGACCACGCCGCACCCGCCTTCGCCGATTTTCTGAAGCAGTTTGTAGCGGCCGATCCTACTGCCGACGGCGGCATCAATCACGCGGGGCGCCTGCTGGGTCACCGCACTCGCGAGGTCGGCCGCGGGCGGAGACTCCATGAAACTGCGCGCGGCATCGTGGGCGCGGAGGAGCGCTTCGACGCGGGCGCGCAGCGCAGAGTCGCCGGCGCAGGCGGTGTCGAGAAACGCGGCGCGCTCGGCCGGCGGGCGTTCGAGCGCGGCGGCGAAGATCGTTTCTTCGGATGGCGTGGCAGGATTCATGGCAGCGGCGTTGCTCTTGTTCTGGCCTACTTCGCATCGGACGAAGCCCACAACTCCGGGTGGCCGGCGCGACGCGCGTTGATGCGCAGGAGTTCGCGAACCTCCTTGGGGTCGCCGATCGCGAAGATGCGCTCGCCCAGCGCGCGGCCCGCGTCCAGTTGGCCGACGCCGATAAGCACTTCGATGTCGCGCACGACCGATTGGATCATCGAGTCCCTCATGGCGCGCTCCGCGGTCCGGTCCTGGACCTTGGCGCGGTAGGCTTCCATGCGGGTTTCGAATTCGCGCTCCATCGTGGCCAGGGGTCTGAGTTTGAACGCGTCGGCATAACGCTGGGCCTCGCGAAGCACCGAATAAGCTAGCGGCACCAGCACGCGCCGCCGCGCATCCAGCGGGGGCAGGCGTTCCACGTAGGCGAGTGTGGTCGCGTCCTCCTGCAGCGCGTGGTTCAGCCAGATGTAGTCCAACGCGGCTGGCTGATTGGAGGGCGTATGTTCGAGTTGCGCGAGGGCAGCCTTGCGGCGTTCACGCAAAGCCGCGATTCCCGACGGGCCCAGTTTCGCGACCGCCTTGAGCACGTCGCGCGCCCGCGTGAGCTGGAAAGCCGCGCGTCCTTTCATGCCCGTGTCAATGCACCAGAGAAACTCCCGCAGCGCGTCCTCATTCCGGCCGACCCTGGCCAGTTCGACCGCTAGGTCGTAGCGTGCCTTGATCGCATCGTTCGAGTCCGGCGTCGCGCCAGCGGCGGCCAAGGCCCGCTGTGCGCGCGCGACTGCGTTTTCCGTTTCGATTTCCACGGACGGACTCCCTGCGGCCGGAGCCGCCGGCCGGACCGTCGTCGTGAAGATCTGCGAACGCGCCGTGATCGCCTGCTCCGCTGCCAGCCGTGAATCGATTTCCATCAGGCTGGGAACTGGCGTCACCACCACCTCGCTATACTGATCGCCGACCTTGCGGGAGATCCAGAGATGCCGGTCGTCCGGTGCGAGTCCGACGCCGGTGAATTGTGAATTGGCCGGGGTCGGAAGCGACGCGATCTCGCGCCGGGTGGCGAGGTGCCAGAATTTCATGAAGTCCCGGTGGAGCGTCACGAGTGTCCGGCCGTCGAGCGTGAAATCTGCCGAGCGGATCGAGGGTTCGAAGCGCTGCTGGTCGAGCATCGGCTTCCGCGTCGCCACGTCCCACACTTGCAATTCGCCGTTCAAGGCCCACGTCGCGAGGCGCCGACCGTCGGGAGAAAACCGCAAGCCGATGACATTGGTGCTGTGCGGAGTGAATCCCCAGGCGATTTCCCGCGTCGCGAGATCCCAAAGAGACACGTAGTTGCCCAGGCCTCCGACCGCCAGGAGGGAGCCATCCGGCGACAACGCCACCGCCTCGATGTTTTTGTCGGCGGTGAAGGTGGCTTGCGCCGTTCCCGTGGCGGTGTCCCACACGGTGACCGATTTTCCCGGAGCAAGCGCGATCGCGAGCAGACGGCCGTCGCGCGAAATCGCCCGGGCGCCTCGGGTGGTCGGTGCAGGGGTGAGCGGCGTGGCGGCGAGGAGCGTGCGTCGCGAAACGTCCCACGACTGCACGGCCGCATCGCGCAACGCGAGCAGGCGTTGTCCGTCCGCCGAGAGCCACAAGGGCGTCGAGCCTGCGGCCAGCGGCGCGCCGGCGGAGTAGGTTTCCAGCCCATGGATCACAATCTCGCCGAGAGGATTCTGGCCTACGAGGAAGCGGCCGTCCTGGTTGAAGAACGGCGGTTCGGCGCCGGTGGGGATCGGTTTGCGTTCGGGCGTGGCGCGGGCCGGCCACACCGAAATCTCTTCGTCGCGGCCGCCACTATAGACGCGCGAACCGTCGGCCGAGAACGCGACCGCCCACACCCAGCCGCCGGCGCCGGAGAACTCGGCTAGCTTGCGGCCGGATTGAAAATCCCAAAGGCGCACCTTCCTGTCGATGTCACCTGTGGCCAGCATCCGTCCGTCCGGAGAAATCGCCATCGGAAGGATAGTCCGCTGCGGCAGGGCCGCCTCGATCCGCGGCCCCGCCGCGCCCGTCGCGATCTCCCAGCTCACGATCGCGCCCCTGGTGACGGAGATCACGAAGCGGCTGTCGGGCGTGAGGGCGAGCGCGTGGTAATTCGTGGCCCGCTCGATCGTCCGGCGCAGCGTGCGCGTCGCGACGTCCCAAATCTTGATGTGGTTCCCCGGGGCGCGCAGCGTGACGAGCGTGCGCCCATCCGGCGTGAACGCCAGCTCGTCGCCGGAATCCTCCAGGCGCGCCAGCAGTTCGCCCGAATCGAAATTCCATAGCCGGGCGCTGCCCTGCGCGGTGTTGTAGCTCCCGTCGGGACAGATCGCGAGCAGCGGCGCGGTGGGAGATACGGCCGTCTCGATGCGCTGGTTCGGAAAGGATTCGACGCTGGCCGCGGCAAACTCGCGGAGAATCTCCCACGTGCCGACGCGCCAAACGTGAACGTGGGAATTGCGCGTTGCCGTGATCAGGCGCGTCCCGTCGTGGGAAAAACGGGCGCATTCCGCCTCCTTGAAATCGGCCAGCAGCTGATGCGTGCGGGCGTCCCACACGCAGGCGTGCCCCGGCTCGCCGAGCACGCCGCGGCCCGAAGTCGCGAGCAGCCGGCCGTCGGGCGAGCGCACGATGTTTCTCACCACGCCCTGCCGGCCGGACCACGCCATGAGCTTGTCGCCCTGGCTCTGCGCCCACAGGTGACGCCACTCGAAACCCCGCAGGTCGGGCTCGCCCGGGGCCGGCACGTGGCCGCGCAGGATCCGCTCGGCCAGCGAGTGCGTGCCTTCCTCGCGCAGCAGGTTTTGCGCGAGGTAGATGTCGGCGGCATAGAGATTCCGACGGAGATTCGCTGCGGAAGCCGAAGCCGCCTGCTCGGCCCGCTCGGCCACGCCGCGCGCGGTCTCGGCCTTCTTGCGCTCGAGCGTCTGCTGGTGCTCGGCCTCGACGGCACGCCCGCGTGCGATTTTCTCCTGGCGGTACTGGTGCAGCGACACCACGAGCGCGCTCACGATCGCGAGCGCCACCGCTGTCACGGACGCGAAAACGAGCCGGTGCCGCCGCACGAGCTTGCGCAGGCGATACGCGGCGCTGGGCGGACGCGCGACGACGATCTCGTCGTGCAGGTGGCGCAGCACGTCGAGCGCGAGCGCGTTGGCCGTCTCGTAGCGCCGCATGCGATCCTTCTCGAGACAGCGCATCACGATCCAGTCGAGGTCGCCGCGGAGGAGGGTCGAGAGCTGGGCGGGCAGGATGCCGCGCAGCTTCGCAATGGTGGCGCGTTCGAGATCGGTGAGGGTGCTGAGACGCGTCGATGGCCGGGGCGGTTCGACCTCGCGGATGATGCGGCGGATTTCGTCGAGGCCGGCGCTGACAAGCGACTTGGGGTCGAAGGGCGGACGGCCGGTGAGCAGCTCGTAGAGCAAGACGCCGAGCGAGTAAATATCGCTTCGGGTGTCGATATCGAGGCCGCTCATCTCGGCCTGCTCCGGGCTCATGTAGGCGGGCGTGCCGATGAATTGCTCAAACGCGGTGAAGAGCGTGTTGTCGGTGAGCCGGCCGTGCGTTGCCTTGGCGATCCCGAAATCGATCACCTTGGGCACCGGCACGCCGTCGTGCAAGGTGACGAGGATGTTCGACGGCTTGAGGTCGCGGTGGATGATGCCCTTCTGGTGCGCGTGCTGGACGGCGTGGCAGACTTGCGTGAAGAGTTCGAGGCGTTTGGCGGTCGGCAGATTTTGTTCGTCGCAGAATTTCGTGATCGGGATCCCGCGCACTAATTCCATCACGAAAAACGGCCGGCCGGCATCGGTCGCGCCACCATCGAAGACGCGCGCGATGTGGGTGTGGTCCATCAGCGCGAGGGCCTGCCGCTCGGCTTCGAAGCGGGCGACGACCTCCTTGGTGTCCATGCCGAGCTTGATCACTTTCAGCGCGACGCGGCGGCGGACAGGTTCTTCCTGCTCCGCCATATAAACCACGCCGCAGCCTCCTTCGCCGAGCTTCTGGAGCAGTTTGTAGCGGCCGATCCGGTCGCCGACGGCAGCGTCCGCCACCCGCGGCGTCTGTTGCGTCAGCGCGCTGGCGAGGTCCGCCGCGGGCGGAGATTCCATGAAACTGCGCGCCGCTTCATCCGCGCGGAGCAGCGCCTCGACCCGTGCGCGCAGCGCGGCATCGCCGGCGCAGGCTTTTTCCAGATACGCCGCCCGCTCCACTGCGGGCAGGTCGGAGGCGCGGGAAAAGAGTTCCTCTTCGTTCGGTGGGATTGGGGCGCTCATGGGTATTCATCCTTCAATGCGAGAATCGCCGGCGGAACGTATCATCAGGTTTTCGCGCGGCGCGAAAACCTTTGGTAACGAGCTGGGGTGAACTTAACTCAGATACCGATGAGATCGGGGCGCAACCGCGTTTTTTGCGAAGAAAGCGCGCGGTCGGATGGTGGTGAACCACGCGAACGCGTCCGCTGTGCGCTCTTCAGGCTCTCCGTGACTAACTTCTCGTCCTTGGTCACGAACTCCGTAATTATCGCGTGGTCATCCGGGGGGCTCATCGGTTGCCCCTTCGGAGCGTTCACGTACTGTGCCACGATCCCGGTTTGCAGGCTTGTTGCGCGGGGGAGGATGCGGTAGTTCATACTCATGACCTCGACTGTTACCGCAAGTAATCATGCGTATCTACATTGAGAGCACGATTCCGAGCTACGTCGTTGCTCGACCGGCCCGCGACCTCTTGCAAGCCGCCCGCCAGCAACTCACTCGCGACTGGTGGGACTTGCGGCGCGAGCGGCACGAACTCTTCACCTCGCAGGTGGTCCTCGACGAAATCGCCGACGGCGAGGCGGCGATGGCCGGGCAGCGACTGGGCGTGATGGCACAAATCAAACTACTGGACCTGACGGACGAAGCAAAGTCGCTGACAAAGGACATCCTCGCGTCAGGTTTGCTTCCAGCCGACGCCGACCGCGATGCCGCGCACATTGCGCTCGCCACGATTCACGAGATGGACGTCCTTTTGAGTTGGAACTGCCGCCACATTGCGAACGCGGCCATTCAAGCGCGACTGCGGCGTTTGGTGGAGCAGTTGGAATTCACTCTGCCCGTGCTTTGCACGCCGGATGAACTGACCGGAGAACTTTATGCTTGGTCAGCAGAATTCATGGGCGCATTCCGGTTCGGGCAAATGGCCAAGGTTATGATATAGGGCCACCTCCATTGCCCTATAGGTTCGGAAACCATATGAGCGTCTGGTCACCACTCGGACTTTATTGTTCAAGC
>SXSC01000054.1 GCA_005792355.1 Opitutaceae bacterium
CGTTGCAGAGTGGAACACCCGGCGCGATCGCTTCGGTCATCTCTTGGAATCATTCGTAGTCCAGCAACTGGTGGCCCAGGCCGGTTGGACTGATCCCGACCTGCGCTTCTGGCACTATCGCGACAAGGACCAGGTCGAGGTTGACCTTGTCTTGACCCGAGGCCGCCAGACGTGGGGTATCGAGGTCAAGGCCTCCGCTACGGTGCACGAATCCGACGGCCACGGGCTGCGCCGCCTGGCCGACCAGTGCGGAAAGGACTTCAAGGGCGGAGTGCTCTTCCACTCCGGCACGAGTACGCTCCCGATGTCCGACCCGCGTTTGCTCGCGGTGCCACTCGCCAAACTCTGGACGATATAGGGACGGGGAACGACAGCCACCGAGCCCGCCCAACTCTCACCGCGACGGTCCGCCCTCGCCCTGCAGATCGATCGCTGGGGCACCCGGCGGCTTTCGCTCGGTGTGAAGTTCCAGTCCTTGGCGCTGAGCCTGGGGGACTAATCAGCTGCGCCGAAAAGGAACGGGCCCGCCCGGGCAGGTTTTCGCTGGCATCGACAAACAAAACCCGCCGCCCGCGCAATTGCGTCCTTTCCGGAAAGTCTGAACGCTGTCGCTTGTGAATTCTCCTTGCCGCCCGATTCTCTTCACGCCGTTGGTTCGCACCGTTTGCATGTGCACGCTTGCCCACGTCGCCGCCTTCCTCGCCGGCGCGTCCGCGCCGGCTCTTGCCGCCGCGCCCGCGGCGGCACCCAACGTCGTCTTCATCTTCGCCGACGACTGGGGCTGGGGGGATCTCTCGGGCCACGGCCACCCTTGGATCAAGACGCCGCGGCTCGACCGACTCGCCAGCGAGGGCATCGATTTCCAGCAGTTCAATGTGCTCAATCCCGTGTGCTCGCCGAGCCGCACGGCCGCGATGACGGGACACTTCCCTTCGCGTTACAGCATCCATCAGCATTTCGCGGACCCCGCGCAGAACCAGGAGCGCGGCATGCCCGACTGGCTCGATCCCAAGGCGCCCAACCTCGCGCGGCTTCTCAAGCAGGCCGGTTATCGCACCGCGCACTTCGGCAAGTGGCATCTCACGAACCGCAACACGCACGGCGCGCCCGACCCGAAGGCCTACGGCTTCGACGAGTATGCGATCTTCAACGGCGGCGCTGAGACGGAATCCGCCGGCCTGCACGCCACGCCCGAAAACGCCGTGAAGTTCATCCAGGCCAACAAGGCCCGGCCGTTCTTCGTCAACGTCTGGCTCCACGAGAGCCACCTGCCGCACGTGCCGACGAAAGCCTCGCTGGAGAAGTGGTCGCACCTCGACGAACAAAAGCGCGTCTACGCCGCCGTCATCACCGATGGCGACAACGCCGTCGGCCGCGTGCTCGACGCGCTTAAGGCGGCCGGCGTCGAGCAGAACACGATCGTTTTGTTCTCGAGTGACAACGGCCCCGAGACCACCGGCGCCGACAAGGGAAACGACCGGCCCAACGCCGAAACCGGCGAAAGAAGCTACGGCGGCTACTACAGCGTCGGATCCAGCGGCGGCCTGCGCGGCGAGAAACGCAGCCTCTTCGAAGGCGGCGTGCGCGTGCCCTTCATCGTGCGCTGGCCGGGGCGCGCGCCGGCGGGAATGAAGAACGACACCACCGCGTTCACCGCCGTCGACCTGCTGCCCACCTTGTGCGCCGCCGCCGGGGTTGCGTTGCCCGCCGACTACCGCGGCGACGGGGAGAACCTGCTCGCCGCCTTCACCGGTCAGCCGGTCCAGCGCACGCGCCCCGTTTTTTGGTATTGGACGGGCAAGGCCGCGGAGCCCGACTGGTGGCCGCGCCTCGCCGTGCGCGACGGCGAATGGAAACTTCTCCTGACCGCCGAGAGCCAGCGCGCCGAGTTGTATCGCCTTAACGCGGATCGCGCGGAAACGAAGAATGTGGCGAAGGAGCAGCCCGCGATCGTCGCCCGCCTCACGCGGCTCGCGCTCGACTGGCAGGCCACGCTGCCGACGAAAGCCGATCCCGCCTGCATCAGCGCGGCCGATCGCGCGGCCTCCGCGACGCCGCGCCGCGCGGCGAAAACGGCCGCGACGGAACCCGCAAAAAAGACCGCGCCCGACCGCGCCGCCGCCTTCGCGCGCCTGGATGCCAACCACGACGGCAACCTGTCGCTCGCCGAGTATCTCGCGGGCCAGAAGGGGGCGAACCTCGAGCAGCGTTTCAAAAACTTCGACCAAAACGGCGACGGCAAGCTCTCCCGCGAGGAGTTCGTCGGCGCGTCGGTCAAATAGGACCAGCCAGACCCAAACAACACGCTCTTCCCATGCATCTCTCCCGCGGGCGCCAAGAACGTGCGGCTGCATCGCGCGGTCACCGACATCACGGGCACGACGGGACGGCCATTCTCGATGCGATCATCGCGGGCGAACGCGACCCGCAGAAGCTCGCCGCGCACCGCGACCATCGCCGCAAGAAGAGCGTGGCCGAGATCGCCGCCGCGCTGAAAGGCGAATGGAAGGAGGAGCAGTTGTTCACGCTGCGCCAATCGTTGACGGCGGCTGCGTTTCAGCCTGCCCGGGGTGGACCAATTTACGGCCGGTCGTAAAACGGACTGGACTATTTTACGACGGGCACGATTTTGGTCCCCATGGAGCAGAGTCCGAGACTCTACGATCGCATCTTGGAGGAGCACCTCGCCTCACACCGGCAGATGGCTTGGGTCAGCGGGCCGCGGCAGGTCGGCAAGACGACGGTTTGCCGCGCGCTGGGGACGCACTATCTGAATTGGGACAATGCCGACGACCGGAAGGTGATTTTGCGCGGCCCGGCGGCGGTGGCGGAGGCGGCGGGTCTCGCGACGCTGCGCGCGGAGCGGCCGACGGTGGTCTTCGACGAGTTGCACAAGCACGGCAAATGGCGAAATTTTCTGAAGGGGTTCTTCGACGTTTACGGCGGAAAGGCGCGGGTGGTGGTCACGGGCAGTTCGCGGCTGGAGGTGTTCCGCCGCGGAGGCGACAGCCTGATGGGGCGGTATTTCCTTTTTCGGATGCATCCGTGGAGTGTCGCGGAGTGCCTGCACCCGACGGTGCCCGCCGCGCCGGTCCGCGCGCCGGCGGCGATCGCCGCCGAGAACTGGGAAGCCCTGTGGAGCCATGGCGGGTTTCCCGAGCCGTTCCTGCGCCGCGAGGCGCGTTTCACGAACCGTTGGCGCGCGTTGCGGCACGAGCAGTTCTTTCAACAGGAGGTGCGGGAGGTGGCGCAGTTGCAGGAACTGGCGACGCTGGAAACCTTCGCGACCCTGCTGACTGAGCGGTCGGGCCAGCAGTTGGTTTATGCCAATCTCGCGCAGGAAGTGGGGGTGGCGGTGGACACCGCGCGGCGCTGGATCGATCTGTTGGGGCGGCTGCACTACGGATTTCTTGTGCGCCCATGGTTTGCGAATGTCGCCAAGGCCCTGCGGAAGGAGCCGAAATGGTTTTTGCGCGACTGGTCGGCCGTCGACGATCCCGGCGCGCGTGCGGAGACGTTGGTCGCGTGCCATTTGCTCAAAGCGGTCGAGGGTTGGACGGACCTCGGGCTGGGACGCTTCGAGTTGCGCTATTTGCGCGACAAGATGAAACGGGAGGTGGATTTCCTGGTGGTGCGGGATCGGAAACCGTGGTTCCTTGTCGAGGTGAAGAATGCGGAGCGGGCGTTGTCACCGGCGTTGAGGTATTTTCAGGAAGCGACGAAGGCCCCCCATGCTTTTCAGGCGGTGATGGACATGAACCACGTGGACGCCGACTGTTTTGCGGAGCGAGCGCCCGTGGTGGTGCCCGCGCGGACGTTGTTGAGCCAGCTTTTATAGAGAACCGCGGACGGGGTCGGCTGAAACTCGCAACGCTGTTGGCAGTCGCCTCGTGGCCTACGCCACCAGCAGGGCTCGCGCGAAGCCGCGAAGACTGCAGGCTTGGTTCGGGGCTGGTGAGCCGAAGCTGCTGCGATCTGCAGGGCGGGGTCTCCGGTGGCGTGCGCGCCCTGGGGTTACCGATAGGAAACTGGATTTTCAGGGGGATCGGATCCGACGAGCAGCGAGACCCTGTCACGCACCTTTGCCCGCCTCAAGGTGGAGCACTTGCTGGAGGTGGCCGGCAACACGCTGCGCGTGCCGAACCCCACGGCGCTGCAGGCACGCTTCCGCCGGATGCTGGGCGAGGCATGACGGGGTCCGGTGACGAACTGTCCCCCGAATCAAGGTTGATGAAGGATTTGCCTCCCCTCAGTCCTGACGTGGTGATCCGTGAGGCGCGCCCGGGAGCGGACGTCGAAGCGGCCGCGGCACTGATGGTGACGTATCTGACCTGGGGACACGAGCGATTGCGCGAGGAGTATGGACTCGAGGAGGCCCCGTCCAATCCGGCGGATGTCGTGGCGAGCCTCTCGGCGTATCAGCCGCCACGTGGCGTGCTGCTGATCACGGAGCGGGACGGACGGGTGGTCGGGGTGGGGGCCCTGCGCCGGCTGGGCGCGGACGTGGCGGAGGTGAAACGGATGTACGTCGCGCCCGAGGCGCGCTCGCTGCATCTGGGTTCGGCGCTGCTCGACCGGCTGATCCTGGCAGCCCGGTCGTGGCACGCCCGGGTGTTGCGGCTCGACACGGTGCGCTTCATGGCGGACGCGCAGCGCCTTTATCGGTCGCGCGGCTTTGTAGAGCGGTCCCCGTACGAAGGTTCGGAGATTCCGCCACATCTGCAGAAATACTGGCTGTTCTTCGAACGTCCGCTGGAAGAGGAGCCGAAACCAGGAAGTTGAAAGATGAGGGCTGAGAGCTGGGAATTGAGATTCGGCACGGTTCCTGGCCGGGCAGAACCTGTTCGCGGGCGTGCTGCTCGCCTGAACCGCGAGCGCGGCCTCCTCCCCTTCCGCGACGCGTGCGCTGTATCAGGCTCGCACGGACGGCACCCGGGTGCGGCTCGAGAAAGGCGCGATCTTCACCGCCGCCTGGCATCTCGCCGTGGTGGGGCGGCCGCTCCCATTCGGCTGATTTTGGTGCATGACCACGCCGTGCGGCGCGTCGGTTTGGCCAACGATTCAAACTTCGATTCCGGTCTGCGGGTCGTGCCGGAGTGACCCCGGCCGCCGGACTTGCCAACCTCGAGTGGCCGGAGGTTGCCGGGGATTGCAGTCGGGGAGGGGGCGAATCATCCTGTGACTCGCGCTGGGCACTTCAGCGAGGAGATCTGAAAATTCCTTGCTAAGGTTTTTGGTTTGGCGGGTATATTCAAGAAATGCCTGACTCCCACCAGCAGCAGGTGCTTCAATTGTTCGTACGGCACCAACCCCGGACCAGGGGATTCATCATCTCCTTGATGGGTGATTTTTCGGCCGCCGAGGATGTCCTGCAGGAAACGTTCATCGTTGTGCAGGCGAAGGCTGCTGATTTTCAGCTGAATTCCAATTTCCTCGCCTGGGTGTTTCGAATCGCTCGATTCCAAGTGATGAAAGCGCAGAGCCAGTACAAGCGGGCGGCTGAGCGGTTTTCGGATGAGGCTTTAGAAGCGCTCGGGGCCAGTGCTCCGCAAGAGCCTTTTGATGAGTTGAAGTTGATCGCCCTTCCCGGGTGCGTGGCCAAGTTGGGGCCACAGGCGCGGCAAATCGTCGACTTGTTTTATCAGGATGAGCTCCGGACCCAGGAAATTGCGCAAGTGCTGAGTTGGACCCCGGCAGCGGTGAGCGTGGCGCTATCCCGATCCCGCCGATTACTGCGGGAGTGCATCGAACGGCAACTGAGGAATGGAGCAACATGAAGGACGAACGCCTCGATGACCTGATTGATCAGCACCTCAGCGGGTCGCTCAACGACGATGAGCGCCGCGAATTGGGGCATCGACTGTTGCACTCGGCGGCGGATCGCGAGCGCTTCTGGCAACTGGCGGAGACTCACGTACTGTTACATGAGGGACTCCAGCGGGGGCTCGCGCACGCCGTGGACAGCTCCCTATGCACTGGATCCGCAGCGCCCGTACCGACGTTTCCCGGGCGGAGTCCGCGTATCAGCTGGCGGCAATGGCGGTTGCTCACGGCGGCGGCGGCGGGGTTGGCGCTGGGAGTCTTTTGCTCTTCCGCGGCCTGGGCTTTCGTCGTCCCAAATTATCGAAACATTGTGAGACACGTGCTGGCAGTGGCCAATGCCGGATTTGAATCCGGCGAGGCCCCGCTGCCAAACGGCGTGCCGGTGCGTTACGGCGTCTGGAGTGGTGACTATGCGGCGGTGGTGGGAACGGAGCAGGGAATCGTCCCGAAGGAGGGGCAGCGCATGTTCCGCTTTTTGCGTTCCGATTCGCTGGAACCATCGTCGCGCGGAACTATCTTGCACGGGAATATCTACCAGGTTGTGGATGTGCGGCATCTCCGGGCGGTGATCGCCACGGGCACGGCGGCGGTGGACTGGTCGGCCTGGTTCAATTGCGTACCCGAGCACTCCGTGAAGAAGACCACACTGGTGGCGAGCGTGTGGGCCTTTACCGGGGATACCGCTATTCTTCCGAGAAACTGGGCGGAGAAGCTGTATCAGGAAACGGCCTATAGCTCGTGGCGGATCACGGGGGATGATGATTTGCACAGCTGGCAGCGCATATCGTGCACCATGATGGTGCCGACGAACGCCGACTTTCTCGTTGTCGAACTGAAAGTAATCCCGGCTGATCTATCTCCCGTCGACGGCGCCGTCTCGTTTGCAGGCCTCTATGCGGACGAGGTGCAACTGGTCTTGCGCGTCGATGACCGACCCCAGATCGTCGCGTCCGGGCGGACGCAGCCGGTGAGCGGTCTGGGTTTGAGGGAAAGCACTTCGTCGCCCCGCTAGGATTCCCCCGGCCCGGCTAGTTCGCCCCACGCAGCCTATGCTACCTCAACCCATGAACTCCTCTACCCTGGTAGGTTCCTTGAAAGGAATCGCAGTCGATCCTGATCCATTCGTTCGGATCGCGTTGTTGGCATTGGTGGTTTTTAGCCCGAACGCCGCGCGGGGCCAAAAAGTCTCAAGCCCTCCGCCGGATGTACTGATCGAAGAGCCCGTCACTCTTTCGCCGTTCCAGGTTGTCGCTTCGGGAGACGTCGGCTATCGGGCGTCCAATACCACGTCCGGCACCAGTCTCAACACCCCGCTCAAGGAACTGCCCATGACGATTCAGGTGGTCACGGCGGAGTTCATCAACGACATTGGGGCCACGGACTTCACGGAAGCGCTCGCTTACTCACCGGGTGTGTTCATCGGTACGGAGGCGGCGGCGGGTGGCTTGAACTCCGCGAACGCGAACGTCGGCGGTGGGTCGGCGGAACGGTCCGCCTCGGCCGGCGCCCGCGGCAACCGCTTCGCCAACGTAGTGACGATTCGTGGCTTTGACGTCCCGTTTCAGAATCGGCTGGGCTTCCGGGTCGGTGGGCTTGTGGTCACCCCGACCACCAACATTGCACTCGGCGGTTTGCTGGACTCGGTCAACATGGACCGCCTTGAGGTCGTCAAGGGGCCGAACTCCCTGCTCTATGGGATTGGCGTTCTTTCCGGCATCGTCAATGCGATCCCCAAGAAACCCGTGTCGAAGCCGGTGTTGGAGTTCGGCATCAGCGGCGGTGATTATGGATTCCAGCGTGCCACCGTTGACGCCTCCACTCCGCTCCTCCGGAAAGGGAAAGAAGGCCATTCCTTGAATCTCCGCGTTGCCGGCGCATGGGAAAACCGTGAACACTACACCGATTGGCAGCAGAAAAGTCAGCGTTACAACGTGGCCCAGCTGGAGTATTTTTTCCGGGGCAAGCTCAACGTCTTCGTTGAATACCAGACCGCGAAGACGAAATTCAACGGCACGGGCGACCAGTGGATCTACGACGACACGGGTGGCTCGGAGCCGCTCTTTCGGAACGAGTGGGACGAGGCGTACAATTTTGCCCGGCAATCGGGCCCGATCAAGGGCCTGGATCTCGTGAAGCGGGACATCATCAGTTATGATGCTCGCGGGCGGCCGCTCCCCTCGCCCCAAGTCTCGCTGGTTTATGATAAACCGAATCCGGCCACCCGGCAGATGCAGGGCGGTGGGCTGCCCGACACTTACCGGATCACCGGACCCGACACGTATGAGCAGCGCGACGAGGATAATTTTCTCCTGAACATGGAGCTGACGCCCACCCGGAACTTTGCCCTCTCCGGTGGGGCCTATTATACCAAACAGCAGACGGAGGAGCTGGCGTTGAATGTCCTGAACATGACCAATGGAGGTGGGGGCGTGGACTTACGCAATACCCTGACATCGATCGCCGCCAATGAATACACGGGTCCGGGTGCTCCGTGGCCGGATCAAGTATCCAATACGATCAATGTGTGGTCGGCCGCGAATGCGTTCTTTGTCGCGCGCGATCGCCTCGATCCGGCCAACGTAAATCCCTTGGATAATGCCAAGATCACGCGGTACTGGTGGAGCAAGCGCCCGACTTCCAGCGAGTCGTTCCAGTGGCGGCTGCGGGGCACTTACAAGTTGAACCTTGACCTGCCGGTGACAGGCTCCAGCACCCACACTTTCCTGGCGGGCAATCACTTTATCAACGACAAGGTCCGGTTTCTCAATGGCGAGGAATCCATCGTGCGGGCCTATAACCGATCGGCTGACGCCAATGATAGTCTGTATTTCCGGCCGGTAACCGATTACTCCCCCTTTCGCTACGAGGGTCAGAATCTGGCGATGCCAGGAACGCGCTACTCGGAGCAGGATATCTGGTTCAAGGGCTACTACGGAGTGTATCAGGGCCGATTCTGGAAAGATCGCATTGGGGTGGTCGCTGGCGTGCGATATGATGAGTACAATGCCTCGACAAGCGATTTTATCCGCCTCCCTCCCGAGCGCAGCAAGGGACTGACCAAGGAGCAGATTCAGGCGCAGGAAGTCGGTTACGTTAACAATCCGAACAACACTACTTATGGCGCCTTTGACGCCACGCAGAACTTTCCCGAGGATATCTCGAAAACGTCAAAGACCCTGGCGTTGAATTATAAGATCAACGACCTCTATACAATCTACGGGCTCTACTCCGAGGGCATTGCGCCGAACACCGGGCTGACCGACGGCAACAACGAGTTCATCAAAGCCGAGGAGACGAAATCGCAGGAGGTGGGCGTCAAATTCAGTTCCCGGAATAACCGGGTGACCGGTAGTGTCTCGGCGTATAAAATTCAACGGAAGAATGCGATTTGGGATTTTGCCTACGCTCCGGCGCCCGCCCGCTGGCAGGGATCCCCCAGTCCTCCGGTCGGGCAGAATTTGACATCCAACCGTTTCAACCCGAAGCCGGCGATCGGCGTGCAGGTGCTGACTTATGGCATTAATGCGAAAGAAACGCCGGCGGCCTTTCAGAACGCTTATATTGCTGGAAATTCTTCGACCATCGATCCGGTCACGCTCCACAAAACTTATTACATCACGACCCGGGATCCGAGGGGCAACCCGATCCGGCAGCTAATTCCCGGCCTGATCGATTTTGCCAACCCCGGCGGCCGGGCTGATGACCCGCAGATATTTTACGTGAAGCACGCCGACATGGACGTGCCCTTCGATTTCGCTTACACGGACCCAAGCGGCAATCTGGTCAGTCAAAAGTACACCTGGCGGCAATTCTTTGAGAAGGCTTTCTTCAATCAATCTGTCTCCGCGAACGTCGCCGGGCAGTATGATCCCCTGAACTATACCCGGCAGGAGTCGTTCTTCGGCGAGTTCAAGGGCGGCAATAATCCCAGTCTCGACAGTTCGGATGGAGCCAACGTCACCTTCACGGATGAGGCCAGCGGGGGCGACTTCGAGCTGATTTTTCAGCCGAACAACAACCTCCAGATCCTGGTGGGTTACTCCTACACGCAGCGCGCGGCGACTGGGGCGTTCAAGATGGTCGACTTTATTTCCCGGGCCGATGGCCAGACTTACGCCGGGACTGAGTATGACCGCATCGTCCGGGTTTTTGGACGCGAGGCCTTTGGCATCAAGTCGGAAGACACCAACGGCGACGGAGTCGCCGATCGATTTCTCGACCGGAATGGCAACGTGTTGAGTGCGACGAATCCCTTGCTCCCGAGTCAGGCGCTTTCGGGTATCGACGGGGTGAGCCTGTTCTTCAACCCTGCGCATCAGGCGACGTTCTGGACGCATTATGAATTCACCGAGGGGGTGCTGAACAACTTTGCCGTGGGCTTGGGGGCGATTTATTCGAGCGCCGCCCGGACGTCGATTGCCATCGGCGGCAACAGGGTCGGACAGAATCTTTTTCCGACCCCGGACACGGCCGACAGTTGGAACTTTGACCTCGGACTCTACTATAAGTTCAAACTGGGCCGAACCAGCTGGAATCTGCGGTTGAACGTCAAGAACCTCCTCGACGATCGCGGCGACACGACGACGGCCACCTACACGGATGCATACAACAAGCGCGAGGTTGCCAAGCGATCGGAAGTGTTTCGCTTCCCACGGACGTTCCGTCTCACCGCCACCGTTGGGTTTTGAGGCAGCGCCTCGGTCCTCGGTTTCCCCCTTACCCTACTTTCACCGAAAACAATCAGCGCTCAGTATCCTGCCTCAACTGGCCCCTCCTAATCATGAAAACGAAAGTTCTCCTTTCGGCTGCGCTCGCCCTGGCCTCGCACATCAATGCTTTTGCCCAGTGGCAAAAGTTCGAAGACTTTGAAGGTGGTAACCTCAACAAGTGGGTCTTTACGCAAAGCGACGTCGGCACCACGGCGGATTCCAAGGTCGCGATCGTGGCCGATCCCGACCCCGCCGGCGCCGCCAAGGGCAACAAAGTCATGCTCATGTACCCTGGTTCCCCCTATCCGAGTGATCACCGCAGTCGGTTGATTGGCCGGCCACCACCGATCAAATACGGGACCACCGGAACGCTTTTTTATCGCTGGTACACGGCCACGGTTAGTCGCAACGGGGTCCAGTCTCCGCCCGAAATTGACATGAACGTCGGCATGTCGGCGGTGGACATTCCGACCCAGTATGCGGAATCCGGCCCGGTGACCAGTTACGATGTGGGTTCAGCTGAGTTCCGTGCCTACAACGGAGATCCTAATCCGACGAATCCCGCCGCAGTCATCGGTTTCCAGAGTATCGGGACCAATCGGCCCAATAATGTCTGGGTTTCGCAGTGGTTCTATGTTCGCAATTATTCAGTTGTTAATCAGAGGCAGGATTATCAGGTTTACATTCGTGTGGGTGACAGTGGAACCCCGATCCTCGTCTTCCCGCTTGTTCCGGGTGAATTTGGCGGCTTTCGGGCCAAGCCGGACGGGGACCTGAATCCGGAGGCCGCCCATTTGGACGTGTTCTACTTCACGAATACGGCGGGAAATATCGCAGCCCCTCAGGCGCTGGACGCCGCGTTCTTTGCCGACGATGTTTATATTGATCAAGAAGGCATCAACCTAACGGATCCGACGGGTGCGGGCGGCGCTGCGGGTGGAAGTGCGGGTGGAAGTGCGGGCTTGGTGAATATCTCGACCCGCGGCGAAGTCCAAGCCGGCGATAAGGCGATGATCTCGGGCTTTGTCATCACCGGCCGGGAGCCGCAGAAGGTCTTGATCCGGGCGGCCGGTCCCGTGCTGACGCGATTTGGGGTCGCCGGGGCTCTGAGCCGCCCCGTCCTGTCGCTGGTGTCCTACAACGGAACCGCCATTGCCGAAAACACCGGCTGGAGCACCGCTTCCAATGCCGCGGATATTGCAACGGCCTCCGCCTCCGTGGGCGCCTTTTCCTTCCCGACGGGTTCGGCCGACTCCGCCCTGCTGGTCACGCTGGCGCCCGGAGTTTACACCGCTCGTGTCACCGGGGCGACCGCAGCCACCGGCATCGCTTTGCTTGAGGTGTACACCGTCGCAAAATAATCCATCACTGCCATCCACTATGATTCACGAACAAAATCGCCGTGCCTTTATAGAATCTTCCACCACGCTGGCGGCGTTCACCGTCGCGGCCCTCGCGACTCCTCGTGCGATGAGGGCCGCCACGAGCGTCCCACGTCCGGCTGGGTCAGCGCGGACTCGCCGCGCCGGAGGCCCGAAACTCAAGACCAGCCTCAATGCGTTTTCCTTCAACGACGCGATCCTCGGGGTGAAGGGCGGCGCCGCCCCGAGCTTGACGCTCTTCGACGTCCTGGAGTTCTGCGCGCAACAGGATTTCGATGCCATCGATCCGACGGGATACTATTTTCCGGGTTATCCCAAAGTGCCCAGTGACGAGTTTATTGCCCGCTTCAAGAAACGCGCGTTCGATCTGGGTATCGGCATCAGTGGAACGGGCATTCGCAACAACTTCGCCGCTGCTGACAAGGCGGCGCGGGCGGCGGACGTTCGATTGGCGAAAGAGTGGATCGAGGTGGCCGCGAAGCTGGGCGCGCCCGTAATCCGCGTATTTGCAGGCCACGAAGCACCCGGCGCCAACCGTGAGGAAGTCGCCAAGTGGATGGCGGACGACATTCGGGCCTGCGCGGAGCACGGGAAAAAATTCGGGGTGGTGGTCGGAGTTCAAAATCACGGCGATTTTCTTAGAACCGCCGAGCAGACGATCCAACTGATCGACGCGATCGGCTCGGACTGGGTCGGCGTCATTTTGGACACCGGCAACTACCCGAAGGACCCGTACGCCGAAATTGCGTCCATCCTCCCGTACACGGTGAATTTTCAGATCAAGGAGAGTCCGTACGGAAAGGACAGTCCCGTCAGGCTCGATCTCGACCGTTTTGTGAAAATCGTGCGCGCCGCCGGTTATCGCGGGTACTTGCCCATCGAGACGCTCGCGGTGACCAATGTCCCGTATGATCCCTTCAAAGTGGTGCCGAAGTTCCACGCCGAAGTGACGGCGGCATTTCGGCGGAACTGAGCCGCGGCGCCCCGGCGTCCCAAAGAAGTGAACTGCGTTTCCACGAGCTTGTTGCTTTTGTTGCTGTTGATGCCCGTCGCACTGGCGGCGCAGGAGGGCACGGATATCCGTGGCTCCGGCCCGGAACTTGAGCGCAATCTCCCGGCCGGGTTCCGGCGGTTGCAGCTGGGTGCAGCGGCTCCCAATTTCGATTTGCTCGGGGTGGATGACAAACGTCATACCCTCGCCGATTTTCGGCAGCACAAGTTTCTCCTCGTCGTGTTCCTTTCCAATCACTGCCCCTATTCCCACGCCGCCGAATCGAGAATGCTCCCCTGGATCAATCGGATGAAGGCCAAGGGCCTGGGGGTGGTCGCGATTCAGCCGAATCATCCGGATGCCGTGACCGTCGACGAACTCGGCTTTAGCAAGTACAACGACAGTTTCGAGGAGATGAAACTCTACGCGGACGAGAATCACTTTACGTTTCCCTATCTTTATGACGGCGAAAAACAGGAAACGGCGAAAGCGTACGGGGCCTTGGCGACGCCGGATCTCTTCATTTTCGATGAGAACCGGAAACTCCGCTACTCCGGCCGGTTTGACGACTCACGCTTTGAGAATGCCAACACCGTCACGAGGCATGATGCGATCAACGCGTTCGACGACCTGGTACAGGGAAAGACGGTCCGAGTCCCCTACGCCCGGCCCATGGGTTGCGCCGTCAAATGGCTGACCAAGCTGGAAAAAGCCGCCGCCGCCAAAGAGGCCGCCTGGCCCCACGAGCCGGTGACGATTGAGCCCATTGACGCCGCGCAAGTCGCCGCCTTGGCCCGGAATCCCACGAAGAAGCTGCGACTAATCAATGTTTGGGCGACGTGGTGCGGACCCTGTGTCGCCGAGTTTCCCGAACTCGCGAAATTGTCCCGGCGCTTGAAGCGGCGCGACTTCGAAGTGATCACCATCAGCCTCGATCAACCCAAGGACCAGGCGAAGGCGCTGAAGTTTCTGGAATCTCAACACGCGGGCATGCCGGCTCGAATCAAGGATTCACTCCTCGAAGAGAAGCGCTCCACTAACAACTACATCTACTCGGCCGCGAGCACAGATGCTCTCGTGCAAAGTCTGGATCCCGCGTGGCCTGGACCGATCCCGCACACCGTCCTAATCGCCCCTGGAGGCCAGATCATCTGGCGGCAGAACGGGCCGTTCGACTCGGTGGTTCTCGGGCGGAAGATCCTCGATCAGCTCGGAGGATTTTACCCGGAAGAATGAACGCGACCTATCCGGCTGGTGCTGCCATTGCCAACGGGTTTGAGCGGAAAGATTCCGGGATGAACCGGTGAAATGGGGCTGCGGCGTACCATCCGTCGATATGATCGAATGAATATCAAATCTCCCAATTCTAGTTCCCGACGTGATTTCATCACGTCCACGTCGATGCTGCTCGCCGCGTCGGCCTTCCCGCAACGGTTGCGTTCCGCGGAGGATTCCCTCCCGGATCGACTGTACACAACCGAGGACCCGACCCATGGGAAATTTCGTCTCTTCGACGGCCAGTCCCTGAACGGTTGGCGCGCCATTCCGCGGCTCTCTATCGGGCCCGTCATTGAGGCGGGCAGGGTCGCGCTCGCGGAACTGGAGCAGAAGACCCTCGCTTACCACCGGGCCCTCCCGGAGTCGCAGTCGGCCCTGCGTCACACGGGCAAGTGGAGCGTGATCGATGGAGCCATTGTTGGCGGGCAGGAACCCGCCGGATCGGGACTCGGCGCCTACTTGATTACAGAGAAAAAATTTCAGGACTTCGAACTCGAGTTCGAGGCGAATCATGACTGGCCCGTGGACAGCGGCATTCTGGTGCGGCAGCATCCGGTCGGCCCCCTCGGGTATCAGATCTCCGTCGAACCGCGTCCGCGGGGCAACATGGGTGGCTTCTTCGCGAACGGCATAGGCAACTTCCGTTCGGCGCCCTACTACCTCGACGCCCTCGAGTTGCCCGGATTCAGGTACACCCATCTCACGCAGGGCATCCATGATAGCCGGCCGTTCTGGCCGCTCGACTACGCCGCCCATTTCGACGACTTCGCCAAAGTATGGCGTTCGGACGATTGGAACCGATTCCGCGTTCGTTGTGTGGGCAAGGTCCCCGTGCTGACGTCGTGGATCAACGGCCTCAAAATCGCCTCCTTGAACTACGCCAACGTGCGCCTGCCGGGATTCGATCCCGATCTGGCGCTCCACTACTTGGGCGAACCTGGGCACATTGGGCTGGAAGTTCATGATTCACCGCCCCGGGGAATGGGCCGCAATCGCTGGGCCCCCGGGGCCGTGTGCCGCTGGCGCAACCTGACGATCCAGCCGCTCTGAGTGTACCGGGACGAAACCGGTTCCCCGGGATTGGGCCCAGTGTGGTTCATTCCACCGGGGGCTGCGGCAGGATGCGCGGCGGGATTGCGTTTTTTTCGGCCAACTCGAAAATCCCTCCCAACCCATGAGCTGCCATGTCACTCGCGCGTTGAGCCTGTGTCCGGTTCTGCGGATACCCCGGTTCAGCGTGGTCAGTTGGCTGCGGTTTCCGACCCGGGTTTGGCTCGGACTCTTGCTCGCCGCCAACGCCGCGTCGGGCGCCCCAACTCCGCCTGTGCCGGCCGGCAGCCGCCCGGCGGCGATGAATGTTTCGGAGCGAGCTGCGCAGGCCGATGCAGCCGTTCGTCGGCTCGCACTCGCGCCGGGATTAAAGGGGACGTTGTGGGCGGCCGAGCCGCTGGCGATGAATCCCATGGCAATCTCGTTTGATCCGTCCGGACGATTGTACGTCGCGGAAACCTTTCGCCTCGGGACGAGTGCCCGCGAGATTCGTGATTACCCTGGACTCCGCGAGCGTGATCTTGCGGGTCGAACGCCCGAGGATATGCAGCACCTGCTTCGCGACTTGCTGGGCGATCGCGTCATCGCGTTGGCGACTGAGTCGGAGCGGGTGCGTGTCATCGAGGACACCGATGGCGACGGTACGGCGGATCGGAGCCAAGTATTCGCCGAGGGATTCAACCAACCGTTCGATGGTGTGACGGGGGGCATCCTGGCTGAGCGCGATCAGGTGTGGCTCACCGCCAGTCCGAGTCTGTGGAAATTAACGTCGTCCTCCGCACCCCATCAGCCGGCAGTGCGACGCGAGACCTTGCGCGGATTTGGCGTGCATGTCGGCTCGCCGGGGCACGGAGCGAATGGAATCGTCCGCGGTCCGGATGGAATGTTGTATTTTGCAGCGGGCGATCGGGGTGCCCATCTCAAAGGCCGGGATGCCCTGCCGGTGAGCCTCACAGAGAGCGGAGCGATTCTGCGGTGTTTACCGGACGGCAGCCGGCTTGAAGTGGTGGCCGACGGTCTAAGAAACCCGCGCGCGCTGGCCTTCGACGACTGGGGTAATCTTTTTACGGTGGACAGCGCCAGCAGTGGAGGCGACCGCGCCCGGCTGGTTTACGTGGTCGATGGAAGTGATCACGGCTGGCGCGTCGGCTTTGAGGAGTATCCGATCATGGCCGGCCAGCCGGGGGCGGCCTTCTCGCTCGGTCGGCCCCAAGGCAAAGATCAGCCGGCGCATTTTCTTCCACCAGTGGAAGCTATCGCCGATGAACCATCCAGCTTGGTTTGTTATCCGGGCAGTGGGCTTGGCACCGAATACCGCGGTACGTTCTTCGTCGGGCATTTTGCAGCCAACCCGGAGGACAGCGGCATCCTGGCCTATCAGCTTGAGCCGAAGGGTGCGGGTTTCGGTCTCGCCAAGTCCCAACTGTTTCTGGGCGGGGTGCTACCGACGGCGGTGACCTTTGGGCCTGACAGCCGGCTCTATGTGGCTGACTGGGTCTCACGGTGGCCCTGGCCGAAGTCCGGGCGCGGGCGTGTCTACGCCGTTGATGCGGCGAACATCTCCGCTTCGGAGCTTGCGACCCGCAACCAGACCCGGCGATGGATCGAGGGCGGGATGGCCGGCCGGCCGGCCGGCGAGGTGGCGGAGTTACTGGGCCACGCCGATCAGAGAATTCGACTGGCCGCGCAGTTCGAACTGGCGGAGCGGGGGGAGTCCAGCCTCGTGGTTTTCGAAAAAATCGCCACGAACCCTGGGGCGCCGCGGTCGTCGAGAGTCCACTCCCTCTGGGGGGCAGGGCAGCTAGCCGACCGGGTACCCGGGGCCTTGAATCACCTCCCGGCCCTGCTGCGGGATGGCGATGCCGAGGTGCGCGCTCAATCAGCCAAACTGATCGGCGAACACGCCCGGTTTGAGTTTTATCGGTTTCTGACCGCCGCGCTGCAGGACCCCGAACCGCGGGTGACCTTTTTTGCGGTCCAAAGCCTGGGAAAGTTGCAGCGCAAGGAAGCAATTCCATTGCTGATCGAGTTGCTGCGTCGGCATGACGGCCACGATCCCGTGCTACGGCATGCGTTGGTGATTGCCCTCGCGCGGCTGGGCCCGGATCCGGCGCTGGAAAGGACGATCAAGGATCCGTCACGCGCGGTCCGGCTCGGTGGTCTGCTTGCGTATCGGCGTATCGGCGATCCCGCCGTGGCTGCGTTCCTGGAAGATTTCGTTCCGACCATTGTCCGCGAGGCCGCTTTTGCGATCAATGACGTCCCGATCGAGGCGGGAACGGCGGCGCTTGCGGCGATCCTGGAGCAGGTCCCGCTCGACGATGCCCCGGTGATTTTGCGTGCCATCAACGCCCACTTTCGTCTGGGAAAGGTGGAAAACGCCCAGGCCCTGGCCACGTTTGCGAGTCGCGCCTACGTTCCCGCGCCCTTGCGAGCGGAAGCGCTGAATCGCCTTGGCCAATGGGCCACGCCAAACAGCCGCGACCGGATCACAGGTCTGCATCGCCCCATTGAGCCACGGGAACCCGCGCCGGCGCGCCAGGCACTCCGGGGTTTTCTGGCCGAGCTGTCGGGTAAAGCGCCGGAAGACGTCCAGGTAGCAACCATCAATGCCGTGGCGGCGCTCGCCATGCCGGGCATGGGTCACGCGCTGTGGGACGTGGTGTTTCAGGCCGCCCATCCGGTGGCGGCTCGCATCTCGGCGCTGCAAGCGCTTGAGCAGTTGCGCGATCTCAGATTGGAGGTCGCAACCCAGCACGCCGCCCGTAGCGAGCATGCCGATCTTCGTGCGGCTGCCCTTCCCATCTTGGTTCGCTTGCCTCCCGCGGTGGGGCTTCCCGCCTTGAAGCGCATGGCAAGTCACGGAACCGCCGATGACCAGAGAGCGATCTTCCCGATTCTATCGAAAATCCCAGGTCCGCAGGTCGACGAGATTCTTCTCATGTCCCTGCATCGCTTGCGGGACGGTGAGTTGCCGCTGGCGACGGAGGCGGAGCTGATCGACGCCGTCCGGGCACGGACCGATCCGAAGCTGACTGAACTCAGGGATCAGATCAGCGCAGCGTGGCGGACGAGTGCGGACGGCTTGCTCCCGTACCGAAGTGCGTTGCAGGGTGGTGATCCGTTCAAGGGCCGGCTGATTTTTGAACGCCACCCCGTCCTGGAGTGTCTTCGATGTCATGAACCGGGCGGCTCACCGGCCGATCGTGAATCCCTCCGGCGGAAAATGGTGATCAAGGGAAGTGCAGAGGATGTGCTGGACGCCCTCGTGAATCCGAATGCGCGGATGAACCCGGGGCTCGAAAGGACTCAGCTAACGCTGCGGAGTCACAGGGTCGAGAACGGCGTCGTCAGCCAGGAAGACGAATCGGTGATCAAACTACGCCGCACGGACGGGTCGGAAACCGAAACTTCCAAGGATCAAGTCAGCCAGCGTCGCACGCTTCGATGCCGAATGCCAGGGGGGGTCGGCGAAGTCCTTTCCCGAACAGAACTAAGGGACCTTCTTTCGTATGTTGCGGACCGCGAACAGCCGTTACGGTTGAGTTCCGACGGTGCCGAACTCGACCGCGTCCCTGCAATTCAAACGCGCCGTGCAGGGCCGCCGCGCAAGTGAAGCGGGCTCCCGTTCATGGCCGGTCGTTCCTGGCCAACGATAGATTCGAGAGGGTGTGGCCGAGCGACCGTCACCCTGCTGAGCCGACCAGGCGGCAGTCGTGCGGCAGAGGACCCAGTCGCGCACCTTTGCCCACCTAAAGGCGGAGCAATTGCTGGAGGTGAGCGGAAACACCCTGCGCGTGCTGGACGCGCCGGCGTTGCAGGCGAGCTTTCGCCGGCTGCTGGGGGAGGAGTGACGGGACCGCGGCCACGAAGCATCCCCCGGAGCGAAGCTCATGAAGACTCCGATTTCCCTCGGTCCCGGCGTGGTCATCCGCGAGGCGCGTCCGGGAGCGGACACTGATGCGGCCGCGGCGCTACTGGACCGGCTGATCCTGGCAGCCCGGTCGTGGCACGCCCGGGTGTTGCGGCTCAACACGGTTCGGTTCATGGCCGACGCGCAGCGCCTTTATCGGTCGCGCGGCTTTGTGGAGCGGTCCCCGTACGAGGGTTCGGAGATTCCGCCACATCTGCAGAAGTACTGGCTGTTCTTCGAACGTCCGCTCCACCATTAGCGGGAATCGGGCTGCCCACGACCGCCAAGCGTCTTGCTCCGAGGCTCTCTGGGAGCGCGGGCATCCTGCCCGCTGTTGCAGAATGCGGGCGGGACGCCCGCGCTCCCATGGCCGATCCTCGCTGGCCTCGGTGGTGCCTCGGACGCGCGCCATTTTCGCGCGGGTTTGGCCAAGTGATGCGCAGACGGGGGAGGGCGGCGGGACCATCATGGGACGATGCCTGCTCCCGCCCGGCCCCGATCCCATGAGTATCCCGTTTCCTGACGCCTGGGAGCGCGCGCTCCGGCGGGTGGCCGCCATCGGTACGTTCACCGTGGTCGCGGCGGCCCAGGTGCCGGCCCAGTTGCCGCTCGACCTGGCGCGGATGTCGGCGGCCGCCAACGGCGATGTGGCCCCGTTGAGCGGCTTCGCGGGGACCCGCGCGGTGACGCTCGCGGGCGACGTCGCGCGGTTGCGTTACGAAGGTCCGGATGGCGTGCTTGAGTATGAGTGGCGCCGGCCGCAGGGCTCCGCCGACGGCCTGTACGGGGCCATCGTGCTCACGGCGCAGGCGCCAGGTGCGGCGGCGGTGACGACCTCCGTGGGCACCGGCTCAAGCCTCAGCTGGTCGCAGGCGGCGAGCGCCCAGTCGAGCACCTGGGAGGCGGGGCCCGAGGCCTGCACCCTCGTGCGCACATTCGCCGCGGGGGCCGTGATCGCCACCGTGCGCATCACGGGCAGGCTGGCGGGCAAGAGCCTCGCGCTGCAGGTGAGCTGCGACCAGCCGATCGTGACCGCCTTCGAGGCCGGCACCCTCACCGGTCCGGGATCGCGCAACGTCACCGTGCCTTTCTACACCGGCGCGGTTCGCTACCTGCCCGGGCAGAACCTGTTCGCGGGCGTGTTGCTCGACTGGACGGCGAGCGCCGCCACCTCGCACTCCGCGACGCGCGCACTGTATCAGGCACGCACGGACGGGACCCGGGTGCCGCTCGGGGAACGGGCGATTTTCACCGCGGCCTGGCATCTGGCCGAGGTCTTCCCGAACGTCCCGCATCCGCCCTCGCCCTGGCGCACGCAGTTGGCCGACAAGGTCGTGCTCGACATCTGGGGCGGACAGTTCGCCACCATTGCGCGCAACCTCGAGGTGCTGGCCGACCACGGGGTGACGAACTGCGTGGCGCTGATCCACGTGTGGCAGCGCAGCGGTTATGACAACGCCCTGCCGGCGCATCTGCCCGCCCAGGCTTCCCTCGGGGGCGACGCCGCGATGGCGACGCTCACCGCCACGGCCCGCCGGCTGGGACTCCGCTGCGCGCTCCACGAGAACTACGTCGATTACTACCCCAATTACGAGTTGTTCAACCCCGCCGACGTCGCGCTGAACTCCGTCGGGGGCCGGGTGAATGCCTGGTTCAACCAATCCACCCAAATCCAGTCCTTCGCGATTCAGCCCAACGCCGTCCTGCGGCTGGCCGCGACGCAGTCGCCGGAGATTCACCGCCGCTTCCTCACCACGGCGGCGTTTCTCGATGTCAACTCAGCGGTCGCGCCGTGGTTCCATGTCGACCAGCGCGCGGGCGAGGAGGGCGCCGGCACCTTCGCGCGCGTGCGGGAGATTCACCGCCAGCTCTTCGACTACGAGCGCGCCACGCACGAGGGCCCGCTGTTCGGGGAGGGTCACCGGCACTGGTTTTGGGGCGGGCAACTCGACGGCGTCGAGGCCCAGTTCGGAGCCGGCTGGCCGATCAACGGCGGGTTGACCGCGCCGCTGCTGCCGGACTTTGACCTGCTGCGCATCCATCCGCAGATGGTCAACCACGGGATGGGTTACTACAACCGCTGGTATCCGGAGGCGGATGAAGCGACGTTTGCCGGGCCGCCGCCGCTGCTCTACCTGGACCGTTACCGGATGCAGGAAGTCGCCTACGGCCATGCTCCTTTTCTGGCCACCTCGACCTATGCCAATGTGCCGCTCGCCTGGCTAGAGCACCATCTGGTGTCACCGGTGGCGGCGCGCTACGGGGCCGCGCGTGTGGCCGAAGTCCTTTATGAAGGCGACGGCGGCGCGTGGATTGACGCCAGCGCGCTCGCCAAGCGCGACCAACCGCTGGCGCAACGCGTGCGCGTGCGCTACGACAACGGACTCATCGTCACCGCCAACAGCGCCGAGACGCCGCTCGCCGCCGGCGCGTGGACGCTGCCCCCGCTCGGTTGGCTGGCCGAAGGCGCGGGCGTGACCGCCGGCACGGTGCTCCGCCAGGGCATCGTCTGCGATTTTGCCGATACCGGTGACACGTTTTTCGCCAACGCCCGCAGCGCCCTCGACTGGAACCTTTCCACGTTCCGCGACATCCGGCCTTCCGTCGCGGACTGGCAGCAGACGGGTCCGCGCGCTCTGCGTGTCACCTATCGCTGGACCGTGCAGGATCGGCTCGCGAAGGACTACCGCTGCTTCGTCCACTTCACGTCCGACAACACCATCCGCTGGCAGCAGGATCATGCGCTCACACCGCCGACCTCCCAATGGCAGGTGAACCAAGTCGTCGCGGACGGCCCGTTTAATCTCGTGATACCGGCGACGATTCCCGATGGCGACTACCGCTGGCTCATCGGGCTCTATGACCAGGCGGGTACCAGCGAACGCGTGCGGCTGCGCGGAGCCGACGGCGGCGGCAACGCGATTTTGCTCGGCGTACTGCAGGTGCGCGACGGTGGCGCCAGCCTCGCGTTTGTGCCGGCCACCGGTGAGGGCCCCGACTTCTCCGCCCGCGATCGCCCCCGGCTCAATGAGGCCAATACCGTGATCGATTTCGGCCCGGTGCGGACTGATGGCAGCGTGCGCTTACCGATAGGAAACTGGATTTTCAGGGGGATCGGATCCGGGAGGGGGTTAGCCGGATGTAGTGGCATCGGCTTCCAGCCGATGAATCTGAAAAACTGCGGCTGGAAGCCGCAGCCACTTTTTGCGCAAAAAAACTTTGTTCGGTTTCCGCCCGGCGCGGTGATAGTTCATGCAACCATGAACGGTGACACCGAACTCCTCCGCCGCTACGCCGAAGACCGCTCCGAGGCGGCTTTCGCCGAGCTGGTGCGGCGGCATCTGAACCTCGTCTACTTCGCCGCGCTGCGCCAGGTGGGCGGCGACACCCACCGCGCGCAGGACGTTGCCCAGTCGGTCTTCACCGATCTCGCGCGCAAGGCCGCCTCGCTCACCGATCGCGCGACCCTCACTGGCTGGCTGCACACGAGCACGCGGTTCGCGGCAACGAAAGCGCGGCGCGCCGATTCTTCCCGCCAGCAACATGAGCACGAGGCCACGACGATGAATGCCCTTCTTCACGACTCCGATCCCGCCGCCGAGTGGGAACGCCTCCGCCCCATGATCGACGATGTGATTCACGAACTCGACGACCGCGACCGCGAAGCCGTGCTGCTGCGCTTCTTCGAGGGCCGGCCGTTCGCCGACGTCGGCGCGACGCTCAGCCTCTCCGAGGATGCGGCCCGGATGCGCGTCGATCGTGCGCTCGACAAATTGCGCGCCGCTCTCTCGCGCCGCGGCGTGAAGTCGACCAGTGCCGCGCTCGCGACCGTCTTCGCGAACCAAGTCGGCGCAACCGCCCCTATGGGCCTCGCCACCTCGATCACCGCTGCCGCGCTCGTCGGCGCCGGCGCAGTGTCGGGCGTGGGCCTCATTGCGACTTTCATGATTACGAACAAAGCAACGATCGCCGCGAGCATTGCCGCCGTGCTGGCAATCACAACGGCTGTTTACCATAGCGGCAAGGCGCAGACAGACAGCACAACATTAACGAGAGCCAGGGGAGAGTTTGCTGCATTACGGGCGCAGCTTGCCGATCTGGAATCGCGCACTCGTATCGCGGAGCAGGAAACCCGTGAGCGCCAGAACGCGGTCGAGCAACGCGCGCCTGCAGCAGCGCCGACCGATGCAGAAAGCAAGGCGCAGGACGAAGCGCTCCAACGACTGCTGGCGGCCGACCCGCAGTTGCGGGAACTCCGCCTCAAACGGGATCGAATGTCCAACGCGTCCTATTTCGGCCTCGAACGGGCCGGTCTCACCTCGGCGCAGCTGGCGGCAGCCGGCGATCTGTTGGAACGACCCATGGGAATCCGCGAGGCTCAGCGGCTCGCCGGACTGCTCGCTAACAATGACGGAGGGACGATGGCCAAAGATTTCTTTCGCGATTTTCGCACGCAATTCGGCGAGGCTGCGGCGGACCGGCTCGCTGAATTCCGCAAGACGCGATCCGGGGCATTTCTGGTCAGTGAGTTGTCGGCGAAACTTTACTATGCCGATGCCCCGCTACGCCAGTCGCAGTCAGACCAGCTTGTGCAGCTCATCGCGAATTCCGGCGATCCGGTTACCGCCAGTCCCGGAACTGAAACTGGATCTCAGAATGGATTCCTCAATGTGGTGCGGCGCACGCGCGATTGGATCGCGATTCTCGCCCGAGCGGAGACGTTCTTGTCCCCCGCACAGCTCCAGGGCTTGCAAGCGCTGGCCGCCCGCGGGCGCATGGAGGCCCAACTCGCTGACTATCACCCCGCCGCCATTCCCGCGAAAAAATGAAAACGAAATTGTTCATCACGGCCCTCGCCGCCGCTACGCTTGGCATCGGTTTCACCATCCGAGCGAACATTCAATGTGCCCAGAGCCAACAGGGGTTGAAGGCCCTCGCCTTACCGTGCGATGAAGTGCGTGGAAGCATTGCCCAATGGGAACAGCGGCTGCGCGTTGCTCAATCGACGTCCTCTGATGCGCGGCCCGAATCCAAGGCCAGTCCTGCATCGCAGACGGCATCGACTGCGGCTCGTACACTTGTGGCGTCCGGCAACGATACGCGCGACAAGGCGCCGGCGCCGGCGCGGCGGTTCAGTGCCAAAGCGATCGTCGCAAACGATCCGGAAAAAATGGCGGCCCACTGCCGGGAACTGCAGGGCAGCCTCGATTTGGATTATGGCGGAATGTTCAGGGCACTTGGCATGTCTTCTGAGCAAATCGAGAGATTCAAGAATCTGAGAATCGAGCGTGAGCAGTTGATAATGGATCGTATTGGGGTAGCGGAGATGCAGGGGCTCGACCGCAATAGGGAGGCCTACCAGGCGCTAGCGCGCGAGCATGACGAAATGTTTGCAAAAAAAGAGGCCGAATTCTTCGGCCCTTTGGAAGAGCGTTATCGCGAACACCTCCGCACCCAGTTTCTCCGGAGCGAAGTCCAGCGCCTCGCCTCGATCGAGGTTTATCCCGAAATACCCGCAACGTGGGCTCAAGTAGAGCGCGTCACGGAGATACTTGATCGGCACAGTCAGCGCGCGCCGAAGCAGTCCTGGCAGTTGTCAACTTGGTTGAGCGTCAACTGGGACGCCGCGGCGCCGCAACTGAACGAGACCCTTTCAGCCGGGCAGGTCGTTCGTCTGCGAAACTTCGCCGCGTTCGACATCGCGATGGCAAAAGTCATGCGGCAAACTGATCGGCTGACCGCCCAGTTCAAAGGGCAGCCGCTGCCGCGGTAGTTAAGTCAGTCGCGCCGAAGAAAATGATTTGCGAGCGCGAGCTGCTGATTTGCCGGATGTAGGGCTGCGGGCTTGCGGAACAATGCCCGTCTGGTCACGTTCAGAGTGACCATGCGCCGTTGTCTTGCAATTTTCATCTTATTGCTGGCCGTCCCGTTGTGGGCGGAAGTGCCGCGCCTACTGGCCAAGCCACTATTATTGGCGGCCTGTGAAATCTTATGGCGCCGATTTGAGGAGGGCGACCTTGGATCGGAACGCACCAACCAACTTGCGCGCTGCGCGAGCGCGCTGGTGCCTCTCCTCACGGCCGCGGGAGAATCGAAATTGGCCGAGGAGTGGAAAACCCGAACCAGCCCGGAGTCCCTTTTGCGCACCACCTTCGCGGTCATCAGCTCCCAGTTCGAAGATAACCGTCGAATGGCCGGCCGCTTCTTCCGCTCAATGGCTTTGCAGCTCTTGGATAATGGGGATTTCGAACCGGCCCTCAGTTGGGCGAAGCGATCGCTCGACTACCGCCTGAATGTGTTTTCCCAAGACAACATATTTCTCGCTGAAGCTCGAAGTACCGTGGGCTTGGCACTCCTGGGGATGCAGCGTTACCAAGAGGCGGAACCAGTCCTGCTCGAGGTCTGGGAAACGCAAAAGACCGCAATAGCCAAGGGGACCATAACGCCGCTCAGTGTCAGCATGTGCCGCGAGGGGGTGGGCGCGCTCGTCAAGATCTTCGAGATCACCGGCCGGCCGGAGAAGGCGGAGGAGTGGAAGAAAATCCTCGCCACGATTCCGGACTACGCGTCGCCGACGTACGGACGGTAGGCGCGCCAGCCGGCAGGTCGCAACGTGGCGGCGGTCCGCTCCGATCCCCGCTTCGTGGAGCGCAACCGCTGCGATGCAGCCCGACGGGGATAGCGCGCATCAATCGGATCGCGTTGCGCGCGCGGAGTCGGTTCAGTCAGGGCTCCAACCTTGTCCTGACCATGCGTCTTTTCATTCGCTCCCTGGCCCTCGTCCTTGGTTTTTCACCGCTCGGGGTCCTCGCCCTCGATCTGCATGTCAGCCCGCTGGGCAACGACCGCTGGTCGGGGCGATTCGCCCAGCCCAATGCCGCGAAGACCGACGGCCCGCTGGCGTCGTTGGAGGGCGCGCGGCTTGCGGTACGCCAGCTGCCACGGCCGTTGGCGGAGCCGGTTCGCGTGCGGTTTGCCAGCGGCACCTACCGGATCGAGCAGGCGGTGGCCTTCGACGCGCGCGACTCGGGCGAGAGTGGCAAGGTGGTTTCCTACGAAGCGGCGCCGGGCGCGGAGGTGATTATTTCGGGTGGGAAATCCCTGCCGGCTTTTCGGGCCGGCCCAGACGGACGCTGGGAAGTGCAGTTACCCGCGGGCCTGGGTCTTTTCGAGCAACTCTGGGTCGGCGAGCGTCGGGCCGTGCGGGCGCGTTCGGTGGCGCAGGGCTACCATTTCATGCGCAGCCTCGAGGAGGAAAAGAAGGTGGCGACGGAGCAGGGCGCGGAGATCTACGAGCAGACGCTGAGGGTAAAGGCGGAGGATCTGCAGGGGTTCCGTGGTGTCACGCCGACCGAGGCCCGAGATGCGGTAATCAATTTCTATCACAAGTGGGACAACACCCGGCGCCGGGTGGAGTCCGTCGATCCGCTCCAGGGCATCGTGGTGGTGCGCGGCGGGCCGGTGAAACCGCACAATACCCTCGATCACAATACCGGTTATATCATCGAGAATCTGCCTTCGCTGCTCGACCAGCCCGGCGAGTGGTTTCTGTCCCGGGCGGGTCTGCTCTCTTATCTGCCGCGGCCAGGTGAGACCGTGGCCGGCGTTGGCGCGATCGTTCCGCAGGCGGAGAAGTTCCTCACGCTGGCTGGCGACGGCGCCCGTCCGGTGCAGTTCCTCCGCTTCCAGGGCTTGAAGTTTCGACACGCGAAGGGCGTCGCTTCCGTCGCGACCTTTGAGGCCAACCAGGCGGCCGTGCGCAGCGTCGATGGCGTGATCACGCTGGCGCATGCCCGGCAGGTGACCTTCGAGGGCTGCGAGCTCGCGCACTTCGGCAGCTACGGTTTCTCGTTGCAGCAGGGTTGCCGCGAGGTGGTCGTCGAGAAATGCCTCATCACCGACATGGGCGCGGGCGGCGTGAAAGTCGGGTCGCTCGCCGAGGAGCCGAAGCCCGAAAATCTCGCGAGCCACAATCGGATCCACAACAACATCATCCGCGACGGCGGCCTGCTCTTTCCGTGTGCGGTGGGGGTGTGGATTGGGTTTTCCTCGGACAACGAGGTCACGCACAACGAAATCTCCGACCTCTTTTATACTGCGATCTCGGTGGGCTGGCGCTGGGGGTACGCGCCGAGCAGCGCCAAGCGCAATCGCATCGAGCGAAACCATCTGCACCATCTCGGGCGCGGGCTGTTGAGCGACATGGGCGGCGTCTACACGCTCGGCCCATCCGAGGGCACGAGTGTCAGTCACAATCTCATCCACGACGTGACCTGCTTCAGCTACGGCGGTTGGGGCCTCTACACGGATGAAGGCAGCACGGGCATCGTGATGGAAGGTAATGTCACTTACATTACGACCGATGGCGGCTTTCACCAGCACTACGGCCGGGACAATATCATTCGAAGCAACATCTTCGCCTTCTCCAGCGAGGTGCAGGTCAAGCGCACGCGCCTCGAGGAACACCGGTCGTTCACCTTCGAGAACAACCTGGTGGTGTATGACCGCGGGGACCTGCTCGGCGGCAACTGGAACGGCACGCCCGCGAATTTCCTGCTTAAGGGCAACCTGTACTGGGATTACGCGGGCCGCCCGGTGACGTTCACGGCGAAGGCCCTCCCGCTCGCGGCCTGGCAGGAGACGGGCCAGGATGCGGGGTCGATCATCGCGGATCCGCTGTTCGAGAACCCCGCGGCGCGCGACTTCCGCCTGAAGCCCGGCTCGCCGGCGCTCGCGCTCGGGTTCAAGCCCATCGATGTATCCACGATGGGCGTCGTTGGCGACCCGGCGTGGCGCCAGTTGGCGGCGACCTTTGCGCGCGAGCCGGCCGGCCCGCGGCCCGCCAAGCCGGTCCCGCCGGCGCTGAACATCCGGCAGAACTTTGAAGGGCGCATCACCAACCCGAAGTTTCCCTTCCCCTACGCCAACGGAAGTCTGGCCGAACAAAGAGCCGGCCAACCGCCGCGGGGCGACGCCCTCCGCCTCACGGGTGCGCAGAAGTCGGAAGGCAAGCAGAGCCTGCTCTTTGTCGATGCGCCGGGGCTGCCGGCCACCTACTTTCCGATGCTGACCTTGGCTCCGAACCACAAGACCGGGACCACGACGATCAGCTTTGATCTCTTTATCGAACCCAAGGCGATCGTGATCCACGAGTGGCGCAACAAGGCCTCGCCGTACCAGACCGGTCCGATGCTGCAGATCAAGGACGGCAAGCTCACCGGCGTGAAAGGCCTGGCGGCCGACATCCCACTGCAGCACTGGGTGCGCTTCGAGGTGGTGGCGGAGCTGGGCGCCGCGGCCCCGGGGCACTGGACGCTGCGCGTCACGCCGACGGGCGGCGCGACGCAGGAGTTCAAGGACCTGCCCTTCCGCAGTGCCGGGATGAAGACGCTCGACTGGGTCGGCTTCATCAGCGGGGCGACCGAGAAGACCGAGTTCTATCTCGACAACCTCGCGATCACGACAAGCGAGCCGACGCGCTGAGTCGGGTAGGGTATACGTTTGCCATCAGCCTTAACATTTTTCGGCCTGACCCCGTTCAGAGCGGGTGCGATCAGAACTGGCCCTTGATGCCGAAGACCCAGTTGGCGCCGAAAGCGTTGATCTGCCGGAGCGCACGCTGTTCGCCTTCCGTGACGCCGGGGGGCGACTGGTACCACATGTCCTTCACGTTGGAAATGTTGCGGCCCTGCACATAAAGCGACGCCCATTTCGTCAGCCGGAAACTCGCCGAGAGATCGTACTTCGTGATCTCACCGAAGAACTGCCCGTAGTTGCCGCTGGGCTTGTCTTTGACGTGCACCAGGCCGAAGGAGCCGTTGAAGCGCTTGTAGGTGTAGCCCAGTCGCGCCGTCGCGCGCCACGGGGCGACGTTGTTGCGCCGTACGTTCACGTAGGTGCGGCTGAGGTTGGCCCCGAGGCTGATGCCGCGCAGGTAAGGGCTCGGCAGAAAACCCAGCGTCTGGTTGTAGTTCAGGTCCATGTTGCGGGTGCGCTGCATCCGATCGTCGTTGCGCGTGGTGATGAAAGTATAGCCGGAAAAGATGGGATCCTCGACGCCGAATTCCGAGGCCGTGTAGTTCTGCGTGCTGACGAAGTTGGTCGCGCGGTCCTGTGAGACCGCCGCCGAGAGCTGCCCCGGAGATCGGCCGCCGAAGTAGTAGGCCAGCCGCGCCTGGAA
>SXSC01000003.1 GCA_005792355.1 Opitutaceae bacterium
AAAGCCGGCAACCGCATCCGGGTCACGGCGCAGCTGGTCAACGCCTCCGACGGGCAGCATCTCTGGGCGGAGCGTTTTGACCGCGAGGTGGCGGACGTTTTTGCGATTCAGGACGAAATCGCGCTGAACATTGTTGGTAAGCTGAAAATAAACCTTTTGGGCGAGGAGAAGAAACTCGTCCTGAAGCGGCACACGGAAAACCTGGAGGCGCACTCCTGGTATTTGAAAGGCCGCCACTTCTTCCGCCAGGCGACAACCGAGGGAATGCAAAAGGCGCTGGGGGCGTATCAGCGCGCCATCGAATCCGATCCCACCTATGCGCCCGCCTTTGCCGCGCTGGCCTACACCTACGTTTGGATGACGGCGGCGTGGCTCGCGCTTCCGGCCAGTGAGACGATGCCGAAGGCCCGTACGGCGGCGCAGCAGGCGCTCGCGCTCGAACCGACACTGCCCGAGGCTCATGTCTCCCTCGCGCTGGTTGCCACGTTCTACGATTGGAATTTGCCCGGCGCCGAGCGGGCATTTAACGAGGCCCTGCGGCTCAACCCCAACTACGCGGAGGCGCATGGGTGGTACACCGCGCCCCTCATCTGGCTGGACACCCGCTTCGCGGAAGCACTCGATCACGGGCGGCATGCGGTCGACCTCAATCCAGTGGACCCGTGGGCACGGTTTCAGCTCTGTTGGACTCACTATTTCGGCCGTGATTTTGAGGGCGCCATCGCCCAAGCGCGGCAGCTTATCAATCTCGATCCGTTATGGGGGAGTGGCCACTACGTGTTGGGTGTTGCCCTCGTCACCGCCGGAAGGGCGGCCAAAGCTTTGGCGAGTATCCAACGAGCGATTGAACTGGATGGGCGCGTGGTTCACTGCATTGCCTGGCTCGGATTGAGCTACGCCATCGCGGGAAAAAACGACGAGGCCCTCGGCTGCCTCGCGGAGTTGGAAACACATGAAAGAGAAGGCAGGAGTGTGGCGGCGTGGAAACTGGTGGTTCATGCCGGTCTCCGCGATTCGGATGCGGTCATGCGGTGTTTGAACGAGGCATTCGACGAGCACTCCGCGTCACTCGTGTTTCATCTCACCCATCCACTCGTCGACAGTCTCAGAATGACCCCCCGGTTTCTGGACCTGCTGCGGAGAATGGGTCTGGAACATCTCGCCACCTACCTGCCGAAAACAGCGTGGAAGCCGCGCTAGAATTGCTCCACCTCGAGCCGCGCTCCCACGACCTTGCGGATCGCGTCGAAGTGCGTGTCGCGACAGGCCACGGCCAGTTTGGTGCGAATGGCAACGGTGGCGACAAACAGATCGTTGCGCGGAATGGTGAGCCCCTTGGCCCGCAGCTCCCGCTCCAACCGCGCCGCCTCTCGCCAGTCGTCGCCGGCGAAGGGCAGGTGCAAACTGAATTGCAGCGCCTGGGCGAGATCCGCTTCCTCGCCGGATTTCACTCCGGCCAGCAATTCAAACCGGATCGGGCAGGTGTAGGCCGCCGTCTCCGAGTCCAAGAGCCGCGCCACGAGGTGCTTCACGCCGGGGTCGCCCTTGCGGCGGAGGAATTCGATCCACAGCGAGCTGTCAACGAGCTTCATAGACATCGCGCGCCTCCAATTCGTCGTTCGTCAAGGCAAAGTCGGTCTGGCCCGACAAGGCTCGCACAATGAATTCACGCCGCGCCTGCTGGCGCAGGAACTCGTCCAACGCCTGACTCACCGCCGGGGACTTCTTCTTTAGTCCGGTAACTTTCTGAATTTTCCTCAGATCGGTTGCATCAATATCGATTGTAATTCTCATACTTAAGCATGAATAAATGATGCTACTCGGGAGTGCGCAAGCACGTTCGCGATCGCCTCCGGGAAGGGGTGGCGCAGCGCTTGGAGTTTGTGCCCGCATCCGCTTTCCGAAGGGGCGGGCGCTAGCCTCATGAGCCAGCCAACAGCTTCTGCGACGATTTTTCTGGAGGGCCCGGCGCCGTCCGGGCCGGAGGCGGACGACACGGCAGTCGTCCCTCGTGTTCGGTTGCGGTTGCTGTGCTGCGAAGAATGCGGTCTGGTGCTCTTCGATTAGGATTGTTGGAGGCGGGGTGCCCTCACCCCGCAGGTTTCGATCTCCAAATGCATGACTCGCGCTCTGCTGGCCAGCAGGGCGCCCCCAGGAAGATCGGTCGGCCCGACCGGGCGGGCTCACGAGGCAGCAAGGTTAGACCGTGCTCCCGCCGGCCTCACAGTGTCTTCAAGTACGCCACGACGTCGGCCACGTCCTGCGCCGAGAGGCCGAGTTGATCGGCGCTCAGCATAAGTGACCGCCCCAATTGCTGGCGGCTGCCACCGCGGATCTTGTTCTGCGGGATCATCTGCGTGAGACCTCCCATCGACTGCACGACGAGCGGATCGCCGCCGCTCATGAGAATGCCGTGAATCTGGCCGCCGTCACGGAGGTTGATTTGCACGCCGTCGAAGCCATGCGAGATCTCCGCCGACGGATCGACGATGGCGGTGATCACCACCTCGGTCGTTTGGGCCCGGGCGAAACCGTTGAGCGCGGGGCCGTAGTCGTTGCCGGCGTCGCCGATCCGATGGCACAGCAGACAGGCCTGGGACTTGGCGGCGCCCTTGGTGGCATCGCCCTTGAGCTTGGCGATCTCCGCGACGGAGGGCAGCTTCGAGGGCTCCGGCTCGGGCACGATGCTCGGGGAGATCGAGACAGTCGCGGGGTCGTAGAGGCCGCGATCCTTCAGGGCGGCATCGATGCCGGCGTCCTTCCAGTTGATTTCCTTGTAGTTCATCAGCCACCACATCGCGTGAGCCTTGGTCATCCCGGTCGATTTCTGCGCGAGGTCCAGCAGGGCGTTGGCCGATGCTTTCGTCGGAATGAAACCGAGGGCGGTGACGGCGGCGATGCGGTCCTTCTCCGGCAGGGCGGTCGCGGCGGCACGAGCGGCGAACGCGCCTTCGGCCCCGACCGGCGTGAGTCGCCAGATGAGATTGGCGTAACTGGCCGGCCACTTCGCGGCGTCCTGGTCTGGCGCGCTCGCGGCGAGTGCGGCGTAAACCTGCGCTTCCTTGCCGCTGCAACCCGTGCCCCAGGCTTCGAGGTACGCGCGGTCCGTGCCGTCGTATCCCCTGGCGAGGGTGAGGAGAATTTCGCGGGAGCCGTCGAGCGGGGTGTCGCGCAGCGCGACTGCGACTTCGCGGCGGACGGCGGGCGAGGAATCGCGGGCGAGAACCTTGGCGTGCTCCAGCACGCGGTGGTTCACGCGGCGGAGGGCGCGGAAGGCCGCGAGGCGCATCATCGCATCGGAACTGCGAAGCTGTTCCTCGGTCTTGGCAAGCCCCTCGGAGCCGAGCTGGGCGAGCAGAAAGACGGCACGACCGCGGATGTAGGGATTGCTGTCGTTGAGCAACGCCGCGACGGGTGCGACGGAGGACCCGGCCCCATCGCGCAGCTTCAGGAAGCCGAGCGCACGCACGTTGACCGCGGAGTTCTTCAGGGCGGCGATCTGGCCGGCGGTGGTGCTCACATCGATCTTCGGAGTTGTGAGCTTTTTGCCCTTGGGCGTGATGCGATAAATCGCACCCGCAAAGCTGGCGTCGAGCGCGGCGTGACCGCCCGTGCGCGGGTCGAACCAGTCGGCCACATAGATCGCGCCGTCGGGCCCGACCGCGACGTCGGACGGGCGGAACCACGTTGTGAAATCATCGGCGCGGAGCCGCCCGCGCGAGGAATCGATGCCGGAAAATTCGCGCTTGGGATTGGTCGTCAGAAATTCAAATCGTTCGAGCTGGTAGCCCGCGCCCACGGCTTTCGGAAAATAACCGAACACGACGTTGCGCGAGGTCTCGCAACTCAGCAGCGCTCCGCGCCACTTCGCGCCCAGCTCGTCGCCCTCGTAGAACACGATGCCGGTGGGGGCGCCGTTGCCGTAGACGTCGCCGGCCGGGACCACGCCCGGGTCGTCCTGCCGCCACTCGGCGACCTGCGTGTTTTGCCCGGGTCGACGGTCGGAGGCCCAGCCGCGGCGGCCGTCGCGCGAGTTGAAACCCATGTTGCCGTACTCCTGCAGGAACGAGGTGCGGGCGGCGGGGGGATCGTCGTTGTCGTTTTGAAACACGTCGCCAAACGACGTCACGGTCTGCTCGTAGGAATTGCGGAAATTGAAACCGATCGGTTCCACATTGGTGCCGTCGGAATTCATGCGCATCGCGGTGCCACCGACGTAAACATGGCCGTCGTCGCTCTTCTGTCCGGCGTACTCGCTGGGGCGCAGGTCGTGCGTGAAGGCGCCGAGCCCCTTGCCACCCTCGTAATGACTGCCGATGCGGAAGGTGCGGCCCGAGCGATCGGTGAACCAGGCGCCGGTGTTGCCCTGGTTGAAGTACCATTTGCCGTCGGGGCCGAAGGTCACCGAGTGCAACGAGTGATCGTGATTGCGGCCCTCGAAGCCGGAGAGCAGGACCTCGCGCCGGTCGACGGCGGGGTTGTATTTTCCGTCGCGGTCCATGTCGGTGTAGACGATCAAATCGGGCGCGCAGGAAACGATGATTTTGTTGTCGATGACGGCGATGCCGAGCGGGGCGAGGAGGGACGGTTCCTGGACGAAGACGCTGCTCTTGTCGGCGATGCCGTCGCCGTCGGTGTCCTCGAGGATCATGATGCGGTCGCCGGCGGGATCCTTGCCGGAGTGGCGGCGGTAGTTGTAGGCTTCGGCGACCCAGATGCGGCCCTGGGAATCGATGTCCATGTTCGACGGGTTGCGCAGTTGCGGGGTTTTGGCCCAGAGCCTGACCTCGAGGTCGGCGGGCAGCGTGAACATACCGGTGGGGATGTGCGGCTCGGCCGGTTCGTAATTCGAGGCGGCTTTGGCCTGGGGTGCCTGAGCTTGGGCGGCTGAGGCGCCGGCGGCAAAAACCACGGTGAGTGCCAGCGCGCAGCGCCGGAAGGGGTGTGGGAGAGAAAACATCGCGGCGGACAAAAGACGGCGCGCGGGCGGGTGGCAAGCCCGGGGGCCAGTGCATTGAGTCGTTGCGCACCGTCGACAGCTTGGCGTTACGTTTGGAGAAATCCAAAGAACTGATTCCAAAGGGTCAGGGCGATCGATGTTCGCCAACCCGGCGCTCCCGGCGCGCCCAACCTCCGCACCTCCCACGCGACTGCCCCGCCAACGACGCTCGCTCAGCGCGCTCCTCGGCGCGAACCCCGATCATCCCTACCCCGTCCGATTGGCTCCGTCGGGCAATCCGAACCGGCCGCCTGAACGCGGCTGGCCACTATTCAGTCTTCCAACGGCAGTTCACCCAACTCGAACTCGGTGGGGAGAAATCCAATGGCGAGAATTTCATGCTCCAGTGAGCAGCGATAATCTTGCATCAGCCCGATCGTGCAACCCGGACACGGGGTCTGCACGCGATCCCCGTAATCCAGCCAATCCGGCCAGCGAATCGAAAGTTCGCGTGGGTCGGCAAAAACACTGCCAACTTCGTCGCAGGCCGCCACGACGTGCCCGCAGTGCGAACAGGTCAAAAAGTTCAAGTATCCTTCACCCCCGCAGCAACAGGGACAGCGGCGGAAATTTTGCCGATATGGGTGGGGCACGGTTGGAGAGTTCGTTCTTCGCCCGACGTCACGCCCGGGCTTGTTCATCCAGAGCCGGGTGGTGGCTCCGCGTCAAGCCACTCCCTGGGTTGGGCTCTTATTCGGGGACGGGAGCAAGCGGCGCAAGCGGGAGCGGCCGGCGACCACGCCGTGCCAGCGAGACGGCCATGCTGCCGCTCGGAGTCGGTGTCATCGAGACCCGCCCGAACACGCTGCGACGGACGATGGGGGTCATGTCGATAGTCGATACAAAACTCCGGCGGTGGACGGATAACCGGATGGCCGGTGCAACGGATGTACGGATTATCGACATGACCCCGCTTACGTTTCGCACCGCCATCAGCGATGAGCGCATCGTCACCATGACCGACGAGCATGTGACGTTCCGCTACACCGATTCCGCGACGCAGCAGCCAGCAGAATGCACGCTCACCGCTGACGAGTTCATGCGGCGACATCTGCAACATGTGCCGCCGCCGGGCCGGCATCGCGTGCGATCTTCTGAGTGGATGATCGTGGCAACGTTGGAGGCCCATCTTGAGCGTCTGAAGCATTTGCACGCGGAAGATCGGGCGACGGTGCTCCCCGGGGTATGGCTGCCAGAGGGACTGGCTCAGAAATATTTCCGGGCGGGCGAGACGTTCGAATGGCAATGGCTGTTTCCTTCGCGCGAGACCGCCGTCGATCCGGCGACGGGCACGCGGCGCCGGCACCACGTCACCGACAGCGCGTTTCAACACGCGGTGCGATCCGCCGCAATCGCCGCCGGCATCACGAAGCGCGTGACGCCGCACGTGCTGCGGCACTCGTTCGCGATTCATCTGCGCGAAAACGGAACGGACATTCGCAAGGTGCAGGACCTTTTTGGGCACGAAAGCGTCGAGGCGACGCAGATTTATACGCACGTGATGAGCGAACCGGGGCTGGGGGTGCGGAGTCCGCTCGACCGCGGATAGCGCTGCGCGCACGCGGTGGTTCGCCGATCGACCGCGCGACGCCGGGTCGAGGGAATTCCGCCCCATGGGGCAGAATTCACCGGGCAGGGAAGATCGCCAAAAAGAGATTCGGGGCGTGCGGGGATTGCCGGTCTTCATCCGCCGGCTCCATTGAATCGCAGGTGACCGGGATTGAGATCGGCTGGCGTTTTGTGACCGTTCGTCTGCAAGCCGCGCGCGGAGCACCCGGCCCACCTTGGGCGCTGGGGCAAGCGCCCCTCGTTGCGGCCGTCAGCGTCATTCTGCAGAGGCGCCCCGCGTTGATCAACCTCACGGTCAAGATCACTCCACCAGCGCCGGATCCACGCCGAGCGTGCCGACCAATGTATCCACATAGCCCGCCCCGCGCGCCGCAGCGACGGCGGCGTGGGTGGCGGCGAGCCGCTCCCGCACCCCGAGGCTTTCCGCGAGGTCGGCGTAGTTGGGACGCGCCTGAAACCGTTCGAGGTACTCCGCCCGATTCTCCCACTGCGCGATGTCGCACCGCTGCTGGGCTTCGAGCCGGGCGCGATACCAGGCGCTGCGCAACACGTCGTCGCGACCGAACAGCGCGCGGAATTTCGGATCGCCGGCGCCCAATCCCTCCCAGGTTCCATCGCGCATGATATGCAGCAGCGCCTGGAGCGGTGGCACGGCCTGCTCGATCGAGCCATCCGCGAAGTAACTCAGCGCGGCCGTCCGCATCGCCTGCACGATGTTCTCCATGCCTTCGGCAAACACCGCGCGATCCTGCAGCTCCGGCCGCAGCATCTCCTCGTCGAAGAGCGTGCTGGGATTGCCGAGCACCCGACCGCAGAAGGTCTGGACAAAACGGGAGGTCACGCGCCAGCCGAGCCGGCTCGCCAACACGGGTTTTCCCTCGTGCGTCCAGTCAAGGCAGGCCTCGAGGTAGCCGTGGTCGATCAGGAAACGCGGCGTGCGTTCCTCCGGGGTCATGCGCGCCCAGATTTCCGGCACGAGCAGGCTGATGTCGTGGTCCACGCGGTAGCGCGGCCCCACCCAGCCGGCCGCCGTCGAGAAGACGGGAAGCCCCGTCAGCGCGTACGATACGAGCGCGGCGTTGAGATCGTAAATTGGCGGCAGGGCGTTGAACGGCCCCTTGGTCAGCGCGCCCTCGGAGCCGGCGCCGGTGGTCGAGGGGGACTTGCCGGTGAGGCTCGCGATGAAATCCATAAACGCCTCGGGCAGCTCCTGATAATGGATCGGCCCGAACACGCACATCGGTTTGACGCCCGCTTCCGGTGGATTGAGCCGGCGGCCGGCGAGGACGGCGCCGACGGGGAAGAGCGCGGGCGCGCCGGCGGGGGCCCGGCGGTAGAGCTGGGCGCCGACCTGCGCGAGATACGTCGTGCGCGGATCCTCGAGATCGGGCCGGCGTTGCAGGTAGCGCGGGTTCTTCGTCGGCTTGCCGTCGACCACGCGCGGGTGCGCGGGCGACGCGAGATAGCCCGGGCTGCCCGCCTGGGCGGGCACAGCGGAGGACGCGCCCTCGGCGACGAATTGTTCGAAGAGGGTGCGGATGGGTTCGGTGAAAGCGTCAAACCCGATCGCGTCCTCCACGATTCCGCGGGAGAGCCCGAGCGGGAGCGGCTCGTAATTGGAGAAGAAATTTCCGGGGCGGGAAAAATCGCGCTCGGTGCGTCGATCGTAGCCGCGATGGATCGCATCGTCGGGGCGCTGGAAGAGCGAGGCCTCGCAATTGTGCACGAATTTGAGCGAGCGGCCACCGTTGGCGGCGGCCTGCGAGAGGCCCTGCAGGCCGGAGGCCGGCACCACGACGGCGGCCGTGATGTCGTCTTCGGCCTGGATCTTCACCGCGGGCTGAAAATCCTTGCGCAGGCTGAACGTGCGCCAGCCACCGTCGGGCGTGAAGCCGACCCGGAGGAAATGGGTCATCGCTTTTTCTCCCCCGAATTTCAGCTCGTTGCCCGGGCGGCCGTTGATCGTGTCGACCGTGAAATGCCGGCGCCACTGGTCGCCCCATTCGGGTTTGTGGACGCGCTTGATCAGGAGCACGAGGTCGAGGATGTAGCGCGGAATGGCGCCGAGCCACGCGTTGTAGTCGTCGGTGTAGTCGGGGCTGCGGCTGAGGAGCTTGACGACGGAGCCGAGGGAGCGTTCGGGACTGAGCAGCGGGCGGCCGTGGGATTTGTTGCGGGTGGGATCGCGAAAGCGCCGGCCGTACTCGCGCAGGAGGATCGCGTCGATGGCGTCGAAGTCGTGCGCGAGGTCGCTGACGAAATTGGGGGCGGTGAAGATGGCATCGGCGATCGACTTCGAAATCTCCGACTTGCCGCCGCCGGAGACGGTGCAGGGCTTGTGGCAGAGGACGCCTTCGGCGGTGGTGCCGCGCAACCGCCAGCGGCGGCCGTCCTCGGGCTTCACCATCTCGACCTTGTAGCCGGAGGGCAGCACGTAGGTGTGGCGGGGCACGAGCTTGATGGCCTGGCGGGCGCCGGCGCCATCGGTCCAGGTGATGGTCTGGGCCCGGAGCGCGAAAAACGCGTCCTGCGGCACGTAGCAGACATCGGGATACGTCCGATCGCGGGCCCAGCCGCCCGGCGAGGGTTCGACGCGATCGCCGAGCTGGGCGAGCGCCTCGGCGAAGGTGTGATCGACGATGGCGAGGTGTTTGCTGAGCTGGAAATCTTCGCCGAGGTCGTAACTCGGGAACACGACCGCACCGCCCGCGTGCTCCTCCTCGCACTGGCCGAGCAGGTTGGTGGCGAAGCTGATCTGGGCCTTCACCTCCTTTTTGCAGTAGCCGAAGTAATTGTCGGAAATGAGCGTGAGGATCACGCCGCTGCGATCGCGCGCGGTGATCTTGAAGGGCACGCCGTCGTTGTAGGGCTCCGCGGGGTCCTTCCAGCACATGCC
>SXSC01000055.1 GCA_005792355.1 Opitutaceae bacterium
CGCCCTTGCCGGCGGCGTCGCGACCCTCAAAGACGACCACCACCTTCAAACCCTGCGCCTTGATCCACTCCTGCAATTTCACCAGCTCGATCTGGAGGCGGGCCAGTTCTTTGCGGAGGAATTTCTTCCGCTTCTTTTTCGACGATTTGTCCGACGGTTTCCCCGACTTCGCGTCGGCCGGTTTTTGCGGATTTTTCTTTGCCATGTTCTCCTCCGGGTAGGGCGGTTGCAACTTGGGCGGTTCGCGGTCTGAGGCGGTCTGCCCCATCAAGGTGACCGGCGAAGCCCGACTTCTAACTACCGGCCAGCCGCACGGGTGTCAATTGCCGCCCCGGTCGCGTCACGATATTAGATGCCGCAATTCATGCTTCGCGATTGGCAAGGGCTGCGTAGTGCGTTCCGGGAAGCTCTGGCACACTGACGCTGCGTTCGCGATTTCCCTCAGGGCGCACACTTCACGCCATGCCCACTCAGCCCAGCAAATCGGAGTTTATCACCTGCGATGCCAGCGAGGCGGTTGCCTCGGTGGCCTACCGGCTCAAAGAGCTGATCGCGATCTATCCGATCACGCCGTCGTCGAACATGGCGGAGATTTGCGACGAGTGGGCGGCCGGCGGGAAATTCAATCTCTGGGGCGAGGTGCCGCGCGTGGTGGAGATGCAGTCCGAGGGTGGGGTGGCGGGGACGGTTCACGGCGGTCTGCTCGGCGGGGCGCTGACGACGACGTTTACGGCGTCACAGGGGCTCCTGCTGATGATTCCGAATCTCTACAAGATCGCCGGCGAACTGCTGCCGTTCACGATGCACGTGAGTGCGCGGGCGATTGCGGCGCAAGGCTTGTCGATCTTCGGCGATCACCAGGATGTGATGGCCTGCCGGGCGACGGGCGCCGCGTTGTTGTGCAGCAACTCGGCCCAGGAGGCGCATGATTTGGCGCTGGTGGCGCACGTGGCGAGCTATCGCTCCCGCATCCCGTTCATCCATTTCTTCGACGGTTTTCGGACCTCGCATGAGGTGCAAAAACTGGCCCTGCTCTCCGATGAGATGCTGCGGGCGGTGATCGATGAGGAGGATCTCGCGGCGTTTCGGGCGCGGGCGATGACGCCGGATGCGCCGACCCTGCGCGGCACGGCGCAGAATCCCGACGTTTATTTTCAGGGCCGCGAGGCGGTGAACCGCTTTTACGACGTGCTGCCCGGCCACGTGCAGGACGTGATGGACAAGTTCGCCGCGGTCACCGGGCGCCGTTACCGCCTGTTCGACTATCATGGTCACCCAGAGGCGGAGCGGGTGGTGATCGCGATGGGCAGCGGTGTGGAGACCATTCAGGAAACCGTGGACTGGCTGATGGGGCGCGGGGAAAAGGTTGGAGTGATCGCGGTGCGGCTGTTCCAGCCGTTCCACGTCAAGTCGTTCCTCGGCGCGCTGCCGCCGTCGGTCAAGGCCATCGGCGTGTTGGATCGCACGAAGGAACCAGGCTCGATTGGCGAACCGCTGTATCTCAACACCGTGGCGGCCCTGGCGGAAGGGCGTTCGCCGCTGGCGGGTTCGGCGCGGGTGGTCGGTGGTCGTTACGGACTTGGGTCGAAGGAGTTCACGCCCGGCATGGTGCAGGCGGTCTTTAACAATCTCGCAAAGTGGGAGCCGCGGAATCACTTCACGGTTGGCATCCTCGACGACGTGACGGGCACCTCGCTGGCCTACGATGCCGATTTCGATCTTGAGGTGCCGGAGGTGCGGCGCTGCGTATTTGTCGGTCTCGGCGCCGACGGCACGGTGGGTGCGAACAAAAACTCGATCAAGATCATTGGGGAGCAGACGGCGAATTATGCGCAGGGGTATTTTGTCTACGACTCGAAGAAATCCGGATCGATGACGACGTCGCATCTGCGCTTCGGGCCGAGGCCGATTCGAGCACCTTATCTCATCCGGCGGGCGGATTTCGTGGCCTGCAGCCAGATCAGTTTTGTCGGCCGCGTGGACGTGCTGGGGTATGCGGCGCGGGGGGCGACCGTGCTGCTGAACTCGCCATATTCGGCTGAGGAGTCGTGGCGCAAGCTGCCGTGTGACTGGCAAAACACGATCATCGCGAAGAAGCTCCGGCTTTTTGTGATCGATGCGACGCAGGTGGCGCACGCGAGTGGCATGGGGCGGCGCACGAACACCGTGCTCCAGACCTGTTTCTTCGCCCTCTCCGGCGTCTTGCCGCAGGACGAGGCGATTGCCCAGATCAAGAAGGCCATCACGAAGACCTATGGTCGGAAAGGTGAGCAGATCGTGAAGATGAATTTCGCGGCGGTGGATGCCGCGCTTGCGGGGATGCAGGAGGTCAAGATTCCGGCGGACGTCGATGCGACCGCGTTGGCCACGATTCCCCCGAGTTTCGCGGGTGAGTCCGACTTTATGCAGAAGGTGACGGCGCGGTTGCTGGCGAACGAGGGCGATTTGATGCCGGTGAGCGCGATTCCGCTGGATGGCTGCTGGCCGACGGGCACGGCGCGGGTGGAGAAACGCAACATCGCGCTGGAAGTGCCGGCGTGGGACGCGGCGATCTGCATCCAGTGCAACAAGTGCGTGATGGTGTGTCCGCACGCGGCGATTCGCGCGAAGTTCTGCGCGCCGGAGCAGTTCGCGGGCGCGCCCGAGGGCTTTCTCGCGGTGCCGTTCCGGTCGAACGATTTTCCCGGCCAGCGGTACACCCTGCAGGTGGCACCGGAGGATTGCACGGGTTGTTCGCTGTGCGTGCAGGTGTGTCCGGCGAAGGACCGGTCGAACCCGCGGCACAAGGCCATCGACATGGTCGCGCAGCCCCCGCGGCTCGCGAGCGATCGGGCGAACTGGGACTTCTTCCTGCAGCTGCCCGATCCGGATCGCACGAAGCTCGATGCCAATTCGGTCAAGGGCACGCAGTTCATGGAGCCGCTGTTCGAATTCTCCGGCGCC
>SXSC01000004.1 GCA_005792355.1 Opitutaceae bacterium
ATGTGTCTCGCGATGAATCCCGACAAGCTCATCGGCGATCAGCTCTGCGCCAGTTCCTCCAATCGCAATTTCAAGGGCCGCCAGGGCAGCCCGACGGGCCGCACGTTGCTGATGAGCCCGCTGATGGTGGCTGCGGCTGCGATTACGGGAGCGGTTGCTGACGCGCGTGAGGTTTTCGACGTCCGCCGCGGAAACACAAACTGAGTGGTTCGCCGCAGCCATGGAGGTTCTGGGTTTCGGGTTCTGAGTTCCCCACCCGAAACCCGAAACCCAAGACCCAGAACTCAAAATCCAAAACCAATTCCACCATGTCCCTTGAAAAAATCACTTCAGTAACCGGCCGCGGGGTCTTTGTCCCCGGCAACGATATCGACACGGATCGCATCATCCCGGCGCGCTTCATGAAATGCGTCACGTTTGACGGCCTTGGCACGTACCTCTTTTACGACGTGAGGAAGAACGCCGATGGCACGGACAAAGCGCATCCGCTCAACGAAAGCCGCTTCCACGGTGCGACCATTTTGCTGTCCGGCGCCAATTTTGGCTGCGGCTCGTCGCGGGAACACGCTCCGCAGGCGATCCAGAAACATGGTTTCAGGGCGGTTGTGGCGGAAAACTTCGCGGAGATCTTCTTTGGCAACTGCACCACGCTGGGCATCCCGTGTGCGATGGCCAGCCGGGCGGACATCGCGCGGATCGCCGCGGCGATCGAGGCGAATCCAGCAACCGAGGTGGTGGTCGACGTGGCACGGCAGGAGATTCGGTTTGCCGGACAGGTCGTGGCGGTCGAGGTGCGCACGGCGGCGCGCGATGCGCTGATCAACGGGCGGTGGGACCCGATTGGCGAGCTGCTCGACGGCGTACCAGCGGTGAAAACCACGGCGGCGAAGCTCCCCTACCTGGCGGCGTAAACCCGGAGCTGATCGCCAGCGGAGATTTCCGTGAACTTTTCCCTCGCCGTGCCGTCCCATCGCGGCACGTTCTTCCCCTCAATCATGTTTTTCGCGGTTACCGAGACTTTTAACTTTGGCAATGTCCTCACTGGCGCTGGCGTGCTGATCTGGCCGCTGCTGTTGTGCTCGGCGACAATGGTATTCATTGTCTGCGAGCGGGCTTTCGCGCTGCGCCGCGCCGCGGTGATGCCGCAGGACTTGGTCGACGCGGTCGTGGCCGGACGGCCCCTCGTGGGCGGGAAGCACACGGTGCTGGCCCGAATCGTCGAGTTCGCGGAACAACACAAGAACGACGAGATGGCGGTGAAGGCGTTTGCCCGGCTTGAAATCAACCGGATGGAGCGCGGGGTGCCGTATCTGGATGTCATTTACGCCGCTGCGCCGTTGATCGGGCTGACGGGAACGGTGGTGGGCCTGTTGAAAGTGTTCTCCCATATTTCGCCGGATACCGGCCTGCCGGATCCGGTGGCGTTTACGCAGGGTGTGGCGCTGGCGCTCTCGGCGACGGTCATCGGGCTCTGCATCGCGATCCCGTCGCTGGTTGGGAGCGGTTATCTGCAGCGCAAGATCGAGAACTACGGCGCGCAACTCGACGTGTTGCTCGAACGGATTTTGCAGCGGACAAGATAACCCGTGAGCGTCCTTGGCCAAAAACGCCGCCGGCGGCCCGAACTCAACCTCGTGCCGTTGATCGATGTGCTGGTGATGCTGATCTTCTTTGCGTTCGTCACAATGCAGTTCAAGTCGGCGGCGACGCTGAACATCACGCTGCCGAAGGTGGAGACGGCGGGAAAGAACGAGTTCCGGGGCAATGTCACGATCAGCATCGCCAAGGAGGGCACACTGTCGTTCAACGGCAAGCCGGTGACCGACGCGGAACTGCCGGCCCTGCTCCAGCAGGTGAAGAACGTCGACAAGGATATTCCGGTGCTCATCCGCTCCGACGAGAAAGCGACGCTCGATCGCCTGACCTTTGTCTGGGATGCCTGCCGCAAGGCCGGGCTGAACAAGCACAACCTGCAGAGTCGTTGAGCGCACGTCACGCGGTGTTGCTTCCGCCCGTTTGACGCCGCCACGCGGGGTCCGCCAACGGGTCAGGTCGATAATCACCGATCGGAAACTGGATTTTCAGGCGGGCCGGGAGGAGGGTAAACGCTTCGTGTGCCGTTGATGGATTGACGACGTGGTGATTTGAGAAAGGGAACGGGTACAGCATGGCGCTTGCAGATCGGCCCCTGTTTCAGATCGGCCCGGGCGACCGGACGAGGGCGGAAGCGCACCCGCGCCGCCCTGGCAATCGGGTGTTTCGAAACGATGCCTATAGCTGAATCGGCAGGCCCACTTCGATGATTTGCATCGGCGGCAGGTGGTAATAGTCGCGTGCCTGCCGGGCGTTGCGGCTGAGGAAACCGTAAAACTGCTTTTGCCATTCCCACATTCGGGCGTCGCCTCCCGTGATGATCATCTCGCGATTGAAATAATAGGTCGCCTCCGCCGGTTTCAGCGGCACGCCCCGTTCACGGATGTTCCCGATCAGCCGGGTTACATCGGGAGACTCCATGTAACCGTAGTAGGCGACCGCCCGCCAGACGCCTTCGCCAATCTCGCGGACCTCCAGTCGTTCGCCGTCCGCGACGTACGGCAATTCCTGGGTGATGATGCTCAGGAGCACCACGGTTTCGTGCAAAACCTTGTTGGCCTTCACGTGGTGCAGAAGCACCAGCGGGGTGCCGGTCGGGTTGCCCGCCATGAAGACGCCAGTCCCGCGCACCCGGGCCAGATGCTTGCTCGACGCAATGTTGCGGAGCTCGTCCTCGGTAATTTCATTGGCATAGATGCGGCGAAAGATCTCCGATTTGCCCATCTTCCACGTCGCCATGATCGCCAGAATGCCACCGGCGATCGCGACGGGCAGCCAGCCGCCATCCGCAAACTTGTGCAGGTTGGCGCCGAAAAACACGACGTCGATGCAGAGGAACAGCCCGCAGATCGAGGCGGAGCGCCAGGTGGGCCAGCGCCACGCGCGCTGCATGACGAAGAACAACGCGATCGTCGTGACGATCATCGTGCCGGTCACGGCGATGCCGTACGCGGCGGCGAGCGCCGAGCTCGATTTGAAACCGAACACAGTCGCGATGGAGCCGAGCGCCAAGGCCGTGTTGACCAGCGGGAGATAAATTTGTCCCCGTTGATCCGGATTGGTGTGCCGGACGGTGAGGCGCGGAAAATATCCGAGCTGGATCGCCTGGCGCACGAGGGAATAGGCGCCGGAAATCAGGGCCTGGCTCGCGATGATTGCGGCGACGACGGACAGTGCCAGCAGACCATAGCGCAACGGTCCCGCCGGCGCGATCGCGAGAAACGGATTGTCCGGCGAACTGCGCCCGGAAAGGAAGTAGGCCCCCTGGCCGAAATAGTTAAGGACAAGGCCAGGCAGCACGACGGCATACCAGGCGGTGACAATCGCCCGCCGTCCGAAATGTCCCATGTCGGCATAGAGCGCCTCGACGCCCGTGAAGGCCAGCACCACCGCGCCGAGCAGAATCGAGACTTCCCGCGGGTGGGTAAGGAGAAGGTTCAGGCCGAGCATCGGATTGAGCGCCTGCAACACGATGGGCGTTTCGATAATCCGCCAGAGCCCGAAGGCGCCGAGCACGACAAACCAAACGAGCATGACCGGCCCGAAGATTGCGCCGATGAACTTGGTGCCCCGAAATTGAAACGCGAACAGCGCCGCCAGCACCCCGCAAGAGAGCGGCACGACGAGGTGCTCGGCTCCGGGCCAGACGAGCTTGATGCCCTCGACCGCGCTGAGCACGGTGACGGCCGGCGTGATGACCGCCTCGCCGCAGAGCATCGCCGCGCCGATGAGGACGATGACGGTGCCGGCGTTGATGCTGTGCCGCACCCCCCGATCGAGCTGGCCGAGGGCGAGCAACGCGAAAATTCCGCCTTCGCCGCGGTTGTCAGCCCGGAGGACGAAAAGCGTGTATTTCACGCTGACCACCATGATCAGCGACCAGGCGATCAACGAAAGCACGCCGAGCACGGCGACGGCGTGTTCCGCCGGCGGCAGCGTGGCGAGGCACTCGCGAATCGTGTAGAGGGGACTGGTGCCGATGTCGCCGAACACCACCCCGAGTGCTCCGAGCCCCAAGGCAACCTTCACACTGTTGTCCGACGAAGTTGAAGTGGAACTGCTCATCGATGAAGGGGGGAGTGTCCGGGAGGGTTCTGCGCGCTCCAAGCAGTTTCGGCACGAATGCAAGAAACAGCTTGATTTCGATCTTTGCTGTCCGATGGACAAGCGGCGTGAAACACCCCAGCGTTTCGCGCATGAGTTCCGACTGGCAGGTCGCCAAGACCTACACTGACATCCTTTATCACAAGGCCGGAGGTATCGCCCGCGTGACGATCAATCGTCCGGGAAAACGCAACGCCTTCCGCCCGCTGACAGTTACCGAGATGATCGATGCTTTTTCCGACGCCCGGGAAGACCCCAAGATCGGGGTGGTGCTCCTGACCGGGGCCGGGCCGCACACGGACGGGAAATACGCTTTTTGCGCGGGTGGCGACCAGAGCGTGCGGGGTCACGCCGGTTACATCGATGAAGCGGGGGTGCCGCGACTCAACGTCCTCGACCTCCAGAAGCTGATTCGCTCGATGCCCAAGGTGGTGATTGCGCTGGTTGCGGGCTACGCGATTGGCGGCGGCCATGTGCTGCACGTGGTCTGCGATCTGAGCATCGCGGCCGACAACGCCATCTGCGGACAGGTCGGACCAAAGATGGGCAGCTTTGACGGTGGATTCGGCTCGAGCTATCTCGCGCGGGTGGTCGGGCAAAAGAAGGCCCGCGAAATCTGGTTTCTGTGCCGGCAGTACAACGCCCAGCAGGCCCTGGAAATGGGTCTCGTGAACGCCGTGGTGCCGGTCGCCGAGCTCGAAGCGGAAGGAGTGAAGTGGGCGAACGAAATCCTGCGGAACAGCCCGCTCGCGATTCGGCTGCTCAAAAGCGCCTTCAATGCGGAGCTTGACGGCCAGGCCGGGATTCAGGAACTCGCGGGAAACGCGACGTTGCTCTATTACATGAGCGAGGAGGCGAAGGAGTTCATGACGGCGCAGCGCGAGAAGCGAAGGCCCAATGTCCGGAAATATCCCTGGCTGCCGTAACCCGCTACGGACGTTTTGCACCGCGGATCCGGGCCGCAACCAACCGAACCGGTGGTTGGTCAACAGAGGGCGCAGTGGGGCAACCCAAGGTCACAGCGAAATACGTTTCCTCGGTGTAAAGCTGTTCGTGATTCTTGTTTCGCTGCGAGGATTTCATTGTTTCTCCCTCCAGAATTTGACCACAGATGCGCTGGTGGCGCATTTGCGATGAAATGGTTAGCCACGGCAGGGAGGCAAAAAGATGGCAGGTAAATTATGAGATCGGTCTGAACCAGCCCGCATTTTTTTGCCCATGTCTGGATCCTCTCCGCAGTCCTCGCGGGTGAACTCCCGGAGCTCCCAGCAGGGTTTGGTTTGCTCTTTCTCGATGCCCGCTGTGACCCGGAAATGGGGTGCTCAAGATCGGCGTAGACCAAACAATCCCGCGCCCCTGCTTTTCGCTGCGTCGGATCACAGAAACGGCGCAAACATCCGCGCGGCACCATCGCGCAACTTGATCGGGAGCGGGCGCGCTTTGAGCTGCGCCAACGTGACGGCCCGCGCCCGGGATCGGCGTGTGGCAATCTCCTTTTCGAGTCGCGCCCCCAGTTCGCAACCATAGCACTCCACGTTGAATTCAAAATTTAGCCGCAGGCTCCGCGCATCCCAATTGGCCGATCCCAGCAGCGTCCAGGCGGAGTCGACCACCATCACCTTGGAATGATCGAATGGCCCGGGGCAGGTCCAAACCCGACACCCCCACTCGAGCACCTGCCAGAGCTGGCCCATCACGGCCCACTGCACGTGGCGAAGATCGCCGCGGCGGGGCAGGAAGATGTCGACTTCCACTCCGCGGAGTGCCGCCGCACTCAGGGCGGCGATCAGCGCGGCATCTGGAACGAAATACGGGGTGACAACGCGCACGGTGCGCTGCGCGGCGTTGAGGGCGCCAAGGATCGCCCAGCGCAGGCATTCATGGTTCCCGTCCGGCCCGGCCTCGATCCCGCGGGCCAGCATGGCCCCACGGGCGACCAGGGGAGGAAACCATTTGTCGCCGCGCAGGGCTTCCCCGGTGGTGAACTGCCAGTCGTCCGCGAAGACCTCGGCGAGGTGCGCGACCACGGGCCCGCACAGTCGGAAATGCAGATCGTGAAAGGGCACCTCCGTCCGCGCGGTCCGTCCATATCTTTGATCGATGTTCAGGCCGCCCGTGAATCCGGTCTCACCATCCACCACGAGAATCTTGCGATGGTTGCGCAGGTGAACGCCGTTGAGACGCGCGGGCACGAAGGGTGGGTTGAAGACTCCAACGTTGACGCCGGCCCGTCGCAGGGGAGCCAACGCAGACGAACGGGAAAATCGGACATCAAAATCATCAATCAACACCCTTACCGCCACGCCCCGCGCGTGCGCCCGGGTAAGCGCGGCGACAAACTGGGCACCGACTCCCTCCCCGTCGAAAATGTAGGAGGAGAGTCCGACGGACGTCTGCGCCGAATCAATGGCCGCAAGCATCGCGGGAAATGCCTCGCGACCGTCGACGAGCACCGCGACCGCGTTGCCGGCCAGGAGCGACCGCGGAACGACCTGACCCACCAACTGCGCGAGTGGCACCAGGTGGTCGGCGGCACAAGCGCAGATCTCGGCGGCGCCGGCCGGAGCCTGCGGATTAGTGCGGTGCCGGGTCATTGACCGCCGGAGCGCGGTCGCCCGCCGTCGGACGCGATTAACCCCGAGCAGAACATAGAGAAGGCTGCCCGCCACCGGCAGAATCCAGATCATGACGAACCAAAGGGATGCTGACCGTGCTTCGCGTTTGTAGATCACGGCGTGTCCCGAGGCCACGAGCGCGAGAATGAACACCACCCCCGCCAGGCCCGCCTCCAGCGGGGAGATTACGCCAAGCGCCGGGGCGGGAAAAACGAAAAGAGGGGACAGATTCATCAGTCAGGATGGAGCCGCGGATGGCGTTGAGACGGCAATCCTATCGCGCGAGTGGTTGGAGTCAAAGCCGGGGCGGGTGGGGTGGGGCGGGTGGGAGTGAGGTGCGCTTCTCCGGATGTCGCCATAGGTCGCGGTCCGAAGGAGCGGCGGCTTGCCTGCCGGAGGCACGGTTGCCAACCGCCGGTTGGCGCTGGAACGAGGCGGGCGCTTGGCAAGCGCCCCTCCAGCGAGCCGCGCTCCGAATCGCGGCGGCGACGACGCGTCGCACTCCGATTCGAGCCAGTGTTTCGGAGGGCAGCGTCCGGGACCCTGAGCCCCTCGACCGGCTCGGGGCGTTGTGCTGGTCGAAACGGCTTGTCGAACGGGCTGCGTCGCAGCCCCAGGACGCCTCCCGATATCCGGGTTCGTAGCGAGATCCGGAGATGGTGCGGGTGCGGACGCCGCCGACCGGAATCGAACTCGGACGGTGACAATCGAACGGAGCGGCACGCGGAAGATCCTCCCGCGTGAGAACTGACGGTAGCTTTCCCGTTGACCCGGTTTCCCGCACGGCGATTCATTGCCGCATGATACCGAGCGTGCTGATCGTTGACGACGAGAAACACACGCGCGAGGGGCTGCAACAGGCTCTCGCGGAGAATTATGATGTCACGATCGCGGCGAGCGCCGACGAGGCCTTCAATCTGCTGGACGCGCAGCCGTTTGATGTCGTGCTCACCGACCTGCGGATGCCTGGGAAATCGGGACTCAAGATCATCGACAAGGCGCTGGCGCTGCCGCACCGCCCGGCGGTGCTCATGATGACAGCCTATGGTAACATCGAGACTGCGGTCGAAGCGATGCGGCGCGGCGCGGTGGATTTTCTCACCAAACCGGTCAACATCGAGCGGCTTGAGGTGCTGATGCAGCGCGCCTTGAAGACGAAGACGCTCGAGGTCGAGGTGCAGCAACTCCACGAGCGGCTCGACGAAAAGTTCAAGATCGAGGGCATCATTGGGGCGTCGTTGAAACTGAAAGCCGTGATCGACAAGATGAAACTCGTCGCGCCGTCGCGCGCGACCATCCTGATCGAGGGGGAATCTGGCACGGGCAAGGAACTCATAGCGCAGGCGGTGCACCAGACGAGCCCGCGTTCCCGTGGGCCGTTCGTGGCGGTGCATTGCGCGGCCCTTTCGGAAAATCTGCTCGAGAGCGAGCTCTTCGGGCACGAGCGCGGGTCCTTCACCGGGGCCACCGAACGCAGGGTGGGGCGCTTCGAATCGGCCGACGGCGGCACGCTTTTTCTCGATGAGATTGGGGAGATCTCCCAGTCAACGCAGGTCAAGTTGCTGCGTTTCATGGAGACAAAATCGATTGAGCGCGTTGGCGGATCGAAATTGATTGAGCTGGATGTGCGGCTCGTCGCGGCCACGAACCGCAACCTCGAGCAACAGGTGCGCGAGGGGAAGTTCCGCGAGGACCTTTTCTTCCGGTTGAACGTGGTGCGGCTGCACATGCCTCCGCTGCGGGAGCGCCCGGAAGACATCCCACTGCTTTTGGCGCATTTCATTCGGATCTTGTCCAAAGAGAATGAGGTGCCGCCTCTCACGGTTGAGGCCGGGGCGTTGCGAACATTGCAGGCCTATCCCTGGCCGGGAAATATCCGTGAGCTGCGTAATTTCTGCGAAAATGCGGTGGTCCTCCGTCGCGGCGGCAGTTTGACCGAGTTCGATCTCGAGCCCAAGTTCCGCGGAGTCGCTTCCAGCGAGAGCGGGACGTCTCCGGCCCGGATCGTGGTGGCGCCCTTGGTCGCGACCAGTTCGCTCTCGGTCGCGGCGAATGAGAAGCACCTCCTGCGGGAGGCCTTGCTCAAGGCGCGCGGCAATCGCACCAAGGCCGCCGAACTGCTGGGGGTGAGCCGGCGCACGCTCCATCGCAAACTTTCGCAGTGGCCGGAACTCGACGTGCTCGACCGATGAGCAACACCCCAAGCGCGCCGCGGACCGACTCCGGAATTCAGCGCCCGCCAGTCGGCGACCGTGGCGGGCCGCCGTCGCAATCAAACCCATGAGCCGCCCCCGCACGGCCCAGGAGCTCATTCACTGGCTCGAAGTCGGCGCCGGGGTCCGTTGGTTGCGTCTGGCCGCGGTGCTGGCGGTGACCCTGGCGCTTTCACTGCGGGTGGCGTGGACCCAGTTTCATGGTCCGGTATCCGAGGCGACACTCATACAGGCCGACACCGGCCGCCAGCTGGCGCAGGGCGCCGGCTTCACCACGCTCGTCAACTTTCCCCAAACCGCCGCGGTGCTGGAGGCGCGCGGCCTCCGGTTCGATCCCCGCCTTCCGTATCCAGAATTACACCATGCGCCGCTTTATCCCCTGGTGATTGCCGGCGCACTGCGCTTGCTGCCGGGAAAATTACGGGACGACTGGCTGGCCGCGGCGCCGGTGCCGCCCGATGGCTTTGCGCCGGATTACCTTTTGCTCGGGCTGAACCTCGTCCTGCTTTGGCTGGCGGCCTGGCTGACCTATGTCCTGGGACGACGGCTCTTCGAACCACGCGTGGGAGCGCTGGCCGCCGGCGCGGTGTTGCTGTCGGTGCCGATTTGGCGCGAAACGGTGGCCGTCAACGGCACGCCGCTGCTGATGGTGCTGGCGCTGGGAGCGTTCCTCGTGTGGCACCGGATCGAAGACGGTGCCGACGCTGCGGCCCCGGGGGTCCGAATTGCGCTCTGGCCCATCGCCCTTGGGGTGGCCGGGGCGCTGTTGTTTCTGGCCGAGTACGCCGCCGGCACGCTCGTGCTGGTGGCGCTGACCTACGCGTTCTTTCGGTTTCAAGGAGGACGGCGCTGGCTGGTGATCGCGGGCGTGGCAGGCGGCTTTGCGGTGGTGGCGGGGCCGTGGGTGCTGCGTAATGTTTCCCTGACCGGCCATCCGGTCGCGCTCGCCGGGCACAATGTCGCCCTGAAGGCGGGAGACTCGACGGCGGAGCCGGCTACGATGAGGGCCACGTTGTCCGCCGTTGGACCGCGGATTGACCTAACGAAACTAGCGAACAAGACCCTCACGTCTCTGCAGGCAGACGTGAAGTCGAGAATCTGGTCGGGCGGGGCGATGTGGTTTTCGGCTTTTTTTGTCGCCGGTTGGCTTTACGCTTTTCGGGCGCCGTCCACGAACCGACTGCGATGGTTTTTCACCGCCACCCTTGCAGTACTCCTGCTGGCTCAGGCGGCGCTGAACTCAGGCGAGACTGAGCGGCATGTCGCCGTTTGGCTCTCGCCGCTGCTGATGGTGTTCGGTGCGGGCTTCTTCTTCGTGCTCTTGGGCAGCAACGCTCTGTTGGGGCCATGGCCGCGCGCCGCCATGACTGTGCTGCTGTGCGTCCAGGGGCTCCCGCTTTTACACGATGCCTTGGAACCACGCCGACTGCATTTTCAGTATCCGCCCTATTTCCCTTCGCTCTTTCAGGGAATGCGGCAGGAACTGCAGCGGCGGGATGCGGCGGGCCGGTTTGGCCTCATGGCCGACGTACCAGCCGGGGTCGCCTGGTACGGCCAGGCCCGCGCGTGGGCGCTGCCGCCCCGCTTGCGCGACTTCTATGCGATCACCCTGCATCAGCCGATCGGGGAACTTCTGCTCACGCCGCGCACGTTGGATCGGCCGTTCTTCAGCGAACTGAATGCGCGACCGATTTTGCCGGGCGCCCTGAGCGCGGTCCCCAATCGCTTTGGGGAGTGGGGCGAAATCTACGCCGGGCTGCTCGTCGGAACACTCCCGCGGGAGTTTCCGCTCGGCGTCCCGCAAAAACTTGCCGAGAACCTCTACGTCCTGCTGAACCCCGCCCTTCCCGCTGTCCGGGGAAAGTAATTGATTTCGCCAGCTTCTTGCGCGTACCGTGGGTCCCTCGGCCTTCTCTCCACTGATGCCCAATATTTTTCGCGTTCTCACCGTAGGCAGCTTGGTCGTCGCGCTTCCGATGCAAGGGGTTTATGCTCCCATTCCGGAACGAGACCCGGGCAAGGATTTCATGATCACGGTAAAAACCGGGCTGGCCCATGACAGTAACCTGTTCGGTGCGGCGAGCAGCCCCGTGCGCACGGCCATCTGGACGCTCGCGCCGCGTGCCGATTACAACGGTTCCCTCACCGACCAGACCTTCCTTTCGGCCGGGTACGGGCTGACGTTGGATCAGTTCGATCGTCGACCCGGCGACAAGCTCCTCGACAGCCATGATTTATCGCTTCGGGTCGCGCATGCCTTCACGAAGACGACGACGATTGATATCAGCGATTCGCTCGCGATCGCGCGCAACCCCGAATCGCTGCTGGCCGGCATCAGGCTGAACACCGACCAGTCCTTCACTCGCAACCAGCTGGACAGTCGCTTCGAGACTCCGATCAACGCCAAGGCCACGGCCTCGGTCAAGGCGCGTTCAGTTTACTATAAATATCGCGAAGGGATGCTCGGTCGCAGCTTGGATCGGGTGGAGAACATTTACGGCGTCACGGCCGATTACGCGGTGCTGCCCGAAACAAAGATCGTGGCCGAATATCGCCATCAGGACGTCTATTACACAAAGGAAGGCGAAGCGAAGAACAAGACCTCGGAATATCTGATGGGCGGCGTGGATTACAGCGTGGCAAAAAAGCTCTCGTTGAGCGGACGCCTTGGTCTCGAGTGGCGGAGCCGCGAATCCGAGCGTGACACCACCTCGCCCTATGTCGAGTTTTCGGCCAAGTATAATTATTCGGAAAAATCGTTCCTCCTGGGAGGATTCGGCTATTCGCTTGACGAAACCTCCGACACGGCGCGTTTCAACGACACCAAGACCTATCGCTCGTTCCTCAGTGTGCAGCACTCGGTGACCGCGCTCATCGTGGCCTCGGGATCGCTGTCTTACGAGCCATCAACCCTGCAAGGTCGTCGCGGCCAGGCGAACGTCGGTGACACCTCGGTGCGGGTGGGAGCGGCCCTGAGCTACCTGCCGACAAAGAGCTGGACCATTTCCGCCAGCTGCGACTATGACCGGGTTCGATCCGATGAAGCCTCGCGCGACCTGCGCCGGGCCCGGTTCGGCGTGAACGCGGTCTACAGTTTCTGAGCGGGCCGGCCGCCGCCATACGCCGTTCATGGCCATTGTGCATGCCATTCAGGAGACCGCTTCGTTGGCGGATTTCCTGCAGATTCTGCGGCTCCGCAGGGCGTTGATCGCCCTGATCCTCTCCCTCGTCGTGGTCACCTCGCTGGCGGTGACGGCGTTCCTGCCGCGTTGGTATCTGGCCACCACCAAGGTGCGCGTGGAGAAACCCGAAGGTGAGGTAAAGCTCTTCCAGGCCCAGAGCAGCAATATCTACGATCCCTATTTTCTGCAGGATCAATTTAAGATCATGCAGTCGGAAAAGATCCTTTATCCCGTGATCGAGCGGCTGGGGCTCAATGCCAAGCTCGCGCCGACGCTGGGGGCCACGACCGCGTTGCCGGCGGCCCTGACCTATCGCTACCTGGTTGACAAGATGCTCCGCATCGAATCGCAGCGCAGTTCGTCGCTGATTGAGATTAATATCTTCGCCCAGGATCCCCTGCTCGCGGCCGACGTCGCCAATGAGATTGCCCGCACGTACTCGAGCGATCGTATCGCGCTGGCCACCTCCGATCAAAGCGAAGGCCTGGCGCATCTCAAGAAGGAGCTCGGATTGCAGGAACAGGTTGTGACCCGCCAGCGCGATGCGGTGGAAAAGCTCCGGAAGGATCTCAACATCTCCGGCGTGGATCTCAACGCCCGCTATTCCGACATGGAGATCGAGACCCTGCGACAGATGCAAAACACCCTCATCGCGCTGAGCGTCGACTCCATCGGGCGCAAGACCCGGTGGGAGCGTTTCAAATCAATCGCGCCGGGCGACCGGATCAGTCTGGTGAATTCCGAGCTGATCCCGGATCAGAATATCCAGAACCTGCTGCAGGCCTATCTGGTGGCGGATCAAAAGGTGACGCAGCTCAAGCCCCGGCTGGGCGCGGCGCACCCCGACCTCGTTTCCGCGGTTGATACCCGGAGCAAGATTAGGGAACAGCTGGATGGGCAGCTGCGGGGCTATGAGAGTTCCCTTGAAATTGCCTTCAAGGAGGCGGAGGCCCGGGTGGCCGAGCTCAAGAGCCAGCTGGGCCAGGCCAAGATCGATCAGATTCTTTCCGCCCGGGAGCGGATGCGCCCGTTTGAGGAATCGGCCCAGAAACTCGACGACGAACAGCGTCTGCTCACAACGCTCAAACTGACCCTGCGGCAGCGGGAGATCGACTTCCAGGTGCCAAAGAAGACGATTGAAATTCTCAACACCGCCGAGCCGGCCCGGACTCCCAGTCGGCCAAATTGGGTGCTCAACGCCACCTTTGCATTTCTGTTCGGCGGAATTTTTGCCGTGGGAGTGGCCGTGCTGCTCGAGTATTTCGACACGAGCTTCCGCACCGTGGCGGATGTGGAAACGCGGCTCCGCCTGCCGGTGCTCGGCGTGATTCCATTCGTGCGTGATCCGTTGGTACGCGAGGGCGAGGACCCGGCGGAGCTCGAACCGTTTCGGGTACTGCAGACAAACATCAACCTGACGCTGCCGGCCCGGCAGGCGCAGTCGTTGGTCATTTTCTCAGCCGGTCCGGGTGAGGGCAAATCCACCACCTTGCACCGGCTGGCCCGCTTGATGGGTGCCGGGGGCGAGCGGGTGTTGCTGATCGATTCCGATTTGCGGCGGCCGACCCAGCATCGGCTCGCCGGGCGCGCCAAGGAACCAGGCTTGAGCGATCTACTGCTCTCCCAGAAGTCGCTGGACGAGGTGATCCAAACCGGTGTGGCGCCCGGCCTCGATTTCATTCCGAGCGGCGGTTCCGCCGGCTTTACGCTCAGCCTGATTTACGGCAACCGGCTGCGGGAATTCATCACCGTCTTGAAGGGGCGTTACGACAAGATCGTTTTCGATTCGCCTCCGGTCATCGGGGTGAGCGACACCAGTGTGCTGCTGAGCGTGGTCGATAGCGCCATATTGCTCATCCAGCACCGGCGCAATCCCCAGAGCATGGTCCTGCGGGCGCAGCAGATAGTGGAGGAACGTAAGACGGTCCTGCTTGGGGTGGTCCTGAATCAGGTGCCACCAAACGCGGGCGGTGACTACGGTTACTACACGAACAATTACGCCTACTACAGCGAAGGGACGGGCACCCGCATCCGCCGCAGCAGCAGTACGGCGGTGACCTCGCCGGTTGCGCCCGCTTCCGACCGCAAGGATCGACTCGAGCTGCGGGAGCGCGACAAGGGCTAGTCGTCGGTCGACGCCCGGCCGCCAGTGGCCCGCCGGGCACGCCCGCCGTCAGCTCATACTTGATACGTCTGGAGCGGGACCGGATCGAGGACCTGGGATTTGGGCATCTGTTTGGCGAGTTGTTGTGCGAACCACGCCCGGGCGGGAGCATCCCCGTGGGTCAGCACCACGCATCGCGCGCCCGTCTGCACGGCAAATTCCAGCAACTCCTCCCGGTCGGCATGGCCGCTCAATTCAAATCGCTCCACCCGGGCCTTCAACTTGGCCTTCACGTGGACGGCGGAAAACAGAAATTCTTCCCCGACGGCGGTGGCCAGCAACTGACCACCTGGGGTCGCCGGGTCGCAGTAGCCGACAAATCCGACCGTGTTCCGCGCATGGCCCACCAGGCCCGAGGCGAGCATGTAACTCGGTGTGCGCTCGACCATCATGCCGGAGCTGACCACATAAAGCGCGTTCTGCCCGGGGTCCTCCCCAGCCTTGAGCTGCCGCGGCGTGGGCTTCACCTTGAGTTCCTTCAGGATGTTACGGCTGAACTGGACGTGTTTGGTCTTCCGTGAAATTTCGTCGAAATAGTCCGCCAAATCGATGCCCAGGCCTCCGGCGTAGATGGGGCATTCCACCAACCGGCCAAATTTCCGGGCGTCGTGCAGAATCGCGAAAACTTCCTGCATTCGGCCGAGGGCGAACACCGGCAGCAACATGGAACCGCCGCGCTGAATCGTATCATTGATCGCCGTCACGAGCCGGTTGACCTCGTTTAGACGTTCCTTGCCCGCCGGACGCTCGGTCGTGCCGCGCGTTGTCTCCATCACGACGGTGTCGAAGTGTCCGCTGGGGAACTTCGCACCCGCGAGGGTTCGCTGATTCTCGAAGAGCACATCACCCGTGAAAAAAACATGACGGTGCTTGTGCCGGATCTCCACTCCTGCGGCGCCCGCCACGTGGCCCGCGGGATGGAGAATAATCTCGATGTCATCCTTGGCGCCGCGAAAATGCTTGGCATGGCCAAACGGCAGTCCGGTGAGTCGCTTGGCGCAACGGTCGATTTCGTCGTGCGTGAAAAGCGGGTAATCGGGGATATTGGCCTCGTCACGCTGGCGCATCATCACGTTGGCCGAATTGTGCAGCATCCGCTCGATCAGCATCCGACTCGAGGTCGTCATGATTACCGGCGTGTTGGGGTGCTCCCGCATCACCACTGGCAGGCTGCCAATATGGTCAAGGTGACAGTGGGTGATGATGATGAGATCGAGCGTGACGCCTCGCAGCGGGCTAAGATCCGGGGCGGCAATCCGGCCGACTTTCGTGGGATTCAGTCCGCAATCCACCAAGATGTTGAGATCGCCAATCTGGACGAACAGCGAATTGGCACCAATGCCGCCGTCGCGGTTCAGGTCTGTGAGCTTCATGAACAGGCAGAGAAAACAAATAACCGGTGCGAGAACGAGAACGAAGTTTCCCGAGGTCGGAGCGAATGGCCAGGGCGGGACACCGCGGTCGAGTCGAGATCAGCCGCGCGGAATGCTCATCTCAAACGCCGGCAGAATCACGTGAATCCGGTTCCCGAGTTCGTCCACCCCGTGAAAGCTGCCATGGACGCAGGCATCAAGGCCCGTGACGTGGTAGCTATTGTAGGAAAACTGCTCGCCGGGGGCGAGCCGGGGCGTTTCGCCCACGATCTTGTCCCCCTCAATGACAAGTTGGGTGCCGTCGGCGTGCTGCACCACCCATTTGCGACCCAGGAGCGTGATGGCGCGATCGGTGGCATTGCGAATCGTGACGAAATACACGAAGGCGTGCGGCTTGTCCGCCGGCAGGCTGGCGCCACCATGATGATGGCACAATTTATCGAGGCGAGCCGTGAGGCCCGGCAATTCGCAGGAGCGAGACACGCGGCAAAGAGAGCCGGTCTGCCTCGCGCCGCAAGTCGGTTGTTGCTTTGGTTTCACGCTTGCTGACCGGCACCGGGCAAAACAGAACTCGAAGCAATGGCCAAACTCGCCCTCCTTTCCGTTTCCGACAAACATGGCATCGTCGAATTCGCCGCAGCGCTGGTCCGCCAGCACGGCTTCACTTTGCTCTCCACCGGGGGGACGGCCAAACTGCTTTCCGCGCAGGGTCTGCCAGTCACGGAGGTCGGCCAGCACACCGGGTTTCCCGAAATCATGGAGGGCAGGGTCAAGACCCTACATCCCAAAATCCACGGTGGTTTGCTTTGTCGCCGCGACAAGCCCGACCATCTCCGGCAGGCCGAAACGAACGGGATCGCGTTGATCGAACTGGTGGTGGTGAACCTGTATCCATTCGAGCAGACGGTGGCAAATCCCGGAGTGCACTTTGCGGAGGCGATTGAGAATATCGACATCGGCGGCCCGTCGATGCTGCGCAGCGCCGCCAAGAACCACGCCAGCGTGACCGTCGTCTCCGATGCGGCCGATTACGCCAACGTGCTGGCCGCGCTGGCGGTTGAAGTGTCGGAGCCCACGAAGCTCGCGGAACTGCGCCGCCAGCTCGCCCGGAAAGTTTTCCAGCGCACGGCCGCGTATGACGCCGCGATCGCCCGATACTTGGAACTGCAGGCGGCCGAACCGGACCTGGAGGCCTTGAGCGGATTTCCCGCGGCCTTGACGCTCTCCTGGAAAAAGGCCCAGACGCTGCGCTACGGCGAAAATCCCCATCAAAAGGCCGCGCTGTATGGGACCTTCCAGGATCATTTCTCGCAGCTGCAAGGGAAGGAGCTTTCCTACAACAACATCCTCGATATCACGGCGGCGACGTACCTGATCGGTGAGTTCGAGCGGCCCACCGTGGCAATCCTCAAGCACACCAATCCCTGCGGCGTCGCCAGCGCGGACGCGCTGGGCGAAGCGTGGGACCGGGCCTATGCGACCGACCGGCAGGCACCCTTTGGAGGAATCATCATCGTGAACCAGACCCTCGACGAGGGACTCGCGCGGGCGATCGCGGAAATTTTCACCGAGGTGATCATCGCACCGCGATTCAGCGATGAAGCGCTGGCTGTTTTCTCCCGGAAAAAAAATCTCCGGCTCATGATCGCGAAAGGCGGAATTGGCGCGGATGCGTTGCAGGAGGTACGTTCGGTCGTGGGTGGAGTGTTGGTCCAGGACCGCGACCGCACACTCGGCGAGGTGCGGGAATTCAAGGTGGTGACCAAACGGCAGCCCACCGCCGACGAGTGGGCCGCGATGATGTTTGGTTGGAAGGTTGGCAAGCACGTCAAGTCGAACTCGATTGTTTACTGTCGGGGCGAGCAGACGCTGGCGGTCGGCGCCGGCCAGATGGCCCGCGTCGACAGTTCGCGGATTGCCGTGTGGAAGGCGGGCGAAGCGGGCCTCGATCTCCGCGGCTCAGCGGTGGCAAGTGAGGCGTTGTTTCCGTTTGCCGACGGCCTGATTGCCGCCGCCGATGCCGGCGCGACGGCGGCGATTCAGCCGGGTGGCGCCCTGCGGGACGCTGAAGTGATTGCCGCCGCCGACACCCGGGGAATGACGATGGTGTTCACCGGCTGCCGGCATTTCAAACATTGAACCGCCGGAGTCCTCGGCCTCATGCTTCCAGCCATGAAACGGTTCTTTCTTCCGCTATTGGCCGGAGCGTCGCTGCAACTCACCGGGTGTTATACCAACCCGGTCACCGGGCGAAAGTCTCTCGTCCTCTTGTCACAAGGTGAAGAGGCGTCGCTTGGGGCCAAGTCCTTCCAGGATATTCGCGGGAAGGAAAAAGTCTCGGAAGATCCTGCGGCCAACGCCCGGGTGAACCGGATCGGCCAGCGCATCGCCAAGGCGGTGGGCGGCGAATTGCCCGACGCGAAGTGGGAATTTGTGGTTTTCGCCTCGCCGGAGCTGAACGCGTTCGCGCTGCCCGGTGGCAAGGTTGGAGTCTACACTGGGCTGATGCAGCTCACCGAAAGTGATGCGGAGTTGGCAACGGTCATGGGCCACGAGATCGGTCACGTGATCGCCCGGCATGGGGCGGAGCGGATGTCGGAGGCCATGGTCATCGCCGGCGTGGGGGCGATCGGGAGTGCCGTCGTTGAAGCCAAAACGGAAGACCAGCAAACGCGGCAGTTGTTCGAGCTCGCCTATGGCGGTGGGACGAACCTGCTGCGTGTTTTGCCGCATTCGCGCAACAACGAGAGCGAAGCTGATCGCATGGGCGCGATCTACGCCGCCCGGGCGGGCTACGATCCGCGCGCCGCGATTTCATTCTGGCAGAAAATGGCGGCCCAAAAGAAGGCGGCTGACGCAGCTGGTCGACCCGCGGGCAGTCCCTTGGACGCCTTGTTGTCGACGCATCCAGCCGACGGAAAACGCATCGCTGACCTCCAGGCCCTGATGCCGCAGGTCGTCCCGATCTATGAAAAAAACCGCGGACGTCTGGAGGATTGACCCGGGGCTCGAGCGGGAGCTCGGGTCCCTCGTCCGATTTTGACGAAGGAGCGGTTTTTCCGGTTGGCGCAGGTCCGAATTGTGCCACGTTACGCGCATGTTCGATCCCATTGAAAAACTAAAGGAGTTCATCCGGCAGCCGAGTGTCTCGACCGACTCGAGATGTGCCGAAGGCATGAAAGGAGCCCAGGAGCTGGTTTCCGGACTGCTCGCGACGCTCGGATTCTCCGTCGAGGTCGTCAAGACGGAGCGACACCCGATCATCCTGGCGGAACGCCGGGGTGAACCGGACTGGCCGCACGTCGTGATTTACGGGCATTACGATGTGCAACCGGCCGATCCGCTGAATCTGTGGAAAACCCCGGCCTTCGAGCCGACGATTATCGGCAATCGCATTTACGGGCGCGGCGCCGCGGACAACAAGGGTCCGCTCATCACCAACATCGCAGCGGTGGCGCTGGCACTCGAGGCCAACCCGAAGCTGCCGTTGAAAATCACTTTCCTGATTGAAGGGGAGGAGGAGATGGGCAGTCCGAGCTTTCCCCAATTCCTCGAGCGCTACGCCGACCGACTACGGGCGGCAGACTTCGTCTTTCTTTCGGACACGGCCCTGCCCAACGAGCAACAAGTGGTGCTCACCTGCGGATTGCGGGGGCTGACGCTCTTCGATGTTCACCTCACCGGGGCGAAGGGCGATCTGCACTCGGGATTGCATGGTGGGGTGTTGCGCAACCCGATTCAGGCGCTCGCCGAGATTCTCGCCTCGCTGCACACGGCCGACGGCCGCGTGAATGTTCCCGGCTTTTACGACGGCGTCCTCGACGTCCACCCGTGGGAGCGCGAGGAACTGAAGAAACTCGGGGCCGACGAAGCAGCCTATGCCGATTTTTTGGGTATCGATACTTTTTATACGACGCCTGGTTTTTCCCCGTTTGAATCAGCCCGCTTCCAACCGACCTTGGAGTTCAATGGCATTGGGGGCGGCTACCAGGGCGAGGGGACCAAGACCGTAATCCCAAGCAAGGCCTTTGCGAAGCTTAGCTGCCGGCTGGTGCCGAATCAGCAGCCGGATTGCATCAAACAGCTCGTGATGGATGCAATCCGGGCGCGGACGCCAAAGGGAATAAAGCTGGAGTTTGTCGACCAGCACAAAGGCGAACCGTACGTGGTCGTGCCGCCCGGCCGATCCAACACTCCGGCCAACCAGTCACCGGTGCTCGCGCGGGCGTTTCGGGCGGCGGATTCAGCCATCACGGAGGTCTGGGGGCGCCCGCCCCTTTACCTGCGCGAAGGCGGCAGCGTGCCAATCATCGCGGAGATCAAGCGTGTCACCGGGCTCGATTCGGTGATGTTCGGTCTGTTCCTCCCGGAGGACAACCTGCATGCACCGAACGAGGGCTTCAATCTGGATGTCATGAAAAAGGGTACCGAGACGACCCGGCGGATTTTGGTGGCGTTGGCGGCAGCCCAAGGCTGACCGGACGGCCTGGTTGCGGCGGCACAAAAAAGCCGCGGAGCAAACTCCGCGGCTTTCGGGTTCAATCGGAAGAGTACACTCAGAGCGGCTTGGGGGCCGCCGCAACGGGGTTTACCACGACAAGGTCGACGCGGCGGTCTTTTGCCATGGTCGCCTCGTCGGCGTTCTTGGCGGCTTCCAAGCTTCCCTTGGACAGGGTTTCCAGTCGGTCGACCGGCACGCCGAGGGTTTGCAGATATTTCTTCGCGGCGTTCGCGCGGCGATCACCGAGGCCGAGGTTGTATTCAGCGGTTCCCCGCCAGTCACAGCGGCCTTCCAGCAGGAGCCGGTGCGTGGGGTTCTTGTCCAGATACTCCTTTGCGATCTTCAACTTTTCGCGCTCCGAGGTCTTGATGTCGGACTTGTCGAAATCAAACAGGACGGCCTGCGCCTGCAGGGCGGTGCGATTGTGGCCGTTCGGATCGAAATCGGAACCGCGGTCAACCAAGCCGGTGGTGTTCTGGCCAAATGAGGTGTCGGTGGGGCCGGACGGGATGCCCGGGCCGCCGGTTTGGGGACCGAGCACCGTCGATCCAGGGTGCGGCCGATCGGGTTTCTTGGCGCACCCCGCGAGCACAAGCGCGGCGCTGGCGACGATAAAGGAAAGTTTCTGCGAGACGAGTTTCATGAGTTGGAAATTGGTCCGAACACGGTCGCAATCTATGAGGCAATTGCGCCGGGTGCGGCAAGGATTTTAGCGGCGAGAGTCAAACGGTCTTTTTGGGCTCAATCAAGCCCACCTCCAAGGCGTAGCGGGTGAGGCTGGCCACGTCGTGGAGATTGAGCTTCCGCATCAGGTTGGTCCGGTGATTGTCGACCGTTTTTACGCTGATGCCTAGCTTGGCGGCGATTTCCTTGGTGCTGTGGCTTTCGGCGACCAACTGGAGAATTTCGCGTTCGCGGTCGGTTAGGAAATCCGGGGCATTGCTGGTGGCCGGATTCGCCACCACATTGCGCAGCAGGGCGGCGACCGCCGGGCCAAAGTAAGTTCCGCCGTTGGCGACGGTCTCCAGGCCTTTCTTGAATTCAAAGAGCCCGGCGGTTTTTTCGACAAAGCCGTGTGCGCCGGCCTCCAGCATTTCGCGCACCAAGACCGGATTCTCATGCCCCGAAAAAACCAGCACCCGCATCTGCGGCAGTTTCTTGCTGGTCCGCCGCAGAATATCCACCCCGTTGAGCCCCGGCAACTTGGCGTCGAGAATGCAGACGTCGGGACGGGCATCCAGGCACAGCTGGACCGCAGTCTGACCGTTACCGGCCTCACCGACCAACTGGTAATTTGCGTCCAGCCGGAGGATCTCCACCAACATCTCGCGAATTGCGGTTTGGTCTTCGATGATGACGAGGCGTTTCATTGGGTTGGCAAAGAGTTGAGCTGGATGGTGGGTCGACTGGGATTCGAACCCAGAACCAACGACTTAAAAGGACGCTGCTCTACCATTGAGCTATCGACCCCTTCTCCAGAAGAAGGGCGAAAATGGGTTTTCACGGTAGGAGTTTGCAAGAAGTTTCTCCCCCAGCGAACGACGCCTGACGGTTGACCGGTGGGCGCGGCGTACATAATTAGGTGTTCTGGACAACAAATCGTGGGAACAATTCAAAATTTTACTCATCAGAGCGAGGCAGAACGTATGACTGCCAAAGCTGAAGAAGTTGCCCTCGACCGCCTCCTTGTCGACCGATTCAAAGGAGGAGATCAATCGGCGTTCGATGAAATGGTCAGCCGATACTGGGACCGCATCTATTCCATGGTCCACCAGCTCCTCCGCAACCAGCAGGACGCAGAGGAAGTTACCCAGGACGCCTTTATCCGGGCCCATCGCGGTCTCGTCAATTTTCGCGGGGAATCCGCGTTTTCGACATGGCTTTATCAAATTGCCACCAATCTTGCCCGTAATCGGTACTGGTATTGGTGGCGCCGCAAACGCGACAAGTCGGTTTCGTTTGATGCTCCCGTCAGCGCAGAAAATGACATGACGCTGGCCGACGTAATTCCGGCGGAAGTTCAGTCACCCGACGACATCACGGTGAACCAGGAATTCATCGATCGCATCGCCCGGGGGATGGAACTGCTCTCCAGCAAACACCGGGAAATTCTCGTATTGCGGAACGTGAAGAACATGTCGTACGAGGAAATCGCCGCCATACTGGGTATTTCCGTGGGAACAGTAAAAAGCCGGATCGCACGAGCCCGCGAAAGCCTGCGGTCGAAACTGGGAGTCGATTTTCAATGAAAGAATCTGAATTTATCGAACTGTTGAACCTGTACCTCGACCAGGAGATCAGCCCGGCCGATGCCGTGCGCTTGGAACATGAGGTTCAGACCAACGCCCGTCGCCGGACGGTGTACCATGATTACTGCCGTCTCCATAAGGCGTGCCGGATGCTGTCCGCCGACTTTCGGCCGGAAACCACAGGGGAAAAGGTGGTTGCCTTTGAAGCGTTCCCCGCGCGGCGCAGGCGGCGGATGGGGCCATATTTTGCAGCATCGCTGTTGGCGGCTGCCGCCGGCATCGCGGTTGTGACGGTCTTCGTCGGAAAATCCCGGATGACGACAGAGTTGCCGGTGCCATTCAGCGAACCTCTCGCCGAGAAAGCGGTGCCGGCCCGGGCGTTCGCGGAAGGAGCCGATCAGATGGCCACCGCGCGGGTGGAGCCGCGCGGATTGATCGCGGGGTCGCAAGGACAGGGGCAAACAAATCAAACCAGGCTGTTGCTCGGAGCTGAGTCTCTGGTGCTGTCAGGAAACAAAGATTCTGAAGCCGTATTTTCCGCGAGCATGCAGCAGGCAGACGACCAGTTGGCGTGGATCCGTAATTTCCAACTCGTGTCGCTCAAGGAGCGCACGCAACTCGATCAGCTTCGCTTCGAGTCGCCCCCCGCCTCGTTGCGTCCTGACCATCGTCAACTCATGGGTCGCACTCCGACCGATGCGACCATGGAAATGACCGCGTTCCGCATCAACAAGTAGCGCTCGACGCTAGGCGCCCAGCGCCCGCTTGATCAGGGCCTCGGTCGTCGCCTGAGGGCCGAGGGCCAGGGCGGCGCGACGCACCGATTGGTCCGCCTCCGCAGCCTTGTAGCCAAGTGCCGTCAACGCCGAGACCGCGTCAAGGTGGGCATTCGCAACGACCGGGCCAGGGTGGGAGGCATCGCCCGTCTGCGCAGCGGCGACCGCCGCGACACTACCACCCACCTTTGCCTTCAGCTCCACCACCAGGCGCTCGGCCGTCTTCTTGCCAATCCCCGGACACTTCGCGAGCGTCGCAATATCTCCCATGCGGATCGCGCTCTCCAACGACGGCAGCGATAACCGGCTCATGATCGTGAGCGCCAGCTTCGGTCCCACGCCAGTGACATTTTCAATCATCAACCGAAAAAAATCCCGCTCGGCCGCCGTGGAAAATCCGTATAACGTTTGCGCGTCTTCGCGATAAATCACGAGCGTGTGCAATTTTACATTGGCGCCGGAAGCGGGGAGCCGCTCGGCGGTCGTCACGGGCACATTCACCTCATAGCCAAATCCATTCAGTTCGATGACCGCGTGCAACGGGGTCGCGGAGATGAGCAGGCCCTGAATCGAAGTGATCATCGCTATTTCAGGCCAAGCACATCCTGCATGTCGTAGACACCCGGAGGCTGCGCCACCACCCACTGCGCGGCACGCAATGCCCCGCGCGCAAAGATCGCCCGGTCGCTGGCCTTGTGCGTAAGCTCGATGCGCTCACCGAGCGCGGCAAACATCACCGTGTGATCGCCAACCACATCGCCCCCCCGCAACGCGTGGACCCCCACCTCGGTGGATTTTCGCTCGCCGGTGATTCCCTGCCGGCCGTGGCGCAGCGCAGTTGAATCCAGTTTCCTTTCCTCGAGGATGATCTCCAGCAGCCGCGCCGCCGTGCCGCTGGGCGCATCCTGCTTGAATCGGTGATGCATTTCCACGACCTCCGCGTCGTAGTCGGCGCCCAGCACCGCCGAAGCCCGGCGAGTCAGGGCGAAGAGGAGGTTGACCCCGACAGAAAAATTGCCCGCCCACACGCATGGCACCTGTGCCGCCAAGGCCAGCAGGCGCTTTTTCTCGTCGGCACCGTGTCCGGTGGTGCCAAGCACGACCGCCGTGTGCTGCTGCACCGCCAGTTCGAGCAGCGTGCGGGTCGCCGCATGGGAGCTGAAGTCGACCACGACATCCGCCCGAGCCAAACCTCCGGCGAGATCGTCTCCCACGTCGACCGCGCCGACAATGCCCAGGCCCATTTCCCCGGCGGTGACGGCCACGGCTTGGCCCATGCGCCCCTTGGCGCCATTAATCAGAATGCGGAGCGGCATGGTCAAATGGGGAGGGGGCCTAGTCGAGTTTGGCCAAAACCTGTTCCAGCAGGCGGGCGTTGGCGGCGGACATTTCGCACAGCGGCGAGCGCACCTCCGCGGAGGAGATGATTCCGGCCCGCGCCAGGGCGGTCTTGATTGGCACGGGATTCGGTTCGATAAAAAACGTCTTGAAAGCCGGGTAGAGCCGGCGGTGGATTCTGGCCGCCGCGACGAAGTCATTGGCCAGGGCCAAAGTGACCATCCGGCCGATCTCGCGTACAAATAGGTTGGATACGACGCTGATGACGCCCTCGGCGCCCACCGCCATGAACGGCAGTGTCAGTGAGTCATCACCGCTGAGCACCGTGAGATCCCGGCCGAGCGCCTGTTTGAGTTGATCAACGCGATCCACGCTCCCGCCGGCCTCCTTGATCCACGCCACCTGACGGTACTTGGCGCGCAGGCGCACCACCACCTCGACGCTGATTTCGATACCGCAGCGACCGGGGATCGAGTAGAGGATCACGGGTTTGTCGGTCGCTTCGGCCACCGCGGAAAAATGCCGGAAAAGCCCCTCCTGGCTCGGCTTGTTGTAATACGGTGCGACGACGAGCATCGCATCGGCTCCCGCCGCATGGGAAAGCCGGGTGAACTCGACGGCTTCGTGCGTGGAATTGGATCCGGTTCCGGCGATGACCGGCACGCGCCCCCGGGCCTCGGCAATGACGAAGCGAATCACCTCCATGTGCTCCTCGTAGTTGAGGGTGGGGGATTCCCCGGTGGTTCCAACGGGTACGAGTCCGTTGATCCCGCCCTTGATTTGATGGGCCACGAGTTTTTGGAGATCGCCAAAGGAAACCCGGCCGTCGCGGAACGGAGTGGCGAGGGCGGTGATGGTACCGGTAAGCGGACGAAGTTTCATGGAAGCAGCAATGAAGCCTTGCGGAACAAAGCATGGCGAAGTAGGCACTCCGCAACGCTTTTTTCCCATGCCACCCCCCGCGACCGTCACAGCCCACACCGAAATGATGAACGATTTGCTCCGGCTCGCCGTCGAGAGCGGGGTAAGCGACATCATCATCAAGTCGAACAAACCCGGCTACGTACGTCTGGCCGGGAAGCTGAAACCCGTCGATATGGACCCGATCACGTGTCCGGAGGCAGAGGCCTTTGTGGTCGAACATGTGCCGAAAGTCTTCCGCCCGCGGTGGGATGACGAGGGCCAGGTGGACTTTGCGTACACGGCCGAGGGGGTGGGGCGCTTCCGCGTGAACGCGTTTCACCAGCGCGGGCTGGTGAGCATCGTCATGCGTCACATCAAGAGCACCGTGCCAACGTTTCAGCAACTTGGGCTCGGCACCACCGAGGCGGCCATGGTCAAACTTTGCCAGGCCAAGGACGGTATCTTGCTCGTCTGCGGGGCGACCGGGTCGGGCAAGAGCTCGACGATGGCAGCGATGCTCAACTGGATTAACCAGAATCTCGACAAGCATATCGTGACGATTGAGGACACGATCGAATATACTTTCCCGGACGACAAATCGCTGTTCCAACAACGGGAAATCGGGCTCGACGTGCCCAACTTCCAACTGGCGATCAAGGCGGTGCTCCGTCAGAATCCCGACATCATCCTCGTGGGTGAAATGCGGGACCGCGAAACGTTCGAGACCGCCATCTCGGCGGCGGAAACGGGCCATCTCGTGTTCTCCACAATGCATGCGGCCACCGTCGCGCAGTCGCTGACTCGCCTGTTCGAGTTCTTCCCTGCGGAGGAAGTGATACAGGCGCGCCGGGCCATCTCCGGTTCGTTGCGCGGGTTTATCTGCCAGAAACTCATTCCCACGATCGAGGGCACCGGTCGCGTGCCGGTAAACGAGATTCTCACCGCCGACGCCACCGTGCGAAATCTCATCCTCGAGGGACAAAATGAGAAAATTCAGGGTCTGCTTGAAAGTAACGCCGACTCGGCGACGTTTTCCTTCAACAAGGACATTTATCGCCTAATCAAGGACGGCCGGATCAGCAAGCAGGACGGTCTCCGAAATTCTCCGAATCCCCAACAGTTGGAAATGAATCTGAAGGGCATCTTCATCAAGACGTGAGCAGGGCACCCGCAATCCGAATCGCGTATTTGCTCGCCAGCTGGTTGGCGGCGAGCGCGCCGGGGCGGGCGCAGAATCCGGAAGCCAAGACGGGCACACCGGCAATCCAGACTGACGTTCGGCAGGCCGGCACCGAGGACTCAATCGCGACGGCGAAACGGGAGTTCGATGCCGTCAAGTCTCTGCGCGATTTTGGACCCCAGGCCAAGGGCGGTTTGCCTCGGATGTCGGTCCCGGAGATGCAAACCGGGGCTTCGGCTGCGTTGCCCAGTCAGAAACTCAAGACCCCGGAGGGTGAAAAACGTCCGGCGAACTGGCTGGTTGATGCGATGGCCAAGCAATCAGCGGCCCGATCCGGCCCCGGACGTGAAAGCGAGACCCGAACGCTTGAGCAGGCCCAAGAGCGGACAGAGCGTCGGGAGGAGGATCTCAAGGGCGGTGGGCCCGCGAATGAGCGGAAGGAGCGGCACGCCTCGAACAATCCGTTCGCACGCTTTTTGGGGGATTGGATCTCGCCGCAAGACTACGCGCTTTTGAAACCCGGACTGGAGCAGTCATTTTCCAGTGACGCGTCCGGGCCTAATGGCCCAAAGGTTGCCGCGCTGGGCGAAAGTTTCGCGCTCAAGCCGACCACCGGACTTGAATCAATCGACGGATTTGAACCGAAATCGCAGCCGTTCGGCGAGAATACACCTGCTCGGGAGAACCCATATTTGCAGGCGCTGGCGAACCCCGTGACCGCGGCGGCCGTTTCCAGCCTGGCAAGACCAGTTCCTGCGATGACGCCGCCGCCGGCCACTTCGAAGATCGGGCTTCCTGCAGAGTTCCAGACCGGCGTAACGCCACCGAAGAAGCACGTCCCCGATTTCGTCAGGCCGACGACCGACGAAAAATATTTCAAACAGCTCAAACGGTTTTAGGGCTTGGATTTAATCTCGGCGGGCGATTGTCTCGGCGGTTTCGAACATGGCATTGGCACTTCTATTTGCAGGACAGGGAGCCCAAAAAGTTGGAATGGGCAGATCGCTTTGCGAGCACTCGGCCTCCGCCCGAGCGCTCTATGCCGAGGCGAACAACCTGCTTGGGTGGGACTTAAGCAAGATAAGCTTCGATGGGCCGGAAACCGAATTGACCCAGACGCAAGTGTGCCAGCCTGCGTTGTTTGTGCACGGGATGGCCTTGCTCGCGGCGTTGCGCGAGGCGGGCAAAGTGCCGACCGGCGAGCCGCGGTTCGGGCTCGGTCTCAGTTTGGGCGAAATCACCTCATATTGTTCCGCGGGAGTTTTCGAGTTCGCAACCGGGCTGCGAATTGTGGCCGAACGGGGGCGACTGATGCAGCAGGCCTGCGAAAAAACCAGCGGAGGCATGGCGGCGATTATTGGCGAAGAGCGGGCGAAGGTGCAGGAACTTTGCCGTGATTTCGAGATCGAGGCCGCCAACTTCAACGCGCCCGGGCAGATCATTGTCTCGGGCGAGAAATCCAAGGTGACGGCAGCCGTGGCTGCCGGGAAGGATCGCGGGATGAAGAAAATCATGCTGCTCAACGTCGCCGGGGCCTATCACTCCAGACTGATGGAGCCGGCGCGAACCGCCTTTGCCGCTTTTCTGGATCCAATTCCCTTCGCCGCGCCGCGATTCACCGTGTTCACCAACACCACCGGCCAGGCCATTGCCGCACCGGCGGCGATCAAAGAGGCGTTGGTCAGGCAGGTCGTTTCCTCCGTGCTGTGGGAGGATTGCATGCGCGGCGTGTCGACCACGGGCGCAACTGAATATTGGGAACTCGGTCCGGGCGGAGTGCTGAGTGGCCTCGCCCGTCGCACGGAGAAGAGCTGGATGGTACGAAATTTTTCCGAATTCGCCGACGTGGCAGCCGCCTGAACCGAATGCTCGCACGCTATACCCGTAATTTTTGCATCATCGCCCATGTCGACCACGGGAAGACGACCCTGTCCGACCGTTTGTTGGAGTACACCAACACCGTCGCGCAGCGCGTGATGACCGACCAGCACCTGGACTCGATGGACCTCGAGAAGGAGCGCGGCATCACGATCAAATCGCACCCGGTGACGATGACCTACCGCGCAAAGGACGGGCACAGCTACAAGCTCAACCTGATGGACACGCCCTGCCACGTCGATTTTTCGTACGAGGTTTCCCGCAGTCTCGCGGCCTGCGAGGGCGCGGTGTTGCTGATCGATGCGGCCCAGGGCGTCGAGGCCCAGACCGTCGCGAATGCGCACCTGGCGTTTGGACAAAAACTCAAGGTGATCCCGGTCATCAACAAGATCGACCTGCCCAGCGCCAATCTCGAGATGTGCATGAAACAGCTCGAGGATATCCTGACGATTCCGGCGGAGGAGGCGATTCTGGCGAGCGGGAAATCCGGCATCGGGATCGAGGATATTCTGGAAGCGGTCGTGGCGCGGGTGCCGCCGCCCCGGTGGACCGAATATCCGCAAACCCGCGCGCTGGTCTTTGATTCCCTCTACGATTCCTACCGCGGCGTGATCGCCTATATCCGGGTGTTTTCCGGCACGATCAAGGCGAACGAGATGATGCTGCTGATGAGCAACGGGATCAAATCGGAGGTGAAGGAGGTCGGGGTCTTCACGCCGAAGATGGAAAAATGCGCGATGCTCAAGGCCGGCGACGTCGGCTACATCGTCTCGAACATCAAGACAACCGCCGACATCAAGACCGGCGACACCATCACGCTCGCCCAAAAACCGGCGACCGAGATGCTCCCGGGCTACAAGGAGGTGCGGCCGCTCGTGTTTTGCGGCTTGTATCCACTGGAAAGTGACGACTACGAGAAACTCAAGGCGGCCCTCGGACGGCTGCGCCTCAATGACTCCGCTTTTGTCTACGCCTCCGAAAGCTCGCTCGCGCTCGGCTTC
>SXSC01000056.1 GCA_005792355.1 Opitutaceae bacterium
CCGGCGCACGCGAACCGAAATTGCCCCTCCGCTTCACCCGCCGGGTGAAGCTCCACCACCTGCGTTGTCTGGCTTGTCATGACTCGTTCTCAATGAGTTGCGCACCTCCAGCCAAGTCTTAACTGCGGGCGATAGGATAATACCGCCAGCGGGCCTGCCACGCGGACCGGACCGAGCCCGCGACAAAGACCCAATCGTAAAGCAGCACCATCACCGGGGCGGTGACCATCACTTCCTTGGAGGCCATGCCGGCAAAGCAACTCAACACCGAGGCTGCGAGCCACCCCGGGCGTCCCGGCGGCTCCGCCCCCCGCGCAAAACAATAGAGTGTGCAGAGATAAAACAGGGCCATGAGTATCTCTGTTCGCTGGGAGAGGTAGGTCACCGACTGCGTCTGCACCGGGTGGAGCAGCCACAGGGCCGCGACGGCGGTGGCGATCGCCCCGGCGTGGGAGCCGAGCCCAGGTGCCAGCGCCGGCCGGAGCAACGTCCGGCGCACCAGACCAAACAACGCCAGGCCCGAAAGCAAATGGAGGGCGAGGTTGACGCCATGGTACCCCGCCACCGCCTCGCCGCCGATCGCGTAGTTGCACACCAACGACAGGTGGGCGATGGGCCGGCCGCCCACGCCGGTGTGCGCCGCCGGGCTCAACACCGACGACCATGGCCGCGCCGAACGAATCGTGGGGTTGTCGACGATGGTGACGATGTCGTCGAAGAGGAAAGGAACCGACCAGGTGTTCGCGTACGCGATCAGCACCGCCCCGGCAAGGGCGCCGATCGTCAAGGCGACCCGGCGGGGGGCGAAACCGTGGTCCGCGGCAACAGGTATCCGATTTGTTGTCACGGCGGCAGGTTGACGGCGATTCCCGGGGAGGGGAAAGAAAAAGTGGCGCGATTCGCGCCCGCGGCAAACAACGCCCGCGGCGTCACGGGCCCGCGGCCTGTTTCAGGCCGGTCTGCGCCCCCGCGTGACCGGGGTTCTGCCGCAGCGCGATTTGAAATTGCTCCCGGGCCTCCGCCGTGCGGCCCTGGCGCAACAGCACGGCTCCCAGATTGGCGCGGGCATCGACATAGTTGGGGTTAAGTTGCAAGGCGGTGCGGAAGCGCTCAAGCGCTTCCGGCAGACGGTTGCCCGAAAGCAACGCCACCCCGAGGTTGCTGTGGGCCTCGGCGAATCCCGGGGAGATCCGCAGGGCGGACTCGTAATGCGGCATCGCGTCGCGCACGCAGCCGATTTGAAGCAGGTGGTTAGCCTTGTTGAATTCCAGCAGGGCAAGGTCGGGCTTCCCGCCGTTTTCACTTTGGTTGTTGCCGGACGGAAGTGGGACGTGTCCCGGCGGCAACCGCACCAACCGGACATCGATTCCGCCCGGCGCCGTGAAAAACGCCGCCTGGTACGTCGCTCTGCCGAGGTCGAGCCATGATTCGGCGAGCCGCGTCGGGTGGCGTCCTTGCACATGCCACTCGGTGAAGAGGAGCAGGTTGCGCGCCACGAGCTGGGGGTCGCTGAAGAGGAGGAATGGAACACACCGCAGATAAAAGGGCTGAATCGCGTCCACGTCGGTTACGACGACGAAGGCGTTGGTGATGCCGCTTTTCAGCAGGGACGCCCGCGTTTGTTCGACGCTGCGGGCGATGTTGTTGCCCAGCCGGAGGAGGGGTATCTGGATCAGAAATACCGCGACGGCGGCCAAGGCGGGCAGCGCCCAGAATGCCCGTGGCGGCTCCACCGTCCAACCCAGGAGCGAAGGGCGCAAGCGGCGCACAAGATACAGCGGGCAGGCCACCCCGGCGAGATAGGTGAGTGCGCTGTGAAAGGTCAGAATGCGCCAGGGCCAGCCGGGGATGAGTGTGTCGTTCGAGGCGGAACAGAGATACAGGACTGCGACGGCGGAATTTAAAGTCGCGAGGAACCGCAGGGGGCGATGTTCCGTGGCGAGGACGGCCACGATTGGCGCAGCGATGAAGCCGGCCAGGTGGACGCCGCCGAGGAGTCCGAAATAGATCTGAAGTCCGGGCGGACAGCTCCCAAAGAGCTGGTTCGCGAAACTGTTGCTCACGATAAAGAGTTCAAATAGTCGCTGCGGCGCCTGGGTAAACGGCCAGGTGAAGAGACTGGTGAGTCCCACGGCCGCGCCGGATTCCGGGCTGTCCTGGCGGATGATCCAGCCGAAGACGATCAAGCCCGCCACCAAGCCGGCCGTCTGCCAGCGGCGCGACGGCACAAAGATCCAACGCCCGGTGGCAAGCAGCAGCGAAAAGAGCAGGGCGAACGGATGGCACATCACCGCGACCAGCGAGAGCAGTGGCACCACGAGCGCACCGCATCTTTCCGGAGCGTCGGCTTCCCGCAGCGCACCCAGCATCGCCGCAGCCACAGCCGTGGCCGCGAGCGAGAAAGGCAGGGGGCCGCCCCAGATGAAGAAACCGTCCCAGAACGCCAACGCCCCAACCGCCAGGGCGACGCCGCCAAGTGCGACTTCGGGCACGAGCCGGGGCAACATTCGCCAGATCACAAAAAAGCAGACTCCTCCCTGCAGCAGATAGAATAGCACGATTTGCGCAGGGGCCGGAATCCAGAGTGCGAGCATCGCACGCGAGAGCGCGTAATGCACAATATAGGTGAACTGAAACACCGCGTAATGCAGCGGACCGAAAGCATGGGCGGGCGGCAGGTTGTCGAGGCCGACAAACGCCACGAGATCAAGAAACGGCAACCAGGGTCCAAATAGAATGGGCGGAAGCACCAGCGCTACCCAGGCGGCGAGGCCGACCCGAAAAGTCGCCGACTTGTGAAAGCCGAGGATGGGGAATATAGGTTTCATCGGAAAGAAGCAGGCATGACCGAGGTTGGCGCGCCGCGTGACATGCTTCCTATTCCTGGCGGGCCGCGGCGATATATCCGGAGACCGACACCGCCGGGCGTGAAAGGGGAGGAACCGGCCTGGGCGACTATGGTGTAGTGTCCTGTGACCCAGTCCACAATTGCCTTTCCGGATGACGCGTCCTGTCCGTACGCCTGGTAGCCGAGTTCTTCCATGTTGGGTCGGGAAACCATGACGACCAAGTCCGGCGGGGCGGCGGTCAGTTCTGTCATGATGTCGCCGGGGTTCAGGCGCATCGTCGCCGGCAGGAGATCGACGATTCGGAGCGGATGGCGTCGACGCGTCCAGTAGTTGAGGGAGATTCCTTCAGGAATTACAAGGAGCGACGAGTCCGGTTTGGTGTTAGCCAGGATAAAGCGCCGGGCTTGCTCCCAGAGTTCGGGTAGGGCGTAGGCTTGGGGCACGAATCCTTTGATCAGGTCTGCGCCCTCGCCAATCGGGGTCTCTTTCGCCCGATAAAATTGCAGGGAGGTCCTCACCAAGGTGATCGCGCCGCCGCCAAGGAGCGTTACCATCGCGAGAATTAACCCTCCCCGGACCAGCCGGGTCGACCCGGAGAACTGGGGCCATTCACCGACCAGATAGCCGCACAACCAGGTGCCGGCGAGGATCGCCTGGAAGAAACCATAGTGGCTTATGGTGGGGTCGAAGGCCATCCGGCCAAGCATTCCGATGGCGGCAACGAGTAGGATCAGCTGATTCCAGTCCCGGGCGATCAGGGCCCGGCGGTCGCTTGGTCTGCGTCGCGCTCTAATCGCAAGGGTCGCAACGCCAGCCGCAAGCAGTGCCGGAAAGACCGTCCCGCAAAAGATCCACGGGATTCTCGGGATGGCGGCGAGAGCGCCAATCAAGACGCCCGTGCCAAATAGCCTGCCGGGCCAAGGACCCGGCAGCGACGAAACCCGGCGACCCACCAGCGTCAGGATCGCGAGGCAACCCACGGTGCCACCACCCCACCGCAAGATCGTGAGGAGATTGTTCCAGAGATTATCCGCTCCGAGGAAATGCAGTACATGAGCGCTGCGCGAATACCCCGTGTACAACATCGGAGCCAGCATGGCATTCAAAGCCAGGCTGGCAGCGGTGGGAAGTGATAGGACCGTCGCGAGCCAGCCGACGGTTCCCGCTAATATCACACCGGACCCAAGGAGCAGGCCACCCGTCCACGTTCTCCAACCGGGCCGAAGTCCGACGTCGGCGACGATTCTCGCCATGGCAATCAATCCCAGAGAGAGGCTGACGAAAACGTACTCGGTCTTGGTCAGGCAGCAAAGACCGGTCAAAAGACCAACAATAATACCGTTTCGCCGGGTTGGCAGCCAGCCTCCCGGTCGCCCCAGCCATACCAGCAGCAGCAGCAGCACGAGCATTCCGTGGGTGGCTTCGTGCGAGTAAGGGGCGGCATACGTATAATTATTGATGCCCCAATAGTGTGCAAAACCAAAGACAGACACACCGACCACGGTTGCCACCGCTGCGGGGAGAAAGCCAAAAGAACGACGAAGCACCGTATGGAGACAAAGCGCGATCCCGCCGAAAACGACCAAGTTGGCGATGACAAGAGTGCGGATGGAAACGCCGAACGCAGCGAAAAGTCCGGCATTCAAATAAACTGACAGGGGACCATAGGGATGGACAAAATCCCGGCCCAGATGCTCCCCTTGTAAGACTCGCCAAGGCAGATAGACTTCCCGGCCGAAATCGATCACCGGGTCGACCCAGCGCAACCAAGAAGCGTCCAACAACCAGGCGATGAGTCCTCCCACGGTGCATGCGAGGAGTGCCTGGAGAAAAATTTTGCGCAAACGCAACTTTCTGAATGCCGACAACACCTGACCGGCTTGAGCAGTTTGAGAGAAGCAATCAAGCCCGACCGCGCGGCGAGTCCCGCGCACCAAGGCGCGGTCCGCATCAATTAATGGTGCGGACAGCCACCGGCTGGATTCTAACTGGCTTTGATTCTGGATTCGGGGTGTGGGAAATTTTCCCCAGAAATTTCCCAAGAATCCTCTTGCCAGTGGTAGTTACCGAACGTTCACCTACGGGTTGTTAGGCGTAATCTAGTCATCAACTGCTTATCCAAAAACATGAAAATCGCATCAAAAACTCGGCTCTCGTTTCGCAAATTGTTCATTGCGATGCTGGCCGTCGGACCCATGGCGGTCCTCCCGAGCCCCCTGTGGGCCGTTCTACCCACGGCAAGTTCGTACACGGTTACGAATGGAACTGTCTCGCTGCAGTCCAGCTCAGCGACGACCGTTAATATCAATTTCACAGATAAATCGATCCTGACGTGGGGCACCACGGCCGGTACGGCGGCTGCGCCGAACCGCCTTGTTGTCGACGGCACGACGATCACGAATTTCATCGTCGACACGGGTGACACATGGAATTTCGCCAGCACCGGCTCGATCCTTAACAAGGTCAGCAAGGGCACGAACACCACGGCCACAGTTGCCGCAGTGGGCGCAAATCCTGCGGTGAGTGTCAACGGCGCGGCCGCCATCATCAACGGCCAGCTGCTCGGCTCCAACGCCAAGGTCTTCATTCTCGGCAACGGCGGCATCGTCCTCGGCGGCGGTGCGCAGGTGAACACCCAGGGCCTCGTTCTCAGCACGATTGCTGAGCAATCCGACGGCACTTTCATCACCCTCGGCGACCTGCTCTACCAGGGCGCTTCGCAAGGTGATATCACCATCGGCTCCGGCGCAGTTGGGGCTACATCCGTGACAGCGGGAGGCAATCTTTCGGCCACCGCTGGCGCGATCACCACCCCCGGCTCACTCAGCGTGGGCGGAGATTTGGTTCTCAAGACCGTGACAGCGGCTAGCCCGATTACTCTTTCCGGCACGACCACGGTGAACGGCAATTTTACCGCGACCAGCAACAACGGTGTCATCGGCCAAGCGGCCGCCAGCACCGTGACGGTTGGCGTGGCGACCACGGGCACTCAGACCGCGACGTTCAATTCCGGAACTGCCGTTACGACGCTTAATTTGGCAACCAATGATTTCGAACGCGTCGTCGCCACCACGTCGGGCGCCGCCGGAACCGTCACCCTGCGTGACGCGAACATCGTGACCCTTGGTGCCTCCAGCATCGGCGGCGATCTTTCTGTTACCGCTGACGGCCAGACTGGCACGACGTCCATCAGCACCGACGGCGCTGTTGCCGTCACCGGCAATGCCAACTTCGTTTCCACTGGCTCCGCCGGTTCAGGCGTGACCATCGCCAACGGCAGCTCCGTTACGGGTACCATCACCGCGCAGACCGCAGGTGGCGCCGCGAGCTTCACGACGGCGGGCAACACTACGCTAGGAGTTATTAAGACGAACAATGCCGCCACGGGCACGGCCACCGCCCTTGCAGCCACCACGACTACTGACGCTGTAGCCGGCACGGTTACTGCGGTTACGCTTACCGCTGGCACCACCTCCCCGATCTACACGGGCAATATGTCGGTGACGATCAGCTCCCCGATCGCAGCCCTCACGCCTTTGCTGAAGGTTGAAACGGTCAATATCACTGACCCCGGTTCAGGCTACACTCAAGGTGCGGCTGTAACTTTTTCGACTTCGACGGGCACGACGGCCACGGGGACGCTCAACGTAAATGCTTCTGGCGGAGTGACAAGCATCGCATTAACTAACGCTGGTGGTGCCGGTTATACATCCTTCCCAACTATCACGTTCCCCGCGACGCCTGCGGGTGGGACGGCAGCCAAGGCCACTGTCCTTGCCAACCTCTCAGGTGTGACCATCGCCAATGCTGGCTCCGGCCAGACAACGGCAGTTTCCACTGTTATCGGCGGCGGCGGTGCCACGCAGGCCACGGTAACGCCTACCGTCACGGTTGACACCGTCACCGCAATTGGCGCGTTTACCGCTGGTTCCGGTTACACCTCGATGCCTTCCATTGTTGTCACGCATCCAAACGCCGCAGCCGTACCGGCCGTGGCATCTGCAGTGCGCAACACCGCTGGCCTCGTCACCAGCGTGACGATCAGCAATTCGGGTGTCGGCTACGGCGCGACCGCTCCGACAGCGGCCTTCCTCGCGGTGAGCGTTGCGAACAACTACTCCGCAGGTGCCATCACTGGCAATGCAACCGGCACCATCACAAACACCGGTGCTCTTACTTCAGGTCAGGGCGTAACCCTGCGTGGTAGCTCGGTCACAACCGGCGCCGCGATGACCACTGGCACCAATGCCATCGCATCCTTCACGTCGAACGCCGGCGCGATCACCTTTGGTGGTGGCACCGTCACGGCGAACCGCGTTACGGTGAATGCCACCGGCGGTGACGTCGGTTTGGCTGCAGGCGGCAATATCTCGACCTCTGGTCGTGCGCAGGACGCCAACTCGTTTACGTCCACCGGAACCATCGCGCTGGACAACATCGCCGGTGCGCAACTGGCACTCGGCCTTGCGGCCGGCCAGCAGCTCAACATCACTGCTCCTAACGCGACCATTCGGTCAACAAACAACATCACCTTGGGCACTGCCAACGTGACGGGAAACCTCACCCTCCGCGCCGGTTCGGTAAACGGTGGCAACGGTGCCAACCGTACCATCGCGCTGGGTCGCGAAGTTGGCTCTAGTGCCACGACCGCCAAGGTTGGTGGCACGTTGACGGTCACGACTGACGGTTCGGGCGGTATTACTCAGAATGCCGACTCCCTCTTGGAAGTTTTCGGTGCTGTTAATGCTCGCACCGGTTACAACAATCAAGATTCAGTCGCGGCCAATCCCTTGATTGCCGGTGGTAATATTGCGCTGGACGCCAATTCCGTTGTCGGTGCCTTGACTCCTTCGGTGCGCTTTGGTGCCGTCAGTGCCAACACCGGTCTCGGTGGTGGCTCTGTGATAATTGCGGAAAGCACTGGCATCAACCTTGGAGCGATCACGGCGAGTTCTCTCACCGCGAACAGCACCACGGGTAGCATCTCCGACTCCGGCGCCCTTGCTGTTGGCACTGCGAACTTCTGGGTCACTGGAGCAAACAATGTGGTGCTCGACGTAGCCACCAACTCGATTGGAGTGATCACCGTTACTGGCGGCGTGGACAACTCGTTCACGGCGATCAACAGCGCCGTTGAACTCCGTTCGACGACCGGCTCGACGGGCAACACCACGATCGGGACGAACAACCTGTTCGCGGTCTCGCTCGGAAACGTTGTCACCACGGGTAACGTTATCGTAAACTCGGGCAGCTACATCAACGTGCTTGGCAACGCCAGCATCACGGGCAGTCTGACCCTCAACGCAACAGGCAATTTGACCAATGCGTCCACGTTTAGCGCTGATTACGCTGGCACTGCCACCCGGGCCAACGCCACCGGCAATGTTACGGCTGTCGCTGCGTCGAATCTCCAGATGCTGTCGTTCGCGACCGCCCCGACGGTTACCGTCGTCGGCGGTGCAGAGCCCACGACGTTGGCGACTGGTCCGACCCTGACTGTAACAAACGGTATTGTAGGCCTTGGTGCATACGTCGCCAGCGGCACCGGCTACACGATTCCTCCGACTGTCTCACTGAGCGCTCCTGCTTTAGGCGGTACCCAGGCGACAGCCACGGCCACGATCGCTGGTGGCATCGTCACCGGCTTCACTCTCACGAACGCCGGTGCCGGCTACGCCGCCGCCCCGATCGCTACTCTCACGGGTGGCGGTGATCCGTTCACGGTTGCGACGGTTACCGCGAATCTCGGGCCCACGGGCCAGATTGCGACCTTCACGGTGACCAACAATGCCACCAATGGCGGTGCTGACCCGTACGTTAGCACAAAGCCTCTGCGTGTTGATATCGCGGGTGCGACTAACACAAGCATTCTGCAATCCGCCGGTACCCTCAAGGTCGGTGGTGACACGACGATTTCCAGCCCTGGAAACGCACTATTGTTCCGCAATAACGACTTCGCCAACGTCGTGCTTAACAGCACCACTGGCGGTGCGCTGCTCTACGACGTGAATAACGTCTGGGTCGCGGGTACGGCCGGCGGAAACGTCGCTGTTTGGTCTGGCAGCAATGGTACCGGCTCGACGATGGATGCCACCATGCAGCCCTTCACCGAGGCCAATCCGTGGGCAGTTACCCTCGGCCAGTTGAATGTGGGCTCGTTGAACGTCACCGCCGGCAACGGCGGCGCGGGTAACTCCGGTCGCATCACGCAGACCGCGAACAGCACAATCCATAGTTTTGCGGCAGCTTACTTCACGACGAGCAACAACTCGATCACGGTTGGCAATGCCGGCAACAACTTCGGCCGAGTTGGTCTGACATCCGGTGGTGGAGCCATCACCTTTGTGGAATCCGGCACGATCAAGCTGGGCGATCTCTCCACGGGCAACGGCAACACCTCGCTCACGAGCACCTTCGGCGGGATCATCGAGGATCCAAGCGCCAATGTTACGATCTCGCAGGGCAGTGGCGGAACGATGACCCTGACCTCCGCAAATGGTAGCATCCTCCTTGGTAACGTTGACCACGTTGCCGGCGGTGGTACCACGACCGGTGCTCTGAACATCGTCAACGCGTCCGCTCCCACTGGCGCGGTCAAGCTCACGGGCACGGGCAACGTCACCCTCGGCAACATCGACGCCAACTCGTTGACTGTCGCCTCGGGCAACAACATCTCCCAGAACAACGCTGCCAAGGTGTTCGGCACCTCGACGTTCTCGGCGACGAACAACATCGCGCTCACGAACAATGCGAACAACTTCGGTCGCGTGTTCCTGACTACGACAGCCGTGGCAGCCACCATCGCCATTACTGAAGGCAGTACGTTGAACCTCGGCCGTGTCACGATGGCTGGTTCGGCCACCGGTACCTTCATGGCGACGAGCATCTCGGGTGACATCGTCGATACTGGCTTGGGCGGCGTCCGTCCGGCTGGCACCGTGGCCCTCCCGGGCACGGGCATCGTCACGCTGAGCGCGGCCTCTGGCAACATCACGCTTGACGACCCGACAACCGACTTCCCGTCCACGGGTGGTCTCGTCTTCAGCGCGAACAACGTCACGCTGTCACCGCTCGGTGGCACCGCGTTGTATCTCGGTGGTTCGGGCCAGACTGCGATGGCGACGGGCAACCTCACCGTTACCTCCGCGACCGGCTCGATCTTCAATGCTGGCCCGGTCAATGTTACGGGTGACGCCTTCTTCCAGTCCGGAAGTGGTGACATCTTGATGACAAACTCCTCGAACAACTTCGGCACGGTGAAGTTCGCGGGCAAGATTGTCAGCATCACCGAAGCCGGGCACCTGTCCTTGGTCACCGGTTCATCCGCCACTGGTGCGGCCACGTTCACGACTGCTGGTGGCAACATCGACATCGTAAACCGTGGTGGCACGATCAACGTCAACTCGACGGCCCTGTTCAACGCCTCAGGCAGCATCACGTTGCCGAAGTTGATTCAGGTTACCGATACGGTGACGGTGAGCGCCGCCGGCACGAAGGACCTAAGCAAGCTGAGTGTCTCCGGAGATCTTGGTAACAAGACCCCGCAGAACTTCGGCACCGGCACCTACCTGCCCCCGCTGCCATAATGTTTGTTGACTGATATTACGCCGCAAAGGGCGACCGGGAAACCGGTCGCCCTTTTTTTTTGTTGGGATTCGCGCCGGTTGGCCCTGTATCGGAGAGAATGGAATTGCCTAGTCGTGCCACACATCCCGTTTCCGTTCCTTCGGTCAATGCCACCGCGATTGCGGTTGATGATCTTGGCAAGGATTACTCCCGCTCCAGTTCGCTGGCTGACTGGATCCTCCGAGGACTCAGGAACGGCGATGATCCCGCTCGCTGCGATGATGACCGGGTGAAGGCGCTGGCGGACGTCTCGTTCACTGTCAACAAGAGAGAGGCCTTTGGCGTGATCGGACGAAACGGTGCGGGCAAGAGCACGTTGCTCCAAATTCTTGCTGGCACGCTGCGACCGAGCAGGGGAAAGTGCGCCGTTGCCGGCCGGGTGACGGCACTCCTGGAACTCGGCTCGGGGTTCAATCCGGAATTTACTGGTCGCGAGAACATCTACCTGGCGGGCTCGATTCTTGGAATCGGCCGGAGGGAAATGGCGGCGAAGTTTTCCGAGATCGCGCGTTTCGCGGATATCGGCGATTTCATCGAGCATCCGGTCAGGACCTATTCCACTGGAATGATGATGCGGGTGGCGTTCGCCGTCGCGATTTCGGTCGAACCGGACGTTCTCATCATCGACGAAGCGCTGAGTGTGGGCGATATCCTGTTTCAGCAAAAGTGCAGCCGTCGTTTGCGGGAACTGGTCGAAGGCGGGGTGACGCTCTTGGTGGTGACGCATGACCTCTCTTTCGTCCTGAGCATATGCCAGCGGGCCATCTGGCTCGATCAGGGGCGAATTCGATACCTGGGGGACGCGGGAGCCTGTGTGCGTGAATATGTCGCGGCGATGGCGGCCATTTCGGGTAATGTTCCGGCGCCGTCTTCCGACCTCGCGGCGCTTCCGCTGCAATCGCTTCCCGGTGCACCCGAGTTATCGCTTAACGACAAAGAGCGATTGGGCGACGGGGGAGTCCGCGTGGCCCGCGCCTGGCTGCTGCATGCGGATGGCGGGGCCGGAGCGACGTTTCGCACCGGTGACTGGGCCGTCGTTACAATCTTGTTGCAGGCGCGGCGGGTAGTGCAGGCGGTCAGTGGTGGTTGCGAACTTCGCAATCGCCATGGTCAGGTGATCTTCGCCACGGGATTGCGGGTCGCGCAACAATTGATCGCCGAGTTGCCGGAGGGCGGAATGAGCATTGTGACCCTGCGATTCCGACTGGAACTGCAGGCCGGGCAGTACACGCTTGATGTCGGATGTGGAGCCGGGTCTGACGCCGACAATACGTGGGATCGGGTGCTTAACGTCGCCGTTTTGGAGCTTTCAAATCCACCCGATCAGGAAGTGGTCCACGGTTTGGTCCGTCTGCCCTACGAGATCACCGTCGCGCAGCCGCGGGAGACGTGAGTAACTAGATCACTTCGGCAAAGGACTTTCGCAGCAGGGCAAAAAGTACGGCACCGACGCCGAAGACCACGAAACTGACGATGTAGAGCTGAGCGAGAGTATCGTACGGCATCGGCTGCTGCCAGAGCACGACTTTGCGCGCCACGTCGATCAATTGCAGCAGGGGATTGTGGAGCAGCAGGTCCAGCGCCGCCTGAATTTTCGGGGGTTGCCCCACCAACGCCGCCTGAATTTTGGACGGTGGATACATCACCGCTGAGGCGAAGAGCAGGGCGGTCGAAACAAACGCCGTGACCTGCCCGATGTCGCGGACGAAAACACCCAAGGCCGCGAGCGCCCAGGCCACTCCCAGCGAAAGCAGTAGCAACGGCAGTATCAGCACCGGCAGCCAGAGGACACTCACCGCCAGGCCGGCGGTACTGAACGTGCTGCCCAGCAGGACGAGTCCCAGACTTACCAGCAGATGGAAGGCGGTGGCGCCCATGTGCGCCACCGGCAGCACCTCCAGCGGGAAAACTACCTTCTTCACAAAATTCGGATTGGCCACGATGACTCCCGGCGCCCAGGCGAGCGTTTCGGAAAACACGTGAAAGAGGATCAGGCCCATGAAGAGAGCGAGGGAGAAATCGAAGGGCGTCTCGTTTGGCAGGACACCAAAAGTCGTGCCGTAGATTACGCCAAATACCACGAAATACAGCGCCAGCATCGAGAGCGGATTGAGCAGAGCCCAGAACGCGCCCAATCGGCTGCCGCGGTGCCGCAGTTCGATATTGCGCCGGGTAAACTGCCAGATGAGTTCACGCCGCGACCACAACCCGAGGACCATTCGGACCGGGTCGACCAGCAGGGCGTCAAAGAGAGGTTTGGTCATGGACCGGCTGTGCTTGCGACGGGAAGGCGCTGCACTCTGGTTACCGCTGGCTCCGCTAGTGGCATTTCAGTTTCGTTCTCCGGACACGCCACCAGACCAGGGCCGGAGGCAGGCGCGCACCTCAGTGTCGTCCACCAATGATATGGCGCATTGTTCATCGTTGATGCCATGACTGATCAACCAGCGAGTGCCGTCGCGGGCTGCGCCACAAGGGTAAATTACCTCGCCGACCGCGGGGTTGAGTCTGGCATGCGTCCGCGTCGCGCTGTAAGGCCGCCCAAGTGGGAGTGATTTCACCGGGCCCGCCAGTGGGGCGAACCGCGGGCCGGCGGCGAAACAATAGACACTGGCGGCGTAGCTGTAGCCGTTGGCCCCATCATGCACGGAATGGCAAAACGACCAAAAACATCCGTCGTGCCAGACCGGCGGTGCGCCTCCCCGCAGGCCGCCATGGCTCGGCGGATATCCTGGAATCGCCCACTCGGTGCACGCCACTTCGTCGAACCGGATGTCGCCTCCGCCCGCCGTCGAAAAACGGAGCACCCGATGCGGCTCGATCGAGTAGATGGCGTGAAGTCCGCCGTTGTGCGCGGCGAAGAAGGTCCAGTTCTTTTCGAGCGGCCGGCGCACGCCGGGGAGGATCAACTCGCGCGGGTGACCGATTGGCGCCAGGGTCACCGGGTCGAGTTCCTGGAGAAACTGGAAATTGCGCGGTTCGTGCCAGCCGGAATTCCAATAAACGAAGATTCGCCCGTCCCATCGGTAGAGCCTGGGATCGGCCAGCCATTGCCTTGCGATTTCCGGATACGGGGTCTCGTTGGAGAATCGCACCAAGTCGGAAAGGGGAAACGGAGATCCCTCGACGACGCGCAGCTTGGGATCCAGTCGGCACAGCGCGAGGCGCCGCCGTCCGTCGGTCAGAACCACCCGATACGCCAGAATCCATCCGGTGCCATCGCGGAGCAGCGCGGGGTTGAAGGTGCGAATCGGCCCCGTCCCGGACACCTGCCGCCAGCTTTCCGGCAACAGCGTCGCCGCAGGGAAGATCAGGCACTCGATGGCTGGGGCGCTCATCGCATCACCGCCCATAAAAACGCCGCACGTGCGTGCAGACGTAGTCGACCTGTTCGGCGGTCGTATGCGGACCGATGGGCAGGCTCAGGACCTCGTGGGCGAATTTCTCCGCGAGTGGAAAGTCGCCGCGCTGCCAACCTTCCCGTGTGTAGGCCCTCGAGAGATGGGGCGGAATGGGATAATGGATCTGGGTGCCCACCCCGTGGGCCGCGAGATGCGACTGGAGTGCGTCGCGCTGCGCGGTGCGCACGACCAGGAGATGCCAGACCGGCTTCGCCCAGTCGGGCACGTGGGGCAGGGTGAGGTCGCCGACGCCTGACAGCGCCGCAAAATACTGGCAGGCCAGCACACCGCGTCGCACGTTCCACTCCGCGAGCCGCGGCAGCTTGGCCCGGAGGAACGCCGCCTGCAATTCGCCCAGGCGGGAATTCAGCCCGAGGTAATCGTGGTGATACCGCACCTTCGATCCGTAGTTGCGGAGGTGCCGGAGCTTGTCCGCCAGCGCGGAATCATCGGTCGTGACGGCGCCGGCGTCGGCCAGCGCGCCGAGATTCTTGCTGGGATAAAAACTCACGCCCGCGGCGCCGCCGATCGCCCCCGCCTGCCGCCCGCGGCACAGGGCACCGTGGGACTGGGCCGCATCCTCCAGCACGAAGAGTCCGGCCCGGGCCGCGATCGCGTTGATCGCATCCACGTCGGCCGTCTGCCCATAAAGATGGATCGGCAGGATCGCCCGCGTACGCGGGGTAACGAGCGCCGTAATTCGGGCGGGATCCAGATTGTACGTGTGGGGGTCGGGTTCGCAGGGAACCGGTTTCGCGCCGACGTGCGTGACCGCGAGCCAGGTGGCGATGTAGCCATGCGACGGCACGATGACCTCGTCGCCCGGTCCGATTCCCAGCGCCAGCAGCACGAGTTGCATCGCTTCGAGCCCGTTGGCGACGCCCACGCAGTGTTTTACGCCGACACTGGCGGCGTACTCCGCCTCAAACGCCTCCAATTCCCGCCCGAGCAGCACCCAGCCCGATTCCAGCACGCGGTGGTAGGCGGCATCGAGCTCGGAGCGGAGTTCGTCGTAGGCCGGCTTCAGATCGAGGATGGGGACCTTCACGTGGTTAGATGAATTTCAGTTTTCGGGCGGCAAAGAGCACCATGCGGAGCAGGAGCCAGCCGTGCCGCCACCGCTGGATGTTGGTCGTGCCGTAGGTGCGTTCCCGATACCGAATGGGGACGTCGGCGATCTTCAGGTTCTGTTTGGCGGCGCCGAACAACAGATCGAAATCGCCAAACGGATCGAAGTCGCCGAAATAGGAGCGGTGCGCGGCGATGCGTTCGTAGTGGGACCGGGTGAGCACCTTGGTCCCGCACAGCGTGTCCTTCACCGGCTGACCGAGCAGCCAGGTGAAGATCAGGCCAAACGCCTTGTTGGCGCAGAGGTTCAGGAACTGCATGGCTTTCTCGTCCATCGGATAGACGAGCCGCACGCCGTTGGCGAAGTCGGCCCGACCGCTGGCGATCACCTCGTAGAATTTCGGCAGCTCCTCGGGCGGCATCGTCAAATCCGCATCGAGAATCATGAGCACCTCGCCGGTGGCGACGGCAAAGCCGGCCCGCACCGCATCGCCCTTGCCCTGGCCGGTTTGCCGGAGAATTTTGATTCGCCGCTGCGGATTGGCCGCGACAACCCGCTGCATCTCCGCCCAGGTGTGGTCGCGCGAGTGACCCTCGACAAAAATGAGCTCGGTTCCGGCGCCCATTTCGGGGGTGCGCGCCACGGCCGCCAGGATGTTGCCGGCCTCGTTGCGGGCGGGGATCACGACCGAGACGGTCAGCGGCCGCTGCGTGCCGCCCGCGTCGCGTCGTGCCACCAAAAAAACCGTGAGGCAGAACCACTGCAGGAGCGGGCCGAGCCAGCGGTTCACGAAACTTCCGAGGCCCAGCGCATGAAACGGCACCAGGATCCGGCCGTGCCGGGCGACCGGGCTCCAGCCGGCGAGCCGGAGCAGGTTGAGCACGTCGGACGAGGCGAGCCAGCTGTTCTGTGGCTGTTTGGCCTTCAGCCCAAGCCCACGCGCGAGCGAGAGAAAGGGGCGCCAGAGCGTGTTTTGGAAGTTGACCAACAGCCGGGTGTCCGCGTTCGACACGACGTGGAGCCGCTCGAACAACCGCTGGACGTCGGCCGCCAGATTCAAGGTGTCAGAAATGATGATGACGTCGAAGGTCTCCGCCCGTTCGCTGGTCTCGCAGAGCTCGCCGGCCTGCGCGAAAAACTCCGCTTCGGGCAGGCGCACCCGGGCGGCGGCGATTTGCGTGGCGGAAAGATCGATGCCCACTTTGCGGGCGGCGCGGATCCGGCTGAGCAGTTCCCCGGAGCCACAGCCGATTTCGAGGACGCTGGCCCCGGCGGGGATCAGCAGATTGTAGTAATGGGCGAGCAGGGCGCGATACGCCCGTGCCCCCGGCAGCGGCACCGTCGGCGCGGCGTCGTAGAACGCTCGGACCCGATCAAGGTGTTCGCGGGCGAGGCTGGAGATTGCGGACGGCATGGGAGGTGGCACTTGTAAGATGCGGGAACCAAGGGCAGGTTGGCCTGTACCCACCGGAAGGCTCAAGACTTATGGATTGCAATCGCACTCGAAATCTCGCGCTTTGACCGTTCGACTGTTGCGTCGATCCATGGTGTTGAACGGCCTCACAATCCAACGCGCCGCCGCACGCGCGGTGGGCGGTCTCCTGCTCAGCCTGGCGCTTTCCCGCGCCTGGGCGCAATCGGGCGAGCTGGCCGGTTCGATGCCCGAGGACTATCTGCCGGGACTGAAGACGATTCTCGAGTCGGCCGGGCAACGCTCCCCGCAGATGATCGCGGCCGATTTTGAGCGCACGCTGGCCGAGGCGAGAATTGACGGAGCGAATGCGGCCCGTTTTCCCAGCGTTGGTGGCAACCTGAATTTTGCGCACAACCAAACCGCGGTCTCGAGCAACACGAGCACGCAGACCCGCGACAGCGGATTGTTCTACAACATCGGCGTCACGCAGTCGTTGTTCCACTGGCGGGCGTTGCAAAACCAGAGTGATTCGGCGCGCATCAACCTCTGGATTGCGCGGAAGAGCTACGATGTCGCGTCGCGCGAACTCGGCGTCGTGCTGCGGAGATCGTATCTCGCGCTGGTCGTCGAAAAAGCCCGGTTGCGGGCGGCGGCCGAATCGCTGAAACTCCTGCGCAGCGAGCTCGCGGTGACGGCCGAGAAACACGAACGCGGCACGGTGTCGTCGGCCGCGTTGGAAGGCGACAAGCTGAGGGTCCGTGAGGTGCAGCTGGAGGTCGACCGCGCGAGGGCGGAGTTTGACGCCAACCGCCGGCGTTTCGCCCGGCTGGCGGGGCTCACCGAACTGACCGACGCGGCGGTGCCCGACGAGATTCCGCGGCCGGCGTTTTCCCCCGATCTCGCGGCGGCGCTCACCGCCGCGGCGTTGCGCGACGGGGCCAAGAGCACCCTCGAATACGAAATCTACGAATTGCGGGTGCGCGATGCGATGCTGCGCCATGCGATCGAGAAGGTGCGGCTCTACCCCAAGTTTTTTGCCAGCGCCGGCTACAGCCTTGAGAACTCGACCAACGTGAATGGCAACACCGTGAACCAGCAGGGCATTCAGCGCCGCACGGTGAGTCTCTATGCGCAGTGGTCGATCTTCGACGGTTTTGCGACGCGCGGCGTCCTGCGCGAGGCCCTCGCCGCGAAACGATTCCAGGAGCGGCAGCTGGTGGTCGGAATGGAGGGGATGCTTCAAAACATCCAGATCCTGGAGCGGTCCCTGAAGCTCGACGCGGAGCAGGTTGCGCTGGCCGAAATCCGGCACGCCCTCGCGGTCGAGGGCAGCAACGTCCTCGCCAAGGAGGTCGAATTCGGCAATGTTCCGAAAAGCGACTTCGACCGCGCGCGCGCCACCATCTTGCAGGCCGAGGCCAAGAACCAGGAATCGCGGGCGATCCTGCTGGGCCGGTGGAGCGAATTTGTGGCGCTGGCCGGCGCCGATCCCGCCCAGAAAAATCCATCCGTCCGCCATGTTCGCGAAAAAAAATAACGGCAGCGTCCTGTTGAAGCTTGGTCTCGTGCTCGCACTCCTGGCGGGCGCCGGCTATGTGGTCTGGCACAATCTGCGCGGCACGGCCCGCGTGAAGGCGGTCAACCGCGACGTCGCGGTCGACGCGGTGACGGGCAGCATCGTGGTGCAGGCGGACGGCGGTTTCAAGCAGCTGAAAAGCGAAGCGGCGGGCAAGGTGGTGGAGACGAACATCAAACCCGGCAGTCATTTCAAGAAGGGCGATGCGCTCGTGCAGCTGGATACCACTGAGATCGACCGACAGATTGCGGAGACCAAGCGCAGATTTGAGTCGGACAAGGCGCGGGCGAAAATCCTCCTCGACAACAATCCGGAGAAGAAGGTCGCGCAGGAGCGACTCGACACGGCAAAACGGCTGTTTCAGCTCGGCAATGCCTCGGAGGATGAGGTGAAGGTCCTGCAGCGCGGGCTCGAGGCGATCGAGACCCGGCTCAAACTGACCGAATTTGACGACCAGAAAGGCGACGTCGACTATCGGGTGGCGATGGAAGGGCTCGCGCTGCTGCGCGAGAAGATGCGGGTGGTGGCGCCGTTCGACGGCACGATTCACAACGATGGCGCGCTGACCTGGGAAGGTGCGCTGATCAATGCCGGCCAGGCCGTCACGGAGGTTTTTTCCCGCCAGCGCGTCGTCGTGGCGAAGATTGCCGAGGAAAGCTTTGGCCGGGTGAAGCTCGGTCAGTCGGCCCGGATTCGCCTGCTGACGTTTGGCAGCCAGAATTTCGACGCCACGGTCTCGGAACTTCTGCCCACGGCCGACGACTCGCAACGCTTCACGGTCTACCTCGAGGTGAAGGCGGAGCCGGAGCTGCTGAAGCCGCTGAGCACGGGGGAAGTGACCATTACGGTCGACCAGCGGCGCGACCAGATGATGATCCTGCGGCGGGCGGTGTTTGACGCCAACAAGGTTTTCATCGTCAAGCAAGGCCGCGTCGAGCTGCGCGTGCTTGAAATCGGTTTTGTCGCGTTGAACGTCGTGGAGGTGCGCCAGGGCCTTGAGGTGGGGGATCAGGTGATTGTCGACAATCTGGAGGAGTTTCGCGCCGGCCAGCAGGTGCGGATCGAGGTGGTAAACTGACGCGCCCACGGCCGCACTCGCGCAGTTTTTTTTTGTGATGTCGCCCAATTTTCGCATCGGTTTCCGGTTTCTCACCGCGAAGAAGCGGGCCATGTTCATGAGCCTGTCGTGCACGATTCTGGGCGTGGGTCTCTTTATCGTCACGCAGGCGACCACGAGCGGATTCGAGGATTTTTTCACCAAAACGATTCTGGGCATTCACGGGGCGATCCGGATCGAGGACAAGATTCAGGACACGATGCGGAGCATGGCCGCGGCCGGCGGGGGGGACTCCTATTTTACCCGGCGTGACGGCGTGAAATATATCGAGGGCATCGAGGAGCCGCAGCCACTCATCGACGCGGTCCGGCAGTTTCCCAACGTCCGGGGAGTTTCCGCCGTGGTGCGGGGCAACGTGCAAATCACGAGTGCGTTCAAGACCGAGGATGGGCAGGTCTTCGGCATCAGACTGGAGGATCATGTGCGCGTCTCCCTGCTCGCCGAGCAGATTACGAACGGGCAAATCGAAGATTTTCGGAATTCGCCATCTGGAGCGCTGGTGGGCCGGGTGCTGGCTGACCGGCTGCAACTGGCGGTGGGCGATTCATTTTCCATCATCGCCCGTGGATCATCGCGGCGCGTGCGGGTCTCGGCCATTTACGAAACGGGCTACCGGGAGGTGGATAAGAGCAATGTCTACCTGCACCAACCAGAGGCGCGTTCATTGCTCAAGCGAGCCTCGGGTGCCAGCTTCCTGCAGATTAGCCTGCACGATCCGAGCCGTGCCCCACAGGATGCCGCGCGCATGGAGCAGGTGTTGCGGCACGGTGTGAAACCCTGGCAGGAGCGGGAAAAGACTTGGCTGGCGGTCTTCCGAGCCCTGCGAATTTCGACGATGATCACCGTCTCCGTCTTCACGCTCATCGCCAGCCTCGCGATGTTCAATACGCTGGCGATGATCGTGCTCGAGAAAACCAAGGACATCGCGATCCTCCGGTCGATGGGCTACGAGCGACGCGATATCACGCAGATTTTCCTCTGGCAGGCGGGCATTGTGCTGGCCATTGGTGCGGCGGTCGGGGTGGTGTTTGGGGCCGGGGTCACGTGGCTCGTCGGCCAGGTGCCGCTGCCGGTCAACGGAATTTTCAAGACGGAGCACTTCATCGTCACCTGGGAACCGAGTCACTACGTCGGCGCGGTCGCAACCGCGGTCGTCATGGTGATGATTGCGAGCCTGATCCCGGCCCGCCGCGCGGCGCGTCTTGAGCCCGGAGACATCGTGCGGGGGACGGCGCAGTAGCGCGGAGCGCGATGGAGGCGCGCGGGAGAAGGGAGGAGCTCGACAGGGAAAAGGGAGCAGGGAGCAGGAGCTGATCTAAGATTTCAAAACTGATAACCAACATGAACGACGACACATTTGAGAATTTGGAGGTGTGGCAGGAGGCGGTCGAGTTGGCGGCGCGGGTTTACGAGCTGTTTCGGGAATGCCGTGATTTCGATTTTCGCGGGCAAATCCAGGCAGCTGCGGTTTCGGTTTCGAACAATATCGCCGAAGGCTACGAACGGAGCTCGAACGCTGAATTCGTCCGCTTTCTCGATATCGCGCGCGGATCGTGCGGAGAGGTGCGATCGCAAACGGACGTTGCCGCACGTCTGAAACTGTTGAAGCAACCGGACGCAACTGCGCTGATTGCCGACGCGAAACTCCTTTCGAAGCGCATCGCACGCCTGATGGAAGTACGCCGAAAAGATTTCAGTTGATCAATGCCTTCTCCTTTCTCCCTTCCCCCTTCTCCCGATGCGGACATCGCGTTGCGCTGTCAGCATCTTCATCGCCACCTCGGTCTTGGGGAGGGGCGCGTGCACGTGCTCAAGGGGGTGTCTTTCGAGGCCCGCCGCGGTCAGGTTTACGCGATTGTGGGCCCTTCCGGCTGCGGCAAGAGCACCTTGCTTTACCTGCTCGGTCTGCTGGATCGTCCGGACGATGGTGAGATCGAGATCAACGGGAAAGTGATGTCGAATCACGACGACCGGGCGCGCACCGCCGCGCGCGGGGAGCACATCGGTTTCGTTTTTCAGTTTCACTTCCTGATGCTGGAGTTCACGGCGTTGGAAAACGTGATGATGCCAATGCGCAAGCTCGGCCGGCTCGCTCCGGATGCGATGAAGGCGCGCGCCCATGCGCTCCTGGAATCCGTCGGTCTCGGGGCCAAGACCCACCGCCTCTGCACCCAACTCTCCGGGGGTGAACAGCAACGGGTGGCGATTGCCCGGGCGCTGTCGAACCAGCCAACGATTCTCCTGGCGGATGAGCCAACGGGGAATCTCGACGTCAAGAACTCTGCCTTGGTTTTCGACTTGCTCACCCGGTTGGCCAAGGATCACGGGCAGGCGGTTATTCTGGTCACCCACAACCCCGAAATCGCCCACCGGTGTGATTTTACCTGGTCGATGCGCGACGGGATTTTTGTCTAGACCGGAGGCTGGGGAAAAGCCGGACGGGGAGTTGTCGCGCGGCATAACGGCGACCAAAGCACCGCTACGCGATTGCTAATATTGCCCGGGCGAAAAATTCGTGCCGAAATTTTGGTTTACAACCGAAAGACAGCGCCCTTCTTTCGAACGCGTTTTTGATTTATTTCACCATTTACCTGTGACGCCTCACACCTCGCGAAAACATTTCTTTGCCAAACTGCTTGGTCTGGTGGCGGTCGTGGGCGTGCCCGCGCAGCTCGTGGCGGTGTCAGCTGCCGAGGTGGCGGAGAGCAAGACCGGCCGGCGGGTGAAAGTGCGGGGGCTTGAGGTGCGGAGCGATTTACGGGCAGTGGCCCGCCGCGGGGATTCCCAATAAGGGGCGCGGTCCCGGACACTTTTCGCCCATGTCGAAACTTTTCCCGAAATCGGCGAACAAGCTGCCGCTCCAGATTATCGTCTATCTGGGAGTACTGGCGGGCATCGCCACCGCGGGTGTCACGTACTACCTGACGCCGAAGTACACGCGGGTGGGATATGCCCCGGTTCAGCCCGTGCCCTTCAGCCACGCCAAGCATGTGCAGGAGGTCGGGCTCGATTGCCGCTATTGCCACTCCAACGTCGACAAGTCGGGCCATTCCAACGTGCCGTCGGCCCAGACGTGCATGAATTGCCACAGCATCATCAAGACGACCAGCCCGCTGCTGGCCCCGGTGCGGGAGAGTTACGCCAACGGCACGCCGGTCCCGTGGGTGTGGATTCATCAGACTCCCGACTACGCCTACTTCAACCACGCGGTGCACGTAAATCGCGGGGTTTCCTGCGTCGAGTGCCACGGCAAGGTCAATGAGATGGACACGGTCGTCCACACCCAGCCGTTGAGCATGGGATTCTGCCTTGATTGCCACCGCGATCCCGCCAGCCGTCTCCGCAGTCCGAAGGATGTCTACAACCTCGATTCCCCGCGCCTGGCAGACCAGGGCGAGGCGGGCAAGAAGGCGGCCGAGACCTTCAAGCACGACTGGAAATTACTGCCTCCGCAGAGCTGTTCCGGCTGCCATCGATGAAACGCATATTTGATCATTCCCCTGGCCTGAGCGCGTCAAATGGCCCTGCTTCCGACGCCGATCAGCTCTCCGGTCCCAAGTACTGGCGGAGTCTCGACGAACTCGCGGGGACACCGGGTTTCAAGGCACAACTGGAGCGCGAATTTCCCGATGGTGCGTCGGACCTGAATGGTGTCGATCGGCGCCATTTCATGAAGATCATGGCGGCGTCGTTCGCCTTGGGCGGCGTCGGGCTGGCGGGCTGCCGCCGACCGGAGAAGTTCATTTTGCCGTATGGAAAATCCGTGGAGGGTGTCATCCACGGGCTGCCTTCCTACTACGCCACCGCGATGCCGTTGCGACGCTGGGCCATTCCGTTGCTCGCTGAGACGCATCAGGGGCGGCCGACCAAGCTGGAGGGGAATCCGACCTACGCGCCCCATGGCGGTGCGTCGTCGTTGCTCGCGCAAGCCTCGATTCTGGACCTTTACGATCCGGATCGCGCCACGGCGCACACGAAGGGTGGGGCGGTGCTGAAAGCCGACCAGGTGGCGGCGCTACTCACGACGATTTCGCAGAATTATGCGAGCGCGCAGGGCGCGGGTCTCGCGTTTCTGGCGGACGAGTCGTCCTCGCCGACCCGGGCCCGGTTGGTCCGGGCGTTGCGTGCGAAGTTTCCGCGGTCGCTGTGGGCGGAGTATGAGCCGGTGACTGACTTGCCGCCCGTGGCTGCGGCGCAGAGCGTCTTCGGCGCCGCAGTCAGGCCGATTTATCATTTTGCGAAAGCGAAACGCGTCCTGTCGCTCGATGCCGACTTTCTCCAAGCGGAAGCGGGCAGTCTCTATTACGCGCGAGGATTCTCCAAGGGCCGGCGCGTGGCGAAGAAAGACGATCCGATGAGCCGCCTCTATGTGGCAGAGAGCGGGCTTACCCTCACTGGCAGCATGGCGGACCATCGGTTGCGCATGGCGTCGAGTAACATGCTGGCTTTCGCGGCGAAGCTGGTCGCCGTGGCCTATCCGGAGGCGGAGGCGACCGTGGCGCCCTATTATCAAGGTGCGACGATTGACCCGAAATGGGTCGAGGCGTGTGTCGCGGATCTGATGGCCCATCGCGGGGCGGCGCTCGTGATCGCCGGCGCCCATCTGCCGCCCGAGGTCCACGCGCTCGTCTACGGGCTCAACACAGTTCTTGGCGCGATCGGCGAGACGGTCACATTGGTCCCGCATGAAGCGACCCCGGGGGTTTCCACGCTTTCCGGCCTGGCGACGGCCATCAAAGGCGGATCGGTCAAGACGCTGGTGGTCCTCGGCGGCAATCCGGCCTATAACACGCCGGCCGATCTCGACTGGGCGGCCTTGCAGAAATCTGTCGGCGAAGTGATTCGCCTCGGCTACTACGTTGATGAGACTTCCGCGGTCAACCCGGCGGCGACGACCCATCTGGCGGCGGCCCATTTTCTCGAGTCGTGGGGCGATGCCCGCACGATCGATGGCACGATTGTCCCGGTGCAGCCGATGATCATGCCGCTCTTTGGCGGCCTCACGGACATCGAGGTGATCGCGCGCCTCGCCGGAGAGCAGAATGTCGATCCGTATGCGCTGGTTTCCGCCACGATCAGCGGGCTCGCGGGCCCGGGCGCGAATGCGGAAAAGACGATGGCGCGATTCCTCCACGACGGGGTTCTCGCCGGTTCGGCCTACCGGGCGGTGACCGTAAGGCTGGATACGGCGGGGGTGGCACGGATGTTTTCCGGTCCCAAGCCGGTTCCCCTGCTCAACAAGGATAGCCTCGAGGTTCGCTTTGTCGTCGACCACAAGATGGATGACGGCCGCTTCGCGAACAACGGCTGGTTGCAGGAGTGCCCGGATCCGATCACCAAGATTTCGTGGGACAACGCGATTCTCGTGAGCCCGAAACTCGGCCAGGAGCTTGGCATCACGCCCAAAGGATCGCTGATCCAGGTCGCGCGCAAGGAAGAGGCTGAATTCTCGATGGGCAAGGAAAACGCCCGGGTGTTTGAACTCTCGGTTGGCGGACGCAAGATTCGCGGGCCGGTTCACATCCAGCCGGGTCTGGCCAACTACACGGTGATTGTGCCCCTCGGCTATGGTCGCACCGTGACGGGTCACGTGGGCAAGGGGGCGGGCTTCAATGCCTATCCGCTGCGCACCAGCGGCGCCATGCATGTGGTCACGGGCGCCAAACTCGCCGCTACCGGCACCCGGATGCTGCTCGCCAACACGCAGGAGCACTGGTCGATGGAAGGCCGCGATATCATTCGCGAAGCCAATTACGAACCGGCACCGAAGCCCGACGGCAACAGCTACCAGGAGAATCCGGCGTTCGTTAAGTCCATCGGCATGGAGTCGCACTCGCCAACGATTCTCGGCGACTACGGCGAAAAAATGTCGCCGCAGGATCGTGCGACCAAGATTCCGCGGGGCAATTCACTTTACCAAACGCCCCAATTTGACGGTCACCATCAGTGGGGGATGTCGATCGATCTCAACACGTGCATCGGGTGCAACGCCTGCGTGGTGGCGTGCCAGGCGGAGAACAACATCCCAATTGTCGGCAAGGATCAGGTCATGCGCGGTCGCGAGATGCACTGGATCCGGCTCGATCGTTACTACTCGAGCGGAACCATTGACGCCGGGGCGTTTGGCGGTGAGGGCAACCAGGAGTTGCCGGAGGATCCCCAGGTTTCGCTCCAGCCGATGACGTGCGTCCATTGTGAGCTCGCTCCGTGCGAGGTCGTGTGTCCCGTCAACGCCACCGTGCACGATGATGAAGGCATCAACACGATGGCCTACAATCGGTGCATCGGCACCCGCTACTGCGCGAACAATTGCCCGTACAAGGTCCGGCGGTTTAATTTCTTCGATTGGAACCAGCGTTCGCTGGACAGCCTTTACCTTGGACCGGTGACAGAGTACGGCATGCCGGAACTCGTCAAGCTGGCCAAGAATCCCGAGGTCACGGTCCGGATGCGTGGTGTCATGGAGAAATGCACGTACTGCGTGCAGCGCGTGCAGAACGGCAAGATCCAGCACAAGGTGAAGATGGCCCAGGCGGGCACTCCGGGCGATGTCATGGTCCGCGACGGGACGATCAAGGTGGCGTGTGAACAAACCTGCCCGGTCGGCGCCATCGTGTTTGGCAACATCCTCGACCACGACAGCGCGGTGAACAAGGCGAAGGCCCGCGAGCAGGATTACGCGGTCCTCGGTTATCTCAATGTGCGGCCGCGCACGACGTATTCTGGCAAGCTGCGGAATCCGAATCCGAAAATGCCCGACTACAAATCTCTGCCGTTGAGCCGCATCGAGTACGACCGGAAGAATGTCCCGCCGTCCCATGATGATGGCCACGATGCGCACGGTCCCGACCAAAAGGCCGGGGAAAAGAAAGCGCCGGCGCATGGTGCGCTTCCGTCCGCCCCCAACGTGGGAGGGCTCAGCTAATGGCCCACGCCGAACCCAGCGTTGCCGCGCACCCGCTGCTGCAGGAAGTCAAACCGGCGGTGCTGCCGCGGGCGGTCCTGGTCTCCAACCAACGCAGCTTCGCGTGGATCACCGAAAAGATCTGCGGCATCATCGAAGGCAAGACTCCCGCGTGGTGGTGGGTCTGCTTCCTGCTGGCCTGTTTTGTCGCTTCGTTTACGGTTGCCGGCATCACCTACCTCATCGCCACCGGCGTCGGGGTGTGGGGTCATGCCAATCCGGTCAACTGGGCGTGGGACATTGTCAATTTCGTGTTCTGGATTGGTATTGGCCATGCGGGTACACTGATCTCCGCCATCCTGTGTCTGCTGCGGCAAAAGTGGCGCACGTCGATCAATCGCGCGGCCGAGGCGATGACGATTTTCGCGGTGGTTTGCGCCGCGATCTTCCCGGTGTTTCATGTGGGTCGCGTCTGGTTCGCGTGGTATCTATTCCCCATTCCGAATTCGAACATCATCTGGCAGAATTTCCGGTCCCCGCTGGAGTGGGATGTGTTCGCCGTTTCGACCTACGGCACGGTGTCGGTGTTGTTCTGGTATATCGGACTCATCCCGGACCTGGCGGTGTTGCGCGATCGTTTCTATGCGGCGGGCGACAAGTTCCGCTCGTTCCTCTACGGGCTGTTTGCGATGGGGTGGCGTGGGTCCAACCGGCATTGGAGCAACTATGAGATGGCCTACCTGATTCTGGCCGGCATCTCGACGCCGCTGGTGCTCTCGGTTCACACCATCGTGTCGTTCGACTTCGCCGTTTCACTGCTCCCCGGCTGGCACACGACCATCTTCCCGCCCTATTTCGTCGCGGGCGCGATCTTCTCCGGCTTCGGCATGGTGCTGACGCTCATGCTCCCGCTGCGGGCGCTCTTCAAACTCGAGGATCTGATCACGCAGTACCACATCGACTGCATGTGCAAGGTCACGTTGGCGACCGGCACCATCGTCGGTTATGCCTACTCGATTGAGTTCTTCATCGCGTGGTACGGGGCCAATCCGTACGAGGGCTTCGCCTTCATCAACCGGGCGTTTGGTCACTACGCCTGGGCCTACTGGATCATGATCACGTGCAACGTCGTCACGCCGCAGTTCTTTTGGTTCAAGGCGGTCCGCAACAACACCACGCTTGTCTGGGTGCTGGCGATCTTCGTCAACGTCGGGATGTGGTTTGAACGCTTTGTCATCATCGTGACCTCGCTGGCCCGCGACTTCCTCCCGTCGAGCTGGGGCTACTACTCGCCGAGCATCGTTGAAATCTTCACGTTTTTCGGAACGTTCGGCGTCTTCTCGGTCCTCTTCCTCCTTTTCATCCGTTTCCTCCCGATCATGCCGATGGCGGAACTCAAGGCCGTCACGCCGCAGGCCGACGTCCATGGTGGCCACGGCCCGCACTGATCCCTCCCGCCGATGCCCGCCCAACCTTACGGCCTGATCGCCACCTTCGAAACCGCACCCGGCCTGTACCATGCCGCGGAAAGCGTCCGCGACGCGGGTTATCGCCATTGGGACTGCATCACCCCGTTCCCCGTGCACGGGCTCGACCGGGCGATGGGCCTGCGTCGTTCGATTGTACCGCGGATTTCCCTCGCCGGCGGCATCACCGGTTTCATTACCGGCATGTCGATGATTTGGTGGACGGGCGCGGTGGACTACAAACTCATCGTCGGCGGCAAGCCGCTGTTCAGCCCGATGTTCGCGTTTCCGGTGGGCTACGAGCTGACGATTCTCTTCACGGCGTTTGCCACGATCATCGGCATGTTCGTCGTGAACGGGCTGCCCATGCATTATCATCCGGTGCTCAAGTATGAGCACATTCGGCGCGGGATGGACGACACGTTTTTCATCGTGATTGAGTGCCGCGATCCGCGATTCAATCTCGCCAACACCAAGGCGCTCCTCGAGAAGGCCGGCGGCAAGGCCATCACGGAGCTGGAAGCCTGAGCCATGCGGAACGTCTACCTCGCCACCTTGTTCGTCTGCGTCGTCCTGGTCTCAATCCTGGGCTTCCGCGGCACGACGTTTACGTCGCCGCCCCTCGACCCGTTCCCGGACTGGGCCTTTCCCGGCATGGAGACGCAGCCCAAATTTCGTCCGCAGTCGGCCAGCTCGTTCTTCGCCGACGGCCGCGCAGATCGCACTCCACCGGCGCACACGGTGGCGCGCGGGATGTTGCGCGATGACGATCATCTGCATCAAGGCAAACTGGCGGCGGGAGCCTTTGCCACGACGATGCCGACCAAACTCGAGGTTAATCTGAATTTCATCGAACGGGGACGGGATCGTTACCAGATCTATTGCGCTCCCTGCCACGGACTCGTCGGCGATGGGAATGGCATCACCAAGCGGTACGGGATGGGCGCGACGGTGAGTTTCCACGATGCTCGGTTGCGCGCGATGCCCGACGGGGAAATCTTCAGCACGATCACGGCCGGCAAGAACACCATGTTGCCGTACGCCGACAAAATCACTCCGGAGGACCGGTGGGCGGTGGTCGCCTACGTGCGGGCCCTGCAACGTGCTCAACAAGGCACCGTGGCGGATGTCACCGACGCGGTCGGCAGGAAAGTCCTCGGCCTCCCATGAGTTCCCACGCTGCATCCGCTCCCGCGACCCCTTCCGCCGACTCTCCCTCCACCGCATCAGTGGCGGGCAGGGCGCTGACCATCGGGCTCGTGGGCATTGCCCTGACCGCGGTGGGGCTGTTGGTTTCAGGCGCGCCCATCGTCGCGATGTCCTGGCTTGTCGGGGTCGTTTTTTGGACCGCCATTGCCATCGGCATGCTGATGCTGGTGCTCATCCACCACGTTTTTGACGCCGCCTGGTCGACGGTGATCCGGCGGCAGTTCGAACACGGACTTTCGGCCTTCAAGTGGCTGGCCTTGCTGTTCCTGCCGTTGGTTCTGGCGTCGTTTTTCTACCAGCGCGACCTGATCTGGCCGTGGCTCAAGCTCAGCCATGTGCTGCACGGCGGGCACACCGTCGGGCACGATCCCCTTTATCTGAAGAAGGCGGCGTTCCTCAGCCCGGAAATGTTCATCGGCATGACGGTGGGATTCTTTGCGATCTGGGTTTGGCTGTCGGCGCGCCTGCGCAAGGCGTCGTTCACGCAGGACTCCGATGGGGACCTCAAATGGACTTTCATGAACCGCACGACGGCTGCGATCGGGTTGCCGCTCGGGGCCCTCACCCTGACGTTTGCCGCGATCTATTGGGTGAAGTCGCTCGAGTACCACTGGTTTTCGACGATGTACGGGGTCTGGTTTTTCTCCAACTGCATCCGGGGCGCACTCAGCATCGGAGTGGTCATCATGGTGTGGTTGTGGAATCGCGGCGACTACAAGGGGATTCTCAACACCAACCATTTTCACAGCATCGGCATGCTGATGCTGGCCTTCACCGTCTTTTGGGCGTACATCACGTTCTCCCAGTATTTCCTGATTTGGAATGCCAACGTCCCGGAGGAGACGTTCTGGTACAACCTCCGCGAGGTTAACCACGACGGCTCTCCCAGCCAGTGGAAGTGGATTGGCATCATCGGCATTCTATTCGGGCATTTTTTCATCCCGTTCTTCTTCCTGCTGTCGTATCGTTTCAAAATCACCCGCCACATCATCCGGCGGATCGCGATTTGGATCCTTGCCGTCATTCTGCTCGACATGTGCTACAACATCTTGCCCGCGTTGAAGGATTCGCACGGCGATTCGCTGCCGTTTTTCTCTTTGAATTTGGTCTGGGTGTTGACGTCGGTCGTCGGCGTGGGCGGAGTCTGTGTCTGGGCGTACCTCCGCAGCTTTCCGACCGCCAAACTCATCCCGATTCGCGACCCGCGGATCGGCGAAAGCCTCACGCACCATGAGTGATCATCCCGTTAGCCCGGCCCGTCCGGTATCGCTTTTTACGATTGTGCTGCTGCTCGGGGTGTTTGCGGCCTTTCTGGTCGTCGTCAAGTACCTGTATCATCCCGCCCCGCTCGCGGCGTTCAATGCCGCGCCGGACAATCTTTCCAAGGATTGGGAATGGCGCGCCACGGCGGTGGCGCGGCGCAAGGCCTTGGCGGATTTACGCGAAAAAGAAGCCCAGCAGGCGGCCTCCTACGCGTGGATCGATCAAAAGGCCGGGGTGGTGCAACTGCCGATCGAGCGTGCGATGGAACTGACCGCCCGGCAGTACAGTGCGAAGAAGTAATTCACCGCGTCGACCCACTTAACTGAGATGACCAACGCCCCGACCAACGCCAACCTGGCTGAAGTCACCACCATCGACACCCATGCGCGGTGGCCGCTGCTGCTGCTGCTGGGGATCGCCCTCAAGTGGCTCGTCGTGAGCGGCGTGCTCGCGCTGATGGCGGCCATCCAGCTGCATTCACCGGCGTTTCTCGCCGACTGCGCGTGCTTCACCCATGGGCGCATGCAGGCGCTGCGTGAAACTGCGTTTATCTATGGCTGGGCGGCCAATGCGGGCCTGGCGATCGGACTGTGGATTCTCGGCCGCCTCGGTGGTCACCCATTGCGTGCGTTGAACTGGGCGGTGGTTGGCACCGTCTTTTGGAATCTCGGACTGACGGCCGGCCTGGTGGGCATCGCGACGGGCGACATGACTTCGTTTTCCCTGCTGCAACTGCCCCGCTATGTGCAGCCGCTGATGGTGTTCGCCTACGCGGCGATTTCGATTTCGGGTGTGCTGGCCTGGTCGGGCCGGAAAAGGGATGGCACCTTTGCGGCGCAGTGGTACGCCGTCGCGGCGTTGTTCCTTTTCCCTTGGTTGCTCACGGCAACCCAGGCGCTGCTGCTCTGGCTGCCGGTGCGCGGAGTGACGCAGGCCATCGGCGCGGCGTGGTACGCCCAGGGAGTGCTGTCGCTGTGGCTCGTGCCGCTCGCACTCGCGGCTGCGTATTACATCGCGCCGAAAGTCTCCGGTCGGGCTCTGCCCAGCTACGAGGCCGCTCCGCTCGGTTTCTGGACCCTGATCTTCATCGGCACGTGGACGGGAGGGCGGCAGCTGGCTGGCGGCCCGGTCCCGGCTTGGATCGCGACAATCGCGGTGGTGGGTGCCGCCCTGCTGGTTTTCCATTACCTGGTGGTCGCACTTAATCTGCGGGTCGCGTTTGGGGCCGCGGGCACCTCCATGCGCTTTGTGCGGTTCGGGCTGATCGCCTATCTGCTGGGCGGGTTGCTCGCGACACTCACCGCGTTTCGGGGCGTGGCGGTCCACACGCGGTTTACGTTTATCGACACGGCGATGGAGCAGCTGTCTCAGTACGGAGCGGTCTCGATGCTGTTCCTGGGTGCGGTTTATTACATGGTGCCGCGCCTCACCGGCCGTGGTTGGGCTTCTCCGGCGCTCACCGCCGGGCACGCCGTCATGATGATGATCGGGATCGTGGCTTCGGTGGTCGCCCTGATGGTCGCTGGATGGATGCAGAGCGAATCGCTTCTGGACGCGAAGGTGTCGTTTGCGGGAATTTTCGGCCAGGTGCGCGTGGCGTTGTTGGTGCACACGGCGGCCCAGTTTGGGCTGCTCGGGGCCAATCTCCTGTTGCTGGTCAACTTCGCCCGCACCGTTTGGGAGTGCGGGATGACCCCGGCGGCGTCACCAAGTCTCTTCCGCCAGCCTTCGACCCTGGAGGCGCCCGCGTCATGAAAAACGGACCGCTTTTTCTCCTTGGCTTGTTCCTCGCGCTGGTGATCGCGTGGTCGGGCATTGTGCTTGGATCGCACGCGCAACTCGGTGCGCTCACGCCGTATTTCGACGACGGTGACGGCCAGGCGTATCCGCTGCGTCCGTCTGGTCTGGCGGAACGCGGGCAGCTCGTTTACGCCGATCTCGGTTGCGCCGCCTGCCACACGCAACAGGTGCGCCGACCGGACATTGGCAGCGACCGGGCGCGCGGCTGGGGGGAACGACAGAGTGTGGCGCGTGATTATATTTTCCAAGCGCGGCCGCAGCTGGGAGTTTCGCGTTTCGGCCCGGATCTCACCAATCTGGCGGCGCGCAAGCCGGAGGCTCCCAAGGCCGAGGCGTTGTTCAATCTGCTGTACGCCGGCTCCGCCACGCATCCCGCCTACCCGTTCCTGTTTGAGACGGTGGCTGTCTCCGGCGAAACCCCGGCGCACGCGCTGAAATTGACCGGAGCGCTGGCCCCGGCGGCCGGCCGGCAGGTGGTCCCGACCGAGCGCGGTCGGACGCTGGTGGCGTATCTCCAGAATTTGAATACAGGCTACGACTATCCCGAGTCCCGCCCGCTGCCCAAGCCGGTGGCACCCGCCGCGAAAACGGAGGGCAAGAAATGAGCGCCTCCCACCCATCCGACCCGGGTGTCGATCAGGCCGCGGTCACTGACGACTCCCTGCTGACGGTGCATGAGAAGATGCTGGGCCGGCAGCCGGATGAAAAAGCGCGTTACAAGCTGCTGCCGTTGAATCTGCTCTTCTTCTTCAGCGGACTCATTTTCTTCGGGGGCACCTATCTCGGGCGCTTCTCCGGATATTTTCATCCGCAGGTATACAACGAGTATGCCCAGCCGCCCAAGCCGGGTGCCGCTGGAGCGGTCGCCGCGGCTGACCCCTACGAGCTGGGAAAGAAGGTCTATGCCCAGGTTTGTGTGGCGTGCCACCAGCCCAACGGCATGGGCTTGCCGCCGGCCTTTCCTCCGCTGGTCGGTTCGGAATGGGTCACAGGGTCCGAGGAGCGTCTGATTCGCATTTTACTGCACGGCGTGATGGGTCCGATGAAGGTCAAGGGAGTTGACTACATCGGGGCGATGCCGGCGGTCGGTCCTGGCTCGGGCTACAATCTGAGTCCGGAAAAGGTCGCCGCTGCCCTGACGTTTGTGCGCAAGGAGTGGGGCGCGATCGACGTGCCGGTCTCGCCGGCGAAGGTCTCGGAAATTCGCGGCCAGGTGGGCAATCGCGATCCGTGGACGTCCGCCGAGCTGGAAAAGATTCCCTGAAGAGTCTGGAGCGTTGACCGCGGTTGCCGAAGCCGGCGTCGCGGTCCTGTTCGTTTCGGACCCTCGGTGATTGAAGCCGACGGGCGGGCATGCTCGAAACCTGAATCGCTCAATCGCCGAGCTTGCGCGACGGGACCAAGTAGCCCTGCACATAGTCTCGCACCGCGGCATCGAGGGCGGTCAGGGGACGTTCGTAACCGCTGGCCCGCAGCTTCCCCACGTCGGCCTGAGTGAAATACTGGTACTTGCCCCGGAGTACTTCCGGCATGTCGATGAAATCGATCTGTGGAGTCTGATTGAGCGCGGCGAAAATCGCCCGGGTCAGCGTGAGCCAGGTATTGGCCTCGCCACTGCCGAGATTGAAGAGCCCGCCAACCGTTCGTCCGCGCGGATGGCTGGCAAAGTGCAGGGTCATCTCCACAGCGTCCTTCACGTAAAGGAAGTCGCGCTGCTGTTCGCCGTCCCGGTAATCCGGGCGATGGCTCTTGAACAACTGGACCCGGCCGGTCGTGAGGATTTGCTGGTACGCCTTGTTCACCAGCGAGCGCATGTCGCCCTTATGGTCTTCGTTCGGACCGAAGACATTGAAATATTTCACGCCCACGATTTGGGACAGCCAGCCCTCCCGCTGGGCGTGCAGGTCGAACAGATGCTTGGAGTAGCCGTACATGTTCAATGGTCGCAAGGCGTGCAGGTTCTCGTTTTTGTCGTCCATGCCCTGGGCTCCATCGCCGTAGGTTGCGGCCGAAGAAGCATAGATGAAACGCGCCCCCTGCGCCAGCGACCATGCGGCCAGCTCCTTCGTGTAGGAGTAGTTGTTGTCGACGAGATAGGCGGCGTTGCGCTCGGTGGTGGCGGAGCAGGCGCCCAGATGAAACACCGTCGTGAACTGCCCGAGCGCCGCGCTGTTTTGCCGCACCGCGCCACGGAAAACGTCCGCTTCGAGGTAATCGGCGAATTTCAGCGGGGTGAGATTTTTCCACTTTTCATCGGCACCGAGGAAATCGGTCACCACAATATCGTGGTGGCCGCGCTGGTTGAGCGCCCACACCAGCGCACTGCCGATGAAACCGGCGCCACCGGTCACGAGACTCCGGCCGTCGAGTGCACTCATGTCAAAGTTACCCACCAGAGAGCTCCTTGGAGCGCTCCGTCGCCGCGATCACGGTTTCCTTGATCAGGCCGCGAAAATCCCGCGCCGTCATCCGTTGCAGTCCGGCAAACGTGGTGCCGTTCGGTGAAGTCACCTGATCGCGCAGCGCTTCCGGTTCCAGACCGCTTCGCGCGAGGAGTCGGGCAGATCCCAGCAGGGTCTCCATCGCCAATTTCCAAGCGGTATCGCGTGGCAGTCCGGCGGCCTCGCCGGCGTCGCGCAGGGCGGCGGCAAATTCAAAAACATAAGCCGGCCCGCTGCCGCTGAGGCCGGTGACGGCGTCGAGCTGCGGTTCGGCGAGCTCCACAGTTTTCCCGAGCGCGCCGAGAATGGCATCAACTGTCGCGCGGTCGGCCGGGACCAACGGACGGAAGGCACACCACGCGGTGATGCCGGCGCCAATCTGCCCCGGAGTATTGGGCATGGCACGAACCAGGTTGCGAGCGCGCGGGAAGACCTCGGCGAGGCGGGCCAGACGTTTTCCCGCGAGAATCGAGAGAACGAGACGGCCGTGGCTGAATTCCGCGAGGCCGGCATCGAGTTCCGTCAGTTGCTGCGGTTTACAGGCCAGCACCAGCGTGTCTGCCGCGTTCACCAGTGCCTCAAGCTTGGAGGCCGCGGCAATCCCCGTACGCGCCGACAACGATTGGGCCGTGCCGTCGCCACCATCATTGCAGGCGAGGTCGGCGGGCGCGCAGACATTCTTGCCGAGCAGGCCGTCGACCATCGCGGAGGCCATGCGCCCGGCGCCGAGAAAAGCAATTTTGGGCATGAGAGTAGATGCCGAGTGCCAGCCGGATCAGCCCGCCAGGCCCCGCCGGACTTTTTTCTCCACCGGGTGCAGCAAAATTGCCGTGGCCCCGCCACCGGGCGTATCCGTCATCGTCACTTCGCCCGCGAGGTTGCGCAGGGCATGCCGGGCCACGGTGAGTCCCATGCCGACGCCGACGGTGTTCTTGGTGCTGACAAACGGCTCGAACATCTTGTCGCGGATCTCGGGGTCGATGCCGCGTCCGTGATCGACGACGAGGATTTCCACAAAGCGACCCTCTTCCGGCTTGTCGAACGTCCGGGTCCGAATCGCGATCGGCCGCGGATCAGTTGGCTTGTTGTCGTAGGATTCCCAGGCGTTGATCAGGACCTTCGCGAGGACCTCGTCGACGATTTCATAGTTCGTATCGACCGGCAAATCGCCGAGGGGATTGTCGATCGTGACCGGCGCCATGTTACGGTAATCCCCATGAAAGCGGGTGATGCCGCCTTCGAGGAGCTTCTGCACTCCGGACTTGATCAGCGGCGGGCGGGATTTCACGACCAGGGTGCTCAGCTGCTTGATGATCGTCACGATTCGCTGCACGGCGTCCTCCACGTGCTGGGCATTCTTCTTCACCTGCTCGGGCTTGTCATAATAGGCTTTGACGAGATCGAGGTAGCCGATGACGACGCCGAGGAGATTGTTCAGGTTGTGGGCAATCCCCTGGGTCACCGCACCAATCGTGGCTGCCTTGCGTGACTCCTCCAAGCGCCTCGTCAGATCGACGACCTGGCGGTTGATCGCCACGAAACGGAGCTGCGTCTGGACGCGCGCCAGCGTCTCGTCGAGGTCGATTGGCTTCGTGATGTAGTCGACCGCCCCGACACTCAGGCCCTCGAGTTTGCTCTCCTTGTTGGTGCGGGCCGTGATAAAAATTACCGGGATGCCGCGCGTGGACTCGCTGGCCTGCAGCCGCTGGCAGACCTCGATGCCATCCATGTCCGGCATCATGACATCGAGCAAAATGAGATCGGGCAGTTCCCGACTAATCTGATCCAGCGCCTCCAGACCGTTGTAGGCGGCAATCACCCGCAGTCCTTCTCGTTCCAGCTTACGCTTGAGGAGCTGGACGTTGATCGGCTGGTCATCGACGACCAGAATCGAAGGAGCGGGCATGCGCGAAGAGGAAAAGGTGTTGCGACGGTCGGCGCAAGCTAGCGCGCACTTCTCAGGTGGAAGGCCTTGAGCGTGTTCTTCATCAGCATCGCGACCGTCATTGGGCCCACGCCGCCGGGGACCGGTGTGATTTTTTCGCAGCGCGGTGCGACAGAGGGGAAATGCACGTCGCCGGTGAGACGGTAACCGGTTTTTTTTGCAGGGTCGGGCACGCGGTTGATGCCGACATCGATCACCACCGCACCCGGCTTGACCATGTCGGCGGTGACGAACTCCGGGCGTCCAATCGCGGCGATTAGCACATCGGCCTGGCGGGTGATGTCCGGCAGATTCGCCGTGGCGGAGTGGCAGATGGTGACGGTGCCATTGGCGCCGGCCCGCTTTTGGAGCGCCAGCAGCGCGACGGGCTTGCCGACAATCAGGGAGCGCCCAAGCACGACAACATGTTTGCCCTTCAGATCCACCCCGCTGCGGCCAAGCAATTCCATGATGCCGGCGGGAGTGCACGACACAAATCCCGTGTCGTCCTCCTGCGCCACTTTGCCAAGGTTCAGGGTGTTAAAGCCGTCCACGTCTTTTTCCGGTGCGACCCGGCGAAAGACGGCTACTTCGTCGATGTGCTTGGGAAGCGGTGACTGCACCAGGATGCCGTCAACTTCCGCATCGGCGTTGAGTTGGTCGAGCAGGGCAAACAACTCACTTTGCGTGGTGGTCGCCGGCGGTAAAATGATCCTGCTCGTCACCCCGATCTCGGCTGCGGTTTTCTCTTTCTTCCTTACGTAGGAGACCGACGCGGGATCGTCTCCCATCCGCACGAGCGCGAGGCAGGGCTTGCGCCCGGTCAGGGCGGCGACCTGGGTCTGCAATTCCGCGACGATGACCGCGGCGATTTGGTTACCGTCGATAAGTTCCATGGGGCGGAGTGCCGGCGCGGTAGGAAAACGTCACTTCAACTGCAGGGATTCGACCTGAATCAGGAAGTCCCTGCCTTCGGGCGTGCTTTGGGCCGCGCCGAAGACCACGACGTTGAGATTGAGGTATTTCTCGATCTGGTCGGTGAGGAGGAGCTTGGACACGTCGAGATACGCGAAGCGGCGGCCGGTCTCGTCGTTGAGGGCGTAGTCATAGGGCCGGCGCGGAGTGAGCGGCCTTCGGGTCGAGACAAAGCGGCCGGCAAATTGCCGCGGCAGCGTGCTGCTGCCGCCGTCGCCCAGGTTTACCATGGGGGACGGCTGACCCGGTGTAGCCACTCCGTAGATACCGGGGGAGACGGGGGGGGGCGCCAGGGGACCTGCCGTCCTGGTCGTCGAAGCCGCGGGCGCGGTGGCGATCGGCGGCAGATAGCCGGCGGAACCGCCGAGGTGGATGTAGCCGATCAGCGGGCGCTCCAGGCTGATTTGGGTCCACTTGCCTCGGATGCCGGTGAGGGTGGTCTTGTCGCCGGCCACCGCGATGGTGAGCACGCCGGCGTCAGCCTTGGGCGCGAGTCGAATCGGGGAGCCCGGTTTGACGTCAAGACTTTTGGCGAGATCCTTGTTTTCGACATAGCCCTCAAATGGGCCGCGCAGGTCGATCGCCATCCAGCCCGCAGGCGAGGAGGCGACGGTGCCGGAGGCGGGCACCGGATCGGTTCCAGCTTTCAAATAGGAAATCGCGGGCGAGGTGGCGTCCGGCTTGGTGTGAACCGCCGTGGTGGCGGTCAGGACGGCGGCCGGCAGCGCGGCGGCGGTGAGGGCAAAAAACGCGGCGGAGTGAATGAGCTTAGTCTTCATCGACGGAGGAGGTGGGACGGGCAGGTGCGGGGGTCGCATAGGCTTCGTAAGGAGCGTGGGGCGTGTACGGATTGAGGAACAGGGATTCAATCTGGATCGTGGAAAGAACTTTTCCCGCCCGCAACGGGATTCCCTTCAATTGCAGTGAACCAATCTGATAGCGGCGCAGGCGTTTGACGTCGAATCCGAGCTTGGTGAAAAGCTGGCGGATCTCTCGTTTCTTCCCGTGATGCATGTGCACATCGAGGTCGGTCGCGGTCTGGCCCGCGTTGGCGTTGATCAGTGCGGCCCGCTCAACTTTGAGCCGCTCCCCTTCAATCATGACGCCCCGGATCAGCTGCGGGAGGCGGGCGGAGGGAAACGGTTTTCGGAGCACGACATGGTAGCGCTTCACCACGACGTTGGAGGGGTGCATCAGGCGATGAGCCAGGCTCCCGTCTGTCGTCAGGATAACGAGCCCCTCGCTATCGAGATCGAGTCGGCCGGCGCAAAAGAACCGCAGCTTGCCAAATTCGCGCGGGAGCAACTCAAAGACGGTCGCCGCGTGGTGGGGGTCATCGTTGGAGCAGACGAGGCCACGCGGTTTGTGCACGGCCACCGTGAGCCGAGGCTGGGCGATGCTGCGGACGGTCTTGCCGCCCACCGTCACCTTGTCGACCCCGGGGGTGACCTTTTGGCCGGCGGACGCCGCGACGCCGTTGACCCAGACTTCACCCTGCGCGATCAGAGCTTCGGCGGCACGGCGGGAGCAAACGCCGGAGTCGGCGATAAACTTCTGCAGGCGGATGGGCGCGGAGGATGCCATGGGGATAATGGGCGGCAATTCGTGCAAGGCTGCAAGCTTGCGCGATCCCAGTCGCTGGGGCGCGAAACCGGCTTGCCTGAACCTCCGGGGCGTTTCTTCATCCGCGGCACCCACATGTCTGACTCCACCGCGCCCTCCGGCTTTACCAAGGATCAACCGTTTCCGGCGCGAATGACTGAGAACCGGCTCTTGAACAAGCCGGGCTCGACGAAAGAGACGCGGCACTTTGTTGTCGATCTCGCCGACAGCGGACTGACCTACAAGGCGGGCGATTCCCTCGGCGTGTTTTCCTCAAATCGTGGGCTGGAGGTGGATGAGGTCATCGCACGACTCGGGGCGGCGGGGGATGAACCGGTCCTGCCCGCAGCGCTGAAGCTGGCGTCTCCCATCCCGCTGCGGGAGGCCCTGACCGGCCGTCTCGCGTTGGCCAAACCGACCCGAAAATTCATCGAGATACTCGCGGCGCATACGACCGAGGCCGAAGAACAGGCTAAACTGGCCGGGTTGCTCGCCCCGGAGTTCAAGGACGGGCTGGGCGCCTATCTGGAAGCACGGGAGTTTGTCGACCTGTTGGCCGAGTTCCCCGGTGCGCGACTCTCCGCCCAGGAATTTGTGGATCAACTCCGGCGGTTGATGCCCCGGCTTTACTCGATTGCCTCGTCCAGTCTGGTCTACCCCACGGAAGTGCACCTCACGGTGGCGATTGTGCGCTACCGTTCCAACGACCGCGACCGGGTCGGTGTTTGTTCGACGTTTCTGGCGGATCGGGCGGTGCCGCGAACGACGCCGGTTCCGGTGTTCATGTCGAATTCGCATTTTGCGCCGCCGGAGGATCGCCTGAAGGATTGCATCATGGTCGGACCAGGGACCGGGGTCGCGCCGTTTCGCGCCTTCATGCAGGAGCGGGCGGCGACCGGCGCGGCTGGGCGCAACTGGCTGTTCTTTGGCGATCAAAAATCGGAGACTGATTTTCTGTATGAGGAGGAGTGGCGGCAGTATTCCGCCCAGGGGCTGCTGACGCGGCTCAGCACGGCGTTCTCCCGTGATCAGCCGCAGAAAATCTATGTGCAAGACCGCATCCGGGAGAACGCGGCGGAACTTTGGAAGTGGTTGAACGGGGGGGCGATTTTCTACGTATGTGGTGATGCGAAGCGGATGGCCAAGGACGTCGATGCCGCGCTGCACGCGCTGGTCGCGGAGCACGGCGGAAAGACGATCGAACAGGCGGTCGACTACGTGAAGCAGTTGAAAAAGGAGAAACGCTACCAGCGGGATGTTTATTGAGATCGCCGGTTTCCAATTGACGGTTGCCGAATGGGCCCGGTTTGTTCACTTCATTCGCCGTTCGCCCATCAACCATCGGCAATCATTCCATGCTTACTTTCAAAAATCGCACCGCGCTGGTCACCGGCGCCGGCCGGGGAATCGGCAAGGCCATCGCTGAGACGCTCGCCCAACACGGCGTCACGGTCATCTGCGTCTCCAAGTCGGCGGAGTCGTGTGGTGCGGCGGCGGCCGGAATTGTGGCGGCCGGCGGCAAGGCCAAGGCCCTCGCGGTCGACGTCGCCGACGGGGGGGCGATCGCCCGGGCGGCCGAGGAGTTGCTCAAGGAATTTCCCCTCATCGACATTCTCGTCAACAATGCCGGCCTCACGCGGGACGGACTGCTCTTCCGGATGAGCGAAAGCGATTGGAACGACGTCCTCGCCACCAACCTGACGAGCTGCTTCCATTGGACGAAACTGATTGGCCGGCCGATGACCCGCGCGCGTTGGGGGCGCATCGTCAACATCGCCTCGGTGAGCGGCGTGATGGGCAATGCCGGCCAGGCCAACTATTCCGCCGCCAAGGCGGGGATGATCGGGCTGACCAAGACTTTGGCGCGTGAATTCGCCGGGCGCAGCGTGACGGTGAACGCCGTCGCCCCGGGGTTCATCAAGACCGACATGACCACCGAATTCGTCAACAATCCCGAGGCCTCGGCCAAGATTCTCGAAGTGGTCCCGCTAAGACGGTTTGGCGAATCTGCCGATGTCGCCCACCTCGCAACTTATCTCTGCTCCGAGCAGGCTGGATACATCACCGGGCAAGTTTTTAACGTTGACGGTGGAATGGCGATGTGAACTCTCCGCTCCACCTCTTCTCCCTCTAATTTTCCGCAAAATGGCTGACCAAAAAACTATCGACCAGCGCGTCAAAGAAATCATCGTTAATCAGCTTAACGTAAACGAAGAACAGATTACGCCCACGGCGTCTTTTCTTGATGATCTTGGCGCTGATTCGCTCGACACCGTTGAGCTGATCATGGCGTTTGAAGAAGAGTTTAAGGACGAGATTAAAGGGGAGATCCCGGAATCCGATGCTGAGAAATTGCAGACGGTCGGGCAGGTGATCGAGTACATCAAGGCCAAGGCCGGCCAGCCCTAAGCACGACGTTTCGCACGAGTCTTGGCGTTCTGCCGATTTTCCGACCGGAAATTCCAGGCAGAACGCCTTTTTGTTTTATCGCTCTGGAGATCTCCGCGCCACTCATGGAAATCCCGCCTCCCTCCCGCCGGGTTGTGATTACCGGCCTGGGCGTTGTCGCCTCGATTGGACACGACGTGGAGTCGTTTTGGCGCAGCCTGCTCGCCGGTCGCTCGGGTGTGCGGCGCATCTCGCTCTTCGATCCAGCGAATTTCGCCAGTCAGATCGGAGCCGAGGTGCTCGACTGGGACCCGGCCCGCCACATGGATCCAAAGGAAGCGCGGCGCAACGATCGTTATACCCACTTCGGATTTGTCGCCGCCAAACAGGCGTTTGCCGACGCCGGCCTGGATCTGGAACGGGAAGACCCGGATCGCGTCGGGGTGATTATCGGCTCGGGGATCGGCGGCATGTACACCTATGAGTCGCAACTGAAGGTACTGGCCGAGCGCGGGCCGCGCAAGGTCTCGCCCTTCACGATTCCGTCGCTGATTGGCAACATGTGCTCGGGTCTGTTTGCGATCGAGATCGGGGCTCGAGGGCCCAATTTCGGAATCGTCTCCGCCTGTGCCACCAGCACTCACGCGTTGGGCGAGGCGGCGCATATCATCCGCCGTGGTGACGCGGATGTGATGATCGCCGGCGGCAGCGAGGCGTCGATCACGCCGTTTGCCTATGCGAGCTTCTGCGCGATGAAAGCGATGAGCACGCGCAACGACGAGCCCGCCCGGGCCAGCCGGCCGTTCGACCGCCAGCGCGATGGTTTCATCATGGGCGAGGGCGCGGGTATCCTGGTGCTCGAATCCCTCGAGCATGCGCAGGCGCGCGGGGCGCGCATCTATTGCGAACTCGCGGGCTATGCGGCGACCTGCGATGCCTTCCACATCACGCAGCCGGATCCCGAAGGAAAGGGACTGTCGATGGCGATGAAGCGGGCGATGGCCAGCGCCGCGGTCCTGCCCGATCAGATCGACTACCTCAACGCCCACGGCACCTCGACGCCTTATAACGACAAATTTGAGACGCTCGCGATCAAGAAGGTGTTCGGGGATCATGCCCGCAAGGTTGCGATCAGCTCGACCAAGTCGAGGACGGGTCACCTGCTGGGTGCAGCCGGTGCCATCGAGTCGATCGTCTGCGTTAAGACGATTCAGACGCAGACGATCGCGCCGACGATTAATCTCGAGGATCCGGATGCCGAATGTGATCTCGACTATGTGCCCAACGCTTCGCGGCCGGCCACGGTGCAGACCGCCTTGAGCAATAATCTCGGCTTCGGCGGTCAAAACGCCGCCGTGGTGTTTCGCAAATTCTAACCCTCGCGGCCGGCCGGAGGGGTGTTTCCCTTTGCGGGGGCCAACGTTGCTTCCGCACCTCGAGCAAGCCACCGCTCGAGGCACATCCGGAGCTCATCCTGCCGCACTGGTTTCGGGATAAAATCGTCCATGCCGGACGCCAGACAGGCTTCGCGGTCGCCGCTCATCGCATTGGCCGTGAGCGCGATGATCGGGAGCGGCCGGCCGTTGAGTCGGTTGCGGATCTGGCGGGTGGCCTCGAATCCGTCCATTCCCGACATCTGGCAGTCCATCAACACCGCATCCCAATTCTCGAGCGTGGCAACTTCGACGGCCGACACCCCGTCGGCGACGATGACCGATTTCAACCCGAGTTTTTCGAGCAACAACTCGATGACCCGCTGGTTCACGCGATCGTCCTCGACCACCAGGATCCGGCCGGCAAGCGCGTGGGATCGCGCCGGGAGCGGCTTGGCCGAAAACCGATTGGGAGCCTCACCCAGCGGCAGGGTAAGCTCGAAGCTGAACTCTGAGCCGGCCCCGACCGTGCTGTTCACCATGATATGTCCACCCATGCGGTTGGCGAGGCGCTGCGAGATGGCGAGCCCGAGGCCGGATCCGCCAAAACGGCGGGTCGTCGAACTGTCAGCCGGCGAAAAAACCTGAAACAACTTCGCCCGGGTGTTTTCGTCCATGCCGATCCCGGTGTCACGAACACAGAAACGGAGCGTGGCGACCGTGTCATCCCGTCGGATCACCCGTACGGCGACCTCGATCCGCCCCTGTTCGGTGAACTTGATCGCGTTGCCCGCGAGATTCAGCAGAATCTGTTTCAGCCGCAGGGCATCTCCGACGATGTAGGTCGGCAGGTCGGGTGAAAGATCGAGGACAAGGTCGAGCCGCTTTTCGGCGGCGCGCGCGCGCAGCAGCGCCACGATGTCGGTGATGGCCGTCGGCAGCGCAAATGAAATGGACTCGAATTCGAGTTTGCCGCTCTCAATCCTGGAAAAATCGAGGATGTCGTTGAGCAAACGCATGAGGATGTCGGCGGATCCCACGGCGATTTCGACCTGGCTTTTCTGGCCCGGAGAGAGCGGAGAGTGTTCGAGCACTTGGAGCATGCCCATGATACCGTTCATCGGCGTGCGGATCCC
>SXSC01000057.1 GCA_005792355.1 Opitutaceae bacterium
ATTCTGAACCTGTTGCAGGCGCTCAACCGCGAGCAGGGCAAGACCATCGTGATGGTGACGCACGACCCGCACGCCTCCGCCCGCGCCTCCCGCACCGTGTACCTCGACAAGGGCCAGCTCAGCGACGCGCCGGTGAAATGAAATTCCTCCATCTCATCTGGGGCAATCTGATGCGGAAGAAGCTGCGGACTTCGCTCACGCTGCTCTCGATTCTCGTCGCGTTCATCTTGTTCGGCCTGCTTTGCGCGGTCAAACAGGCGCTCGTCGGCGGCGTGGAACTTGCGGGCGTCGATCGCCTCATCGTGCGCCACAAGGTTTCCCTCATCCAACTCCTGCCCGCGAGCTACAAGGCGCGTATGGAAAAAATCCCCGGAGTGGCGGCCGTGGCTCATCAGACCTGGTTCGGCGGCATCTACCAGGACCCGAAAAACTTCTTCATGCAATGTCCCGTCGTGCCCGGGGAATTCATGCCGATGTTTCCCGAGTTCCTCCTCCCGCCCGATCAGATGGCGGCCTGGCAGGCGACGCGAACCGGCGCCATCGTCGGCCGCAACTCCGCCGACCGCTTCAAGTGGAAAATTGGCGACAAGGTGCCGATCAACTCGCCGCTTTGGGGCCAGAAGACGTGGACGTTCGACATCGTCGGCATCTTCGAGGGCGCGAAGAAAGGCACCGATACGACCGCGCTGTTTTTCCGCCAGGACTACTTTGAGGAAGGAATCTCCGAGCGCGGCCGGGGCCTCGTCGGCTGGTACACGGTTCGCGTGAACGACCCCGCGCGGGCCGCCGACCTCGCCCAGCGCATCGATGCCGAGTTCGAGAACTCGCCGGCCGAGACCCGGGCCGAGCCCGAGGGTGCGTTTGTGCAGGGTTTCGCCAACCAGATGGGCAACATCGCGCTGATCGTCGCATCGATTCTCGCGGCGGTGTTTTTCACCATTCTGCTTGTGACCGGCAGCACGATGTCGCAGGCCGTGCGCGAGCGCATCGGCGAACTCGGGGTGCTCAAGGCCATCGGTTTCACCAATGGGCAACTGCTCGGCCTCGTGCTCGCCGAATCGTGTCTGCTCTCGCTGTTCGGCGGCGGCCTCGGCCTCGCCGGGGCCTGGCTCATTTCCGCCGGCGGCGATCCCACCGGGGGCATGTTGCCACTGTTCCACCTGCCCGCCGGCGACCTCGCCGTCGGTGCAGCCATCGCGGTCGCGCTTGGGTTGATCACCGGAGTTTTCCCCGCGTTGCAGGCGATGCGCCTGCGCGTGGCGGACGCCTTGAGGAGGATGTGAATGGAAGTGAAAGGGAGAGGGAACGCACGTGCATAGGACGCGCCAGAACCGCTCACCCAAACTCCCCCACTACCCACCGCAAATAACTCCTCCCCCTCTCTCCGAGTCTTCCCCTCCCCCTTTCTCTCCATCTCCCCCTCCATGACCTCCGGCCCCCTCAACTGGTTCTCCCAGGTCGCCTCGATCACGAAGTTCGGGCTGATGAGCCTGCCGCAGCGCCGCGGCGCCGTGGCCGCGACTGTCGTCGGCATCGCGGGCGTCGTCGCGGTGTTTATCGGCGTGCTCTCGATCGCCAAGGGATTTCAGCGCGTGATGGAATCGTCCGGTGCGCCCGACGCCGCCGTGGTGCTGCGCAGCGGCGCCGACAGCGAGATGGTCAGCGGCTTCGGCCGTGAAGAGACGCGACTCATCGCCGACGCGCCCGGCATCGCGCGCAACGCCCGGGGCCCGCTCGCGTCCGCCGAGCTCTTCGTCATCATCGATCTGCCCAAACGGGCCACCGGCACCGGCGCCAACGTGCCGTTGCGCGGCGTCGAGGGCGCGGCTGTCGAGGTGCGGGAGCAATTGAAAATTGTCAGCGGCCGGATGTTCGAGCTCGGCAAGAACGAGGTGATCGTCGGCACGGGGGCCGCGCGGGAATTCGCCGGTCTCGACCTCGGCGCGACCATCAAGGTCGGACGCGAGGCGTGGCCCGTCGTCGGGATTTTCTCCGCCGGCGGCGGCATGGCCGAATCGGAGATTTGGAGCGACGCCACGGTGCTTCAGGCCGCCTACCAGCGCGGCGACTCGTTCCAGTCGGTTTACGCGCGACTGGTGTCGCCCGGGACGTTTCAGCAGTTCAAGGATGCGCTCACCTCGAATCCGCGCCTGAGCGTGAAGGTCCAGCGCCAGTCCGAATACTATGCGGAGCAGTCGACGATGCTCACGCAGTTGATCACGACACTCGGCGTGCTGATCGCCGGATTGATGGCGGTCGGCGCGGTCTTCGGCGCGCTCAACACGATGTACAGCGCCGTCGCCGCACGCACGCGCGAGATCGCCACGCTGCGCGCGCTTGGCTTCGGCAGCGCCGCCGTGGTGGTCGCGCTCATGCTCGAATCGCTCCTGCTCGCGCTGCTCGGTGGCACGGTCGGCGGAGTGCTCGCCTATGCGGGCTTCAACAATTTCCACGCGGCCACGATGAACTGGCAGAGCTTCAGCCAGGTGACGTTCGCCTTCGCCGTCACCCCGCAATTGCTGGTGCAGGGCGTGATCTGGGCGACGGCCATCGGTCTCATCGGAGGCCTGTTCCCGGCCGTTCGCGCCGCCCGCCTGCCGATCGCCGCGGCACTGCGGGAGTTGTGAGGCGTCCGGCCGCCTCCGGCGATTGGCCATGGATGCCGTCGCCCTGCGCGTAAGCACGGAATCGCCCGGCTCCGCCAAATTGTCCTCCACCCTCCGACTCATTCGTTATTACTCTGTCGCGGCACCCGGTGCCGGGCACCACTCCGACGTCCACTTGACGTGCCTGCCTGCCAATACAACTTCGATTCCCGTGCGGTGGTGAATGGTCTCCACCGCGGTCAAACCCCACCCTCCCCATGAAAAAGTTCGTACTCGCACCCGCGCTCGCCGCCCTCGCCATGTTCCTCTGGGGCTTCCTTTATTGGGGAACCCCGCATCACCTGCCTTACAAGACCCTGAGCACCGTCGCGGATGAATCCGCCACCGCCCTCGCCGTCGGAAAACTGTTTCCGGCCACGGGCGTCTATCTCATCCCAAGCCCGCTGTCGGGTGACGAAAAAATGGCCGAGCTCACGAAACGCGGGCCCAGCGTCGAGGTCCACATCCGCAAAGAGGGCAGGGCCGCGATGGACCCGATGGTCCTGCTTGCGGGCTACGTTCATATGTTGGTGCTCGCCGTCATGCTGACCGGCCTGCTGTGTGGCCTCGAAAAGGCCTTCGTGAAGTGGACCTGCCGCGTGAAGTTCTGCGCCGGTATCGGCCTGCTCGTCGCCATCTGCGATCTCGGCCACGCGATCTGGTGGCACCATGCGTGGGGCTGGACGATTGCGGCGGCCTTTTACGATCTTGCGATGTACACGATCGCCGGGCTCGTGCTTGCGAAATTCGTCACGCCGAAGACGGGCGCCGCCGCCTGAGTCAACCGCCACCGGCATTCAGGAACTGCGAAAACGCCACCGCGCCCTCCGCCAGGTCGCGTTCGAGGATGTATTCATCTTTCGTATGCGCCTGCGCGATGTCGCCCGGACCGAACGCCACCGCCGGGATCCCCTGGCCCGCGAAGATGTTCGCGTCGCAAAACCAGTCCGCCGTCGCCCAACCCCGCCCCGCCCGCCGCAACGCCCGCGCCCACGGCTGCGTCCGCTCCGTGACAAACGACGGCCCGGCGCGGTGCACGCGCACCGTCGCACCCGGCGCATACGCGCGGCGCAAATTGCGTAGCGCCCTGAGCACTTCGTCGGACTCCACCCCCGGATGCAGCCGGAGATCGAGGCCCACGCGGCAACGGTCCGGCACGATGTTGAGATCCCGCCCGCCCTGCATCACGCCGAGGTTCAGGCTCGCCGCGCCGAGCACCGGGTGGCGCCGCGCGGCGAGTTCCGGCGCGAGCGTGTCCCGGAGCGCCAGCGCGAGCGGCAGCATGCGATAGACGGCGTTGTCGCCCCGCTCCGGCTGCGCCCCATGGTGCGCCCGACCGCGCGTCTCGATCCACAATCGCAGGATCCCCTTGGCCGCGTGCACGACGTGCAGCTGCGTCGGTTCGAGCGCGACCGCGAAATTCGCCCGAAATCCGGCCCGCAGCAGCGCCTCCGCGCCGGCGCTGCCCTCCTCCTCGCCCGCCGTCGCCACCACGATCCAGCGCACCGCGGCGGCGGTGCGCGCCGGGGACCGCGTCCACTCGCGCAGCGCCCAGAGCAGCGCGGCCGTCGGCCCCTTGGTGTCGCACGCCCCGCGGCCGTGCAGCCGCCCGGCGCGCGCCGTGAGCGAGAACGGCGGCACCGTCATGCCGGCAACCCCCACGGTGTCGAGATGCGGCGCAAACACCACCGTCGCCACCGCCGGCCGCGCCGGCTCGAAGACTCCGATCACATTCGGCCGCCCCGGTGCCAGCCACTGCACCTCGACGTCCGCCCCGAGTCCGCGCAGATGCTCCGCCATCCACGCACCCATCCGCGCCTCGCCCGACACACTGTCACCGGCGTCGCCCTGCGGATTCACACTCGGCACCGCCACCATTTCGGCGAGGAGGGACGACAGCGGGGAGAGACGACGGGCCATGCGACGGAGCTTGGTGGGAAATTTCGGCTTGTACGATGGCGAATGCGCCGTAACCACGCAGGCACGCAGTTCATGCCTCCTGTAAAGACCGCAACCGCCGCCGCGCTGCCCTGCCCCGTCAACGGCGCCGATGAGTTTCTCAGCCAGCCGTCGCCGGAAGCCACCGCCGTGCTCGCCCGCACCGAGGGTCCCGTGTTGGTGCTGGGTGCGGGCGGCAAACTCGGCCTGCACCTGAGCATGATGCTGCAGCGCGCGCTCACCGCCCTCGGGCGCCCCACGGCGCTGACCGCCGTTTCGCGTTTCCAGACGCTGCACGATCGCTCCGATTTCATGCAGCACGGCATTGCCACGTGCGCCGCCGATCTCTGCCACCCCGCGGCCCTCGCCGCCCTGCCCGAGGCCCCGACCGTTTTTTTCCTCGCCGGCGTGAAGTTCGGCACCGCCTCCGCGCCGGAATTGCTGCACCGCCTCAATGTCGGGCTGCCACGCCTCGTCGCCGAACGGTTCGCCCGCTCGCGTCTTGTCGCCTACTCGACCGGCTGCGTCTATCCGTTCATGCGGCCCGACTCCGGCGGCGCGACCGAGTCCACGCCTCCGGCCCCCGTGGGCGACTACGCCGAATCGTGCCTCGCGCGCGAAGTGGCTTTTTCCGACGTTTCACACCGGCACGGCACGCCAGTCGCGCTCATCCGGCTGAACTATTCGGTCGAGTTTCGCTACGGGCTTCTCGTCGACCTCGCACAAAAGGTGCTGCGCGGCGAGCCCGTCGACGTCACTACCGGTTACGTCAACGTCATCTGGCAGCGCGACGCCCTCGACCACACGATCCGCGCGCTCGAACTGGCCGGCTCCCCGGCCGTGCCCGTCAACCTCACCGGCTCCGCCATTCTCTCCGTGCGCCAGCTCGCCACGCGCTTCGGCGAAATCCTCGACCGGCCCGTGAGCTTCACCGGCCGCGAGGCCGACACCGCGTGGCTCAACAACGCCACCGACTCGCACCGCCGCTTCGGCGCGCCGCCGACCTCCGTCGAGCAGATGCAGCAGTGGATCGCCGCCTGGCTGCGCAACGATGGGCCCACCTGGGGCAAACCCACGGGCTTCGAGCAACGCAGCGGAAAATTTTGAAGCGTGAGCGTGATGAACGAAATTGATCGCGGATCTCCGACTGGAGGCGGGGTGCCCTCACCCCGCGTGAATGAAAAATCGCAGTCTGGGACTCGCGGCGTGAGGGCACCCCGTCTCCAAGATCACTGAGGTCCGGATTCCAGTCTGCACCCGTCCTCCATCCACTCCGCCATGCCCCTCGATCTCCGCGCCCACCTGCTCGCCGGCCAGGCCATTCCGGCGCTGCCGCTCGCGCTCACGCGCCGCCGCGGTTGGGACGAAGCGCGACAACGCGCCGTCATCCGCTACTATGTCGACGCCGGCGCGGGCGGGCTGGCCGTGGGCGTGCACTCGACGCAATTCGCGATTCGCGACGCGAAGATTGGCCTCTACGAGCCGGTGCTGGCCCTCGCCGCCGACACCGCCCGCGCGTGGCTCGGCACCGAATCGCCCCGGCCTTTTGTACTCATCGCCGGCCTCTGCGGCCGCACCGTCCAGGCCCGCCGCGAAGCGCAGCTTGCCGCGCAGCACGGCTATCACGCGGGTCTCCTCAGCCTCGGCGCCTGGGCGCGCGATGACGAACGCGTCGTGCTGAAACACTGCCGCGCGGTGGCGCGCGAACTGCCGCTGATCGGATTCTACCTGCAACCCGCCGTCGGCGGCCGCGTTTTCTCCTACCGGTTCTGGCGCGCCTTCGCGGAAATTCCCTCGCTCGTCGCGGTGAAAATCGCGCCCTTTCACCGCTACCGCACCATCGACGTCGTTCGCGCCGTGCTCGAAGCCGGCCGCGACGACGTCGCGCTCTACACCGGCAACGATGACAACATCATCGCCGACCTGCTCACGCCGTTTGCATTCGGCGGACGCACCCGGCACATCGCCGGCGGCCTCCTCGGCCAATGGGGGGTGTGGACCGAGCGCGCCGTCGCCCTCCTCGCCGAGATCAAACACGCCCGCACGGCCATCGCGCCCGAGGTCCCGTGGCTCACGCGCAATGCGGCGCTCACCGATGCCAACGCCGCGATCTTCGACGCCGCAAATAATTTCTCCGGTTGCCTGCCTGGCATTCACGAAGTGCTGCGCCGTCAGGGATTGTTTGCGACGGCGGCGTGCCTCGATCCGCATGAGCAACTATCACTCGGTCAGGCCCGCGAGATCAGTCGCGTGGCGCAGGCCTACCCGTGGCTCGTCGACGATTCCTTTGTCGCCAAGAACCTCACCCGCTGGCTGAAGTAGGTCCGATGTCGCCAATGAACCAGTACAAATCCAGCCAGTTTTGTGGAGGCGGGGTGCCCTCATCGCGCTTGGTTGCGGAACGCGTAGGTGTTTCGTTTGCGGGGTGAGGCACCCTGCCGCCATCCCTACAAACGACTCGCTCTTCGACTCATTTCTCATGAAAAACATCCCCCCGCTCCGCCACGTTGCCCTCGCTCTCGCCCTGCTCGCCACCATCGGTCTCCCGGCCCGCGCCGCCGACCTCCGCGTCGGCCTCATCGGCCTCGATACCTCGCACGTGATCGCCTTCACCAAGTCGCTCAACGATGAGAAGAACAAGGACTACATCCCCGGCGCCCGCGTCGTGGCCATCTTCAAAGGTGGCAGTCCCGACATCCCGTCCAGCGCCAACCGCGTCGAGGGCTTTACCGCCGACCTCCTCAAATATCCCGGCATCAAACTCTACGACACCGTCGCCGAGCTCGTGAAAAACGTCGACGCCGTGATGATCGAGAGCGTCGACGGGCGACCGCACCTCAAATACGCCCGCGAAGTGCTGCCCAGCGGGAAGCCGACCTTCATCGACAAGCCCGTCGGCGGCACGCTCCGCGACACCATCGAGATCTACCAAATCGCCAAGACGCACAACACGCCCGTCTTCAGTTCCTCGTCGCTTCGCTTCAACGCCATGGCCGCGCTCCAAGGCGCGAAGTACGGAGACCTCCGCGGCGCGAGCACTTTCGGCCCGTGCGAGATCGAGCCGCATCATCCCGACCTTTATTGGTACGGAATCCATGCGACCGAGATGCTCTATACGGTGCTCGGCCGAGGGTGCCAGACCGTCGTCCGCACCCACACACCGAACGTCGACGTCGTCACCGGCGTGTGGAACGACGGACGGGTCGGCACCGTGCGCGGCAACCGCGCCACCAAGGGTGGCTACGGCGTGACGGTATTTGGCTCCGGCGGCATCCTGACGCCCGAGGTCAAGTCCGGCTACGGCGTCATGCTCCGGGAGATCGTGAAGTTCTTCCAAACGCGCGTCGCGCCGGTGTCGGCCGAGGACACGATCGAGTTGATGGCGTTCATGGAGGCGGCCGATGAGAGCAAGCGCCGCGGTGGTGCGCCGGTGGCCCTCGCTGAGGTGATGAAGGCCAACCAACCGAAATGAAACCATCCCCGTCGCTGCGGCCAGCCGCCTGCCGTCGCCCAACCGGCCCGCTGGCGGGCGTTGTTCATCGAAATTTTCTGTTGGGCGGTGTCTTGCATGCGCGGCGGCGTCAGCTCGCCTGATGCCCGGCAACTGAATTCCAAAATCCACTTTCTCTCCATGCACTTCCCCGCCCGCTTCACCGTCATCTCCGACGAAATCTCCCAGGATCTGCCGGACCTCGTCCGTTTCGTGAAAGAGTTCCGCCTGCCGGGTCTCGAACTGCGCAGCATGTTTGGCCGCGCCTTCAAGGATCTGACGCCCGTCGACATCGCCGAGATCAAGCGCGTCGCCCGCGGCGAGGGCTGGAAAATTTTCGGCTGCTCCTCGCCCGTCTTCAAATGCGACATCGATGACGCGGCCGCGGTGCGCGCGCATCTTGACGAATTCCGGCGCAGCCTGGGCGTCGCGCAGGAGCTCGACTGCGATCTCATTCGCGTCTTCACGTTTCTCCGCCGCTCCGTGGCGGAAAACGCCGCGCTCCAGCCGCGCATCGTCGCGCATCTGCAGGCGCTGGCCGCGATCGCCGCGGGCACGCGCGTGCGCATCGGCGTCGAAAACGAGCACTCGTGCACGGTCGGCACCGGGCCCGAGGCGGCGGCCATCTGCGCCGCGCTGCCCGACCCGCGCTTCGGCATCGTCTGGGATCCGTGCAACGTCCTCTACGTGCCCGGTGCGCCCGCCGATCCCACGGCGGGGTTTGCGGATTTCAGCGCGCGCATCCACCACATCCACGTGAAGGACGCCCGTCGCGTGACGCCCGCACCCGGCGCCCTCCAGGGCGTCGCGATGCCTGTGGGCCTGGGCGACATCGGCTGGCGCGCGCACCTCGCCGCGATCCAACGCAGCGGTTACGCAGGCAACTTCTCCCTTGAGACGCACTGGCGCGTGATCCAGATTGCCGAGGCGGATTTGCACCTGCCCGCCGGTTACGGATTCTCGCGCGGCGGCGAGGAAGCCTCGCGCGTCTGCCTCCACAATCTCCGCGAACTGCTCCCGCCGGCGGCCTGAGCTGGCAGTCGAGGTTCGACTAAAAGGGTCAGGTTGCTTTTTGTTGATTTTCTGCGGCAGATTTGCCTGCTCGAGCCATTAATCAACAAAAAGCAACCTGACCCCTTTTTACTCCGGCGAAACTGGACCGGTATGAGCCGGTGATAGGTAACAAACAATCCGGGGTGATAGGTGACACTTTTGGTGAGGGTTTTTGGTGGTTATATCAAGAGAGATATAGAGCTGTCTTTGAGGGGGTGTAGGGGAGCAAAGCTCCCCACGGATTGGAGGACGGTGGATGTGGGAACGGATGGGGACGTTGGGGACTCGTGGGGAGATGGGGGGAAGGGTGAGTGGACCACGGGGAGGGACCGCTCCCAGGCTCCGGGCGGAGGGAAGGCCCGGCTTGGCGGGCCTGACCGGAGCCCGGAGCCTGGGAGGAAGTTGGACGCTCTCCGCCATTTCATCGGTGACGACGCGCGGAACGTTTCGATTTCTTTTCGTTCGCCACCGCCCGCGACGCCGGCACGACGTAGGCGCGAGGGCCATACTGCCGATCGGCCGCGAAGGCCAAGGTGCCGAGAAGTACGTTGGCGAAGTAGAGTTCGGTTTGGCCCTCGCGATTCAGCCGGAGACCGACGCGCTTGTGCGCGAAGGCCTCGCCCAGGTGATAGTTGTGGCCCTCGTGCGCCAAGTGCCCGCTCGTGGACGCGAGCTTCACCTCGACGCCGGCGGGATAGACGATAGGTTTGTCATGCTCGTTGAGACGGCGCGCACTGGGCTGGTAAAACTCCGCCGGACATTGCTGGCCGAGCGACTCGTGCGGCCGTTCGTGATTGTAGGTGTAACGCCAGCGCTCGAAGCGGCGCTGCTGCGCCGCCAGGTTGACTGACGGCGGTTGCGTCGCTTCGGCCTTCAGATCCCGATGCATGCGCTCGTGGGATCCGTTTTCCTGCGGCGCGGCCGGCCCGGTAAACTCCACCGCGATGCCTTGCTCGATCCACCACAGACTCAGGCAGGAAAACCGCCCCAGGCCCACGGAAGCAAAAGGCACCCCGAGATCCACCCGGATGATTTCGGGCAGCCCATCCTGCCGCATCAGGCCCTGGAAGGAATGCAGCGTGCCCTTGAACTGCTGGTTGGGTCGGGCGCGACAGCACAGCAGGTAACGGCTGTAGCGGTCGCAGACCGTCAGCGGATCGCAGCGCTGCCCGTTGCCCAGCGTGAACCAGCCCTTGAAGTCGACCGTCCACACGTGATTCGACTGCGTCGGCTCGGTCAGCCCGTCATTACATGCCTGATATGCTCCCGGCGAGCGCCGCCGGTGCACGCTCAATCCATGCCGACGGAGAATCTCCCCGATCGTGCTTTGCACCGGCGGCGTCTCCAGGCCGTGCTTCCTTTGCAGGACGCGCTGGAGCTTCTTTGGTCCCCAGGTGCGATGCAGCCGTCTTTCCGCCAAAATCAATGCTTCAACGGCGGCGTCCGTGCGTTGCGGAGACGAGTGCGGTCGATGGCTGCGCGGCTGCAGTCCTTTCAGTCCCTGCAGCGCATAACGTTCCAAGTGCTTGTAGCCGGTCTTGCGGCTGATGTCGAATTGCTCACACAGATCCGCGATCGTAAAACGATCGGTCTGGGCCAACATAACGAACCGAGTTATTTCTTCCATATAGGTCACATTTTTCCAGGGCATAGTGCCCCGTTATGTGTAACCCATCACTCCGGATAAAGTGTTACCTATCACTCCGGCTCATACCACCTACGCGCGGGCTTGGCTCCATCGCGAAGCCGGGCGCGGGAATTTCCGGGTAGACCTCCCGCAGATTCAGAGACCGCAGATGGTCGGATTTCTGAATTAAGATCTGTGGTCTTTCTCGATCTGTGGGAGGTCCTTCTTGTTTCTGCCAGATGGGTTGGGTTGGATTCCAGCCACAGAGTTCATGCAATCGGATGTCACTCGAAGGCGCGAGGATGGCGGAGGTTCGCCGGCGCGGGCTGGTAACTACCTTCCCAGCTTCGCCAGCACGTTGCGCGTGATCCGCATCACCGCCGGATCGCCTCCGCGCAACCCGTGGGACCAGTCGGTGCTCCCGCAGGTGAACACCGTGCCGCCACGCGTGTAGACCCCCATCACGGCGTGACCACTGCGTCCGTTTTCCCATCGCTCGTACCACTCACAGTCGTCCGGAGCCCACTTTGCGGGCGCGGTGCCCAGCACCACAAAGGTCTCCGGCGTGCCGTCGCGATGCGTGGGGCTCGGCAGCCCATCCTTCCACACCAGTTCGCACCCATCACACTCGTAACCAACAATCGTGTCCTTGCCGCCGAACGAGTCATCGCGCTTCAAGCCCGTGCCCGCGTAAAGCCAGTGCTCCGGGCGATGGACCGTGAAGGCGCCGCTGCCGTCCATGAACTGCCCATGGCTTTTGTGGTAGCCGCCCCAGAGAAAGCCGACCCCCGTGAGTTGATTCTCGGGCCGCTGCACGAGGTGATGACTCCAGAGCGACGACAGCGTGGCCTGGCTGCCGCGCGCCGCGTAGACGGGGTCCTGCTGAAAATTTTGCTTCCAGCAGGTCAGCGCCTTGCCGCCGTCCTCGCTGCGCACCTGCCAGCAACAGGTGTTGCCACTGAAGAACGCCACGTTGCCGCCGTCGGCGATGTACTTCTCCAGGTGATCCCGCATGGGCTTGGACCAGTATTCGTCGTGGCCAACGCTGAGCACGAGACGGTAGGCCGCGAGCATTTCGGAGCGCGATTCCAAGTCGCCGTTCGCCGCGTACTCCAGGGCCACGCCCTCGCGCTCGGCCCACTCGACAAACGCCTGTTCCCAACGATCAAACAGGCTGGTAGACGGGCGCTCGAACGAGACGCGATGGCCCTGGTTGCCCCCCTGGCCGTGATAGGCGTAGAGACTGAATCCTCCCCAGTTGTTGTACGCGTTGTAGGTGTTGGTCGCGAGCTGGAGCAAGACCTTCGCGGTCTTCCCCGGCTCCGCGGGACGGAGCACAAAATAACAGCTGCCCTCGGCCGTACGGCGGTTTCGCTTGGTGAATTTTCCGCCCCGGTCGCTGACGCGCAGCGTCACCTGATAGTATCCACTCCGCCACTCCGCCGGGATCTTCAGCGTCACCGCCGCCGGCCACTGGCACCCGTGCGACGACGCATTCTCCGGCACCGGCAGCTCCCGACCCGCCACCTCACGCGCCGTCCACACCGTCTCCCGCTTCACGCCCAGCCGCGCGATCTCCACCTCGAAATTCGAAACACCCGAGGACACATGCAACGTGAGCTCCTCGCCGGGCGCATAACTCACGCGGCCCGCATATCCCTCCACGAAGAGCGAGCGCGCCTCGCCGCTGGCGGCACCGGCTCCCAGCCGGGTGAAAATGAAAACGACCGCGAGGCATGCGACCAGCCGAAGGGGAAGACGGGTGGAGTACATGCCGAACGGTGTCACGGAATCCCGCGCGACGACAAGCCCACCGTTCAGGCGGGCACCGGGAGGAGGGGCTGAATGCGGTCGTAAGCCTTGAGATTGGTCCGGCGGGCCTCGACGAGGTCGTAGTGGGTCTGAAGGTTAATCCAGAAATCGGGCGTCGTGCCAAGCGCACGGGCCAGGCGGAGCGCGGTATCCGCCGAGATGCCACGCTTACCGTCACGAATTTCGTAGAGGCGCGAAGCCGGAATATCGGTTACTTGCGCGAGCCGGTAATAGCTGAGCTTGAGCGGCGCGATAATCTCTTCATGGAGAATCGTGCCGGGATGGGGATTCCGGGCGAGTTTGGTTGTCATAAAAAGTCGGGAGAATTTTCGTTCAATGGTAGTCAACAATCTCGACGTCGAAAGCATGACCGTCGATCCATTGAAAGCAGATGCGCCACTGCTGGTTTATGCGGATGCTGTGCTGGCCCCTCCGGTCAAGCTTAAGGGCTTCGAGCCTGTTGCCGGGAGGCAGTAACAAGTCGGATAGCTGAGCGGCGGCGTGAAGCATGACGAGCTTGCGGTAGGCAGAATCCTGTAATTGGGCGAAGCGACGGTTTGTCTCGGTGTCGAACAGTTCCCGAGTATGGCGGCAACGGAAACTTTTTATCATCCTCCGAATACATACGGCAATCGCATATAGCTGTCAAACGGATATACTGTGAAAGTCCGAAGACAAGCGAACCGCGACGGTCGAGCTGCGATCCTACGAAGTTGCTCCGAGCACCCTTTCCACCGCCGCAATCGCCGCGCGCTCCCGCTCCGGCCACTCGCCGCGAATTTCCACGAACGCCAGTCCCCGGGACTCCAGCGCCCCGCGCCAGGTCGCCCGCGCCCGCTCGCGCGCTTCCGGCTCCGGGAAGCACCGCTGCGGATCCGGCGCGAACGGCACGTCCGTGTCGCACAGCAGATACAATGCGTGGCCCCGCGCACGCTTCTCCGCCTCCGCCCGCACCCACGCGGGGCACGCCCCGGGAAACAGCGCGTCGTTCCACAGCGTGCAGGTCAGCAGGTCGGTATCGAAAAACACGGCGCGCCGCGCCTGGGCGCCGGCCAGATCCTCGTTGGCCATCTGGCCGAGCGCGATCGTCCCGAGATCGTGCGCGCCAATCGCCCCGCCGCGCAGATCCCAAAATTCCCGCACAAACTCCGGCGCCCACGGTTCGCCGAACTGCGCCGCCAGCCACTGCGTGAGCGTCGTTTTGCCCGTCGACTCCGTGCCGAAGATCACGATGCGCCCGACTTCAGCCATGCGCCGCCCTCCCCGAACGCGTCCACGCGCGCAACCCGCCCCATGCCATCAGCCAGAACAAGCCATAGAGCGCCGCAAACCAGTAAAGATCCTTGGCCCAAAACACCCCGATGCCGACGGTGTTGGCGATAATCCACCCGATCCAGTTCTCGATCAGCTTGCGCGCCTGCAGCCACTGCGACGCCACGCTCGCCGCAAACACGAACGCATCCCACCACGGCAGCGCGGCATCGGTCAGCCGGGCCATCGCCGCTCCCCAGACGGCCCACAACGCCAGCGTGGCCCCCATCCAGGCGATCGCCGCGCGCAGCGACAGGCGCGAGACGGCCAGCGGCGCCGACTCCCGGCCTCCGCGCGCCCAGTGCCACCAGCCGTAGATCATCGCGGTAAAAAAGAACGCCTGCAGCGCCGTCTCCGAGTACAGTTTCCCTTCGAAACAGACCCAGCCGAAGATCGCGGCCTGGACGAGCCCCACCGGAAAGTTCCACAAGCTTTCCCGCATCGCCAGCCACACAAACAGCACCCCGAGCACGGTCGCGATCTGCTCGGGCCAGCTGGCGCCCGTCGCACCCGCCAGGATGTTTTGAAAGATTTCACTCATCCCGCGAGATCGCTCACTTCGAACCCACCACAAATGCCTCCAACGCCTCGCGCGTGATCGCGTGGCGCGCGGCGCAGCGCGGACAGCGCAGCTCAATCTTCGGGTCGCGACCAAAAAGCGCCTCCGGGTCCTGCTGCATCATTGGTTTCAGCACCTCCATCATCCGCTGCTGGTTGCAACCACAATGCCAGCGGTAAATCCGGCGCTCCATCAGGACCAGCGTCTCGGCCGGCTCCATCGTACGCACCTGCTCCGCCGTGAGGGCGCGAAACCACGCCAGATCGCAGTCGGGATGCTCGGTGAGCAGCGCGAAACGCTCCTCCCCGAGTTGAAAATATCGCGCCCCCCGTTGCTCGCTCTGCGCGTAAAGCGCCTCGGCCCCCGCGAGCGGATCACCGCCGGCAAACGTCACCGCGCTGCGCCGCGTGGCGGATTTGCCGCGCACGACGTCGGAATAGAAGAGATTTTCCGGTCCGGCCTTCACGTTCTCATCGAAGATCCGGCCCGTCACCGCGCCCGTCCCGTTGTCCCCGGTGAGAAAAAGATTCACGAGCGGCGATTGCACGTTGATCGTCCACGCCGTCAGTTCGTTCCACGGCCGCGAAGCGCAATGCAGCGTGAACGCCGCCAGCGCCCGCTTGAACATCGCGTCGTGTTCCGGCGCCACCTTGATGCGGTGGGAGCTCAGATGCAGGTAGTAGTCCACGAAGAGCTCGCCGAAATCGACCTGCGCGAGAAGCGCCTGGCGATTGCGCACGAAATACGTGCGCACCTCGAGCCCGGCGTCGGCGGAATTGGGCGGTGTGGTCTCAACCATGGAGGGACACCGTTTCGCAAAACCCACGGAAGTAAAGCGCGCGACCAAGCGGATCGCATTCCCGCGTTGCACCCGTCCCGGGGTTTCGCAGCCTGAAATGAATCCGAAATCGGACATGACCGCGCGCCCACCGTGGCCGACGGCATCTTCCGCCACCTCCACCTTCTCATGAAAACCTCGCGCCGCACCTTCCTCCGCACGGCCGCCGTCTCCGCGCTGGCCGTTTCCGCTCCTGGCGCGTGGCGCAGCCACGCCGCCGCTCCCAAGTCCGTCACGAAAGCCGAACTCGATCGCATCGTTGATGCCCCCGTCCTCGAAACCGGTTTCCTCCCCCAACCGGTCACGGTCGCGTCGGTGGAGTTGCTGCGCGCGGGAAAAAACTTCGTGATACGCACCCGCTCGACCGACGGCGTGGAGGTGATCACCGTGCCGAATCCGGCGCGCATGGCCGAGGCATTTCCGATCTTCCTGAAAAACATCGTGCCCGTCTTTGTGCAGAAGGATGCCCGCACGCTCGAGGCGCTCATCTGGGACGCCTACCGCCACGGCAGCAACTACAAGCTCCAGGGCATCGCGCTCTGGGCCGGCATCGCGGCCATCGAGATGGCGCTGCTTGAGCTCCTGGGCCAGACCGCGCGGCGCCCGGTCGCGGATTTTTTTGGCGGCGCGAAACGCCGCGACATCGCGGTCTATTACGCCAGCGGCAACCGCGGCAACACGCCCGAGGAGGAGATTGCCTACCTGCAAAAACTGGTGGCCGGCTCCGGCGTGCGCGCCGTCAAGTTCCGGCTCGGCGGACGGATGAGCCGCAACGCCGATTCGCGGCCCGGCCGCACCGAAGCGTTGATTCCGCTCGTGCGCCGCACCTTTGGCGACGACTTCACCCTCTACGCCGACTCGAACAGTTCCTACGATGTCCCCAACGCGATTCGCATCGGACGCCTCATGGAGGAACAGCGCTTCGGGTTTTACGAGGAGCCGTGCCCCTTCGACTGGCATTGGGAAACGAAACAGGTCGCCGATGCGCTCACCATCCCCGTCGCGGGCGGCGAACAGGAGTTCAGCATGCGCAACTGGCAGTGGATGATCGAGCAGCGCGGCGTCGACATCGTGCAGCCCGATCTGCACTACGGCGGCGGCTACATCCGCGCCACCAAGGTCGCCCGCATGGCCGCGGCCGCCGGCATGACGATTGTGCCCCACATGTCCGGCGGCGGGCTGGGCTACCTCGACGTCGTGCAGTTCGCGTCGTTCACGCCAAACATCGGGCCGTTCATGGAATTCAAAGGCAGCACCGATCTGCCCATCACGTGCCCCACGTCGTCCCTCAAGTGCGAACAAGGGAAGGTGCGCTGCCCGAGCGGTCCTGGGTTCGGTGTCACGGTGGATCCCGCTTTCGTCAAATCGGCGAAGCCCGTGACCCTGGGCTGAGGCGCAGCGGCCCGGATATTTCCTCGCGTGGAAACCGCCGCTCCGGGAAAACCGATCAAATTTGTCCCAAGAATGATCGCCTTTCCTCCCCGGATCCGACTGCTCGCGTGCCTCGCCCTCACCCCAATTTCCGCCGGTGGCGCCACGATCCACGACCACAACACCTGGGTGAATTTTTCCCTCACCGGCCCGCTCCTCGATGGGCAGGGCGGGGCGAGTCGCTGGCGCTTCACCTTCGATTCGCCCAACCGCTTCGGCGACAACTCCCGGCAATACGCCCAAGGCGCCTGGCGCGCCGGCCTCGGCTATGCCCTGAACTCCCACTGGAGCATCTGGGCGGGCGGCAGCTACACGCGAACCGACACGCCGTATTCGAGTGTGCCCTACGGCGAGCCCCGCGGTTTTCAACAGGTCCTCTGGACGGATCGTTCGGGCGATTTCATTCTGCAGTATCGCTTGCGACTCGAGGAAAGGTTTCCCGACACCGGAAACGATCTCGGCCTGCGCCTGCGGCAACAGTTCCGGGTCAGCCACCCGCTGCCCGCGTTCAAGCCACTGTCGTGGGTGCTCTGGGAGGAACTTTTTCTCAATCTCAACGAAACGGACTACGGGGCGAGGCGCGGACTGGATCAAAACCGCGCGTTTGTGGGCCTGGGTTGGACCTGGTCCGAGATCGTCCGGAGCGAGGCCGGTTATCTGCATCACTTCAACCGCCGCCCGGGCCGCGTGGATGGGGTCAATCACACCCTCGCCGTCAGTCTCGCGATTACATTCAAGTAATGGCGCCGGTTCCCGTCGCCGCGTTGGAGCCCAGCGGCCACGTCAACCGGGGCGCCTCCGGCCCCAGTCAGCCCGGCTGCGGTTCAACGGATCCCGGGGGTTGGCGCATGACCGCCTGGTACTGCGCCGGGGAGGCGAAAAACGCGGGCTCGGATTACTCGGTTGGGTTGCCGCCGAATAACCAACCGATTCCCATGGGGAATGTAACGTCATACGTTACATTCAAAATCTCGCCTGCTTTTTGAGGGACAGGTCGAGGCAATATTAGTGGCACCCGCACCCGGCGTCGCCGCAACCGTGCGACTGACCACCGGCCAGCTCTTCCGCGGTGGCCGCCCGCGCCGTGACGATTTCCACATCGAAGGTCAGATCGACTCCCGCGAGCGGATGGTTGGCGTCGAGCAGCACTTCGTCACCCTCGACGCCGGCGACGGTGACGACCGGCGAGCCGCGATCCGATCCCGTCTGAAACTGATCACCCACGGACAGTTCGCCCTCGACGGGGAGGAGCGCGCGTTTCACCCGCTGCACCTGCGCGGGATCGCGTTCGCCGTAGGCCTTGTTGGCCGGCACCTGCACGCGCGACTTTTCGCCGGCGGCGGTGAGCCGGAGTTGCTCATCGAGCCCTTCGATGATTTGTCCCGAACCCTCGAGGTAGCCGATCGGCTCCCCACCCGCCGAAGTGTCGAGCACCCGGCCACTGGGATCGCGTAGCGTGTAATGGAAGGAAACGAAGCGGGACATGATTAGTCGTGGAGGTGAGAGGGAGGGTGAAGGGTGAAAAGGAGTAAGGGAATGGGAGGGAACGCAAGCCACCGCGTCTCCCCGTCTCCGGGGCTGCGGGGCTCCGCGCCTCACGTCTCCTGCCGGAGCACTTCGAGCGGCGGGTGATCGGTGATGCCGCGGTTCGTCAGAAATCCGGTCACGACGGTCACCGCGCAGACCGCGAGCGCCCCGCCGGCGAGCAGCAGGAGCGGAACGCCGGGTGTGATGCGAAACACAAACTTCGCCAGCAGGGCATTGCCGGCGAGCGCCAGGGCGCTGCCGACGGTCGCGGCCAGCACACCGAGGATGGCGTATTCCACCAGCTGAATCTGGATAAGCTGGCGGCGCGTGGCACCCAGCGTGCGCAGGAGCACCGTTTCCCGGACGCGTTGGAAGCGGCCCGTCGCCACCGCGCCCACGAGCACGACCACGCCGGTCAGCACCGTGAAGCCCGCCATGAACTCGATCACAAAGGCCACCTTCGTGAAAAGGCTGTCGACCGTCTGCATCACCAATGCGAGGTCGATGGCCGTCACGTTGGGAAACGCCCCGACGATGGCGCGCTGGACGCGGGCCGAATGATCGCTGTCGGCCGCGCGCACCGCCGCGACATAAAATTTCGGCGCGGGCTCCAGCACACCCTCGGGGAACACGACGAAAAAGTTAGGCTCCAGCCGCCGCCACTCCACCGCCCGCACGCTCCCGACCTTCGTTCGCATCGGCACGCCCTGCACGTCCCATTCGACCTCATCGCCGAGTTTGAGGCCCATCTCCCTGAAAAGCCCCTCTTCCATCGAGATTGGCACCACGGGCTCGCCGGCGGCCACGCGCCCGACGAATGTCCCGCTCACCAGCCGCTCCGTGCCCTCGAGCTTGCCGCGAAACGTCGAGCGGTACTCGCGCCGCAGGGTCCACCCTGCCGCGCGTTCGCCACCCCCACCCTGGCGTCCCCTCTCCGCGTCCCCCCGTCCCGCTTTTTCCGTTTCGCCCCCTCTCCCCGTCTCTCCCTCTCCGCGTCTCACCTTCTCGCCTTCCCTCCGGCCCGCGCCGGGGCCGCCCCGCAACAACTCCTCCACCTTCCGGCCCTTTACTGACGCAATCTTCATCGTGACGATCGGCGCATGCACCAGCACGGGGGCATTTTCCGCAGCCGCCGTTTTCTTGAGCCCTTCAATCTGGTCGTCCTGAATGTCGAAGAAGAGCAGGTTGGGCCGGCCGCCGCCGCCGGAGAACTCGATTTCCTTGAGCAGCATCGTGCGCGTCAGGAACAGCGTCAGCATCAGAAACGTGCCCAGCCCCAGCGAGACCAGCAGCAGCACGGTGCGGTTGTTGGGGCGGTAGAGATTGGCGACGCCCTGCCGGATCACGTAGGGCGAGCGCCGCGGAAACCAACGGCGCGCCGACCAGGCGACGAGCTTGGCCACTCCGCCGAGGATCCCAAACCCCGCGCCCAGCACCGCGGTGAACCCGAGGCCGTCGCGCAGCCGACCGGTCTGCCAGATTGAGAAGCCCGCCACCGCGACCACGATGAAAACCCCGATGGCAATCCGCCACGCGTCGGGACCGGTGCCCACCCGCTCGGCAAACGCCGACCGCAGCGCGACGAGCGGCGAGACCCGCCGCACCGCGAGCAACGGCAGGAGCGTAAAGAGGAGGCAAATCACGAGCCCCGCCCCCATGCCGCGCGCAATCGCCGGCCAGGCGATGAAGAAGTTCACCTCGAACGGCAGCAGATCCCCGAGGAGGTGCGGCAACGCGAGCTGCACGGCCAGCCCCAGCGCCGCGCCGACGAGTGAGCCGAACACGCCCAGCGCCACGCCCTGCACCAGGTAAACCGCGAAGCTCTGCCGGGCCGTCGCGCCGAGACAGCGCAACACGGCGACCGTGGGAATCTTCTGGCGGATGTAGACGTGAATCGCACTCGCCACCCCGATCGCCCCGAGAAAAAGCGCGACGAAGCCGACGAGGCCGAGGAAATTCTCGATGTTGTCAAGCACGCGGCCGAGGTTGCGTTTGCGCTCGGCCACGGTGTCGAAACCGAGCCCTTCGCCGCGAAATTTCTGGCGCAATTCGCGCCCGACCGCGTCCGCGGTGCGGTCGGGCGGCAGCTTCAACATCGAACGGTGCCGCACGAGCACGGAACGTTCCGCGAGCCCGGTGGCGTCGAGGGCGCTCCACGGGATGAGCGCGCGCGGCGCCACCGTCGCGGAAATTGCGGAAGATTCGCCGGGAAGTTTCTGCAACGCTCCCACGACGGTGAACTGCGTGTTGCCCAGCTTCACCAGGTCGCCGATCTTCGCGTTGAACTGCCGCAACAGCGTCTCCTCGATGATCGCGACCTCGCCGCCCGCCCGCAACCGCCCCGGCGCGTCGGCGGGCACGGTCGTGAAGTCGCCGTAGAAGGGGAAATTCCCCTCGAGGGCGCGCACGTTCACGAGGCGGGTGAGATTGTCCGCCGTGGGGAACACCATCATCGAGGAAAAACTCTTCTCCCGCGCATGCTCCGCTCCGAGCGCGGCGAGATGCTCGCGCACCGCGTCGCTGACGGGGTTGCGGCCGGTGAGGATGAGATCGGCGCCGAGGAGACCCTTGGCCTGGTCGTCGATGCCCCGCTCGAGGTTGGCCCCGAGCGAACCGATCGCGACGAGCGCGGCGATGCCGAGCACCACGGAAAAGGAGTACAGCACCAGCCGCCGCCGCGAAGCCCGCGAATCGCGCCAGGCCATTCTCAGGATGAAATTCATGGGGCAATCACCACGAAATACCCAAAACATACGAAGTCTGGTTCGCACCTCTGCTTCAACCGACGCTCTTTGTCGCTCAATTCAAGCGGCTGCTTGGGAATGTACGGTGGTTTTCGATCCGAAAACTCAATCTCCAGGCACTCTTGATATACCGCCTCCAAAAACCCGCAGCCCATCTCCTTGGATACCTCAAAGCAGCCACCCATGATTTTGTCTGACTCGTCGCGCTGGAGAATGTTTTTCATGTTTTTTCCTTTCAGGTGTTTCGCGTATTTTGTGGTAACCTACAAAATCTCATCGCTGACCACCGCGCCACCCTTGAGGCGGAGGATGCGCTGGCACCGGCCGGCCAGTTCGAGGTCGTGCGTCACCAACACGAGTGTCGTTCGTTTTTCGAGGTTGAGCCCAAAAATCAGATCCACCATCGCCTGCGCCGTGTCGCCGTCGAGGTTGCCGGTCGGCTCGTCGCAAAACAAGATCTTCGGCCGGTTCATGAACGCCCGCGCCAATGCCACCCGCTGCTGCTCGCCGCCCGACAACTGCACCGGATAGTGCTCGGTGCGTTCGCCGAGCCCCACGCGCGCCAGCAATCCCCGCGCCTCCTCCTCCGCCGCGGCCCCGCCCTGGCCGCGCAGTTCCACCGGCACCATCACGTTTTCCAACGCCGTCAGCGTCGGAATCAGTTGGAAATTTTGAAAGACAAACCCGACCGCGCCATTTCGCACCAGCGCGCGCGCATCCTCGCTCAAGGTGCCGATCGACTGGCCGGCGAGTTCCACCGTGCCGCCACTCGGCTGATCCAGACCCGCACAAAGCCCGAGCAGGGTGGTCTTGCCACTGCCACTCGGTCCGACGATGGCCAGGCTCGCCCCGGCCCCGAGCGCGAAGCTCACTTCCCGCAACACCGTCAGACTTCGACCCTCCGCCACCCCATAGGTCTTGGTCAGCCGCTCGACTTTCAGCATGGTATGCTCACTTATTGTCATTGTCCGCCCACGAAACACACGAATCCCACGAACTCCAGCCCATGCCGCCGATCCATCGCCGATTCGCCCTGGGGGCCTTGACCATGCTGAGCCTCCTGCCCCTCACGTTGGGCCGGGCTGCGGCCGCTGATTCGCGCACCATGGTGTTTTTCGGCGACAGCGTGACCGCCGGCTACGGCCTGGGTGATCCCTCGAGTGAAGCCTTCCCCGCGTTGATCCAGGAAAGAATCAACGCGCTCCGCCCCGGCTGGCGCGTCGTCAATGCCGGGCTCAGTGGCGAAACAACCTCGGGTGGGCTCCGCCGCGTCGACTGGATCCTGCGCACTCCGGTGGATTATTTCGTGCTCGCCCTCGGCGCCAACGATGGACTGCGCGGCATCAACCCGGCCCTGACGCGCACCAATCTGCAGCAGATCATCGAACGCGTTCGCGCCAAGAATCCCAAGGTGACGATTGTGGTCGCGGGCATGCAGATGCCACCGGAGCTCGGCTTGGAATTCAGCCGCGAGTTCGGCGAAATCTTTCCCGCCGTCGCCCAAAAGTACGGAACCGCACTTATCCCGTTTCTTCTCGAGGGGGTGGGTGGCAGCGTCGAACTCAACCAGGGCGACCGCATTCATCCCAACGCCGCGGGCCACGCGGCGATCGCCGAGACCGTCTGGAAATCCCTGCGTCCGTTGCTGTGAGGCGCCGGCTGGCCGGTCGGTCCGCTGATGTCAGACTCTCGGCGCCCCGGCCTGGCGGATTTTTCTCGTTCGGCTGATCGGTCGCAGGCGGCTGGTTGGAAAAAATCAAACCGCTGGTCACAGAGGTCACTGAGGCCCGGCAGGAGGTCACAGAGACTACCACCGGAAAAGAACGCCCGCTCCCCCGCTCTGTGGCCTCTCTTTTCCCTCCGTGATCTCGGTGGCAAAAAATCGTCTCAACTAGTGTGCCGACCGCAATGTAGCGTGACAAGTAGCGGCGAGCGCCAGCGAGTGGAGCGCGCCGGTGGTCCACTCGCTGGCGCTCGCAGCTACACGTCACGAAAGTTATTGGTCGCGCCACTAGGATCGAAATGGATCAATAGAAGCACACTTGGAGGTGTGAAATCTTCGCCCGGTCGGGCCGACTTCTTCAGGGCTAACCGCGACGAAGCCGCTCCCCCGACAAGGCGGGGGACGGAAATTTCTCTGAGACTCCTTTTCATGGCTGTGCTGCTATCCGTCCGCCTCGTGCACTTCCGCGACGATTCCGAGCGTTCCTCAGGGAGCGGCGGTTGCCGCGGTGCGAAATCTTCGGGCTAGACGCCCCGCTTCGGTTCAACACCCTTGAGCAGTGCTTCTCCCCAAGACTGAGATCCGGGCCTTTCTCGCCGCCCGGCACGCCCGCCCGCACGACCGGCTCGGGATGCATCCCCACGTGCAGCGTCGGAAGAAAGGCGTAGTCGTCCGCGCCCTCGTTCGCGAGGCCGCGGAGTGCGCCGTGATCGACCATGCCACTGGCGCGGCGTGGGCGATGACTCCCCTCGCCTCCGAGGGGCTCTTCGCCATCTTCATCCCGAACCGCCCGGAGGTTTTTCGCTATCAACTTCGCGTCACCCGGTCGGACGGCGGCACCCGTCAGTTTCACGATCCCTATTCGTTTTTGCCCACGCTCGGGGATCAGGACCTCTATCTTTTCAACGAGGGCAACGAGCATCGCATCTACGAAAAACTCGGCGCGCACCTCAAGGTGATGAACGGAGTGGCGGGCGTGGCCTTCGCCGTCTGGGCCCCTTCCGCGCAACGCGTGTCAGTGGTCGGGAATTTCAACCAATGGGACGGCCGCTACCACCCGATGCGCATGCTCGGCGCCTCCGGCGTGTGGGAGTTGTTCCTCCCGGGGATGGGCGAGGGTGAACTCTACAAGTTCGAGCTGCGGGACCGCCATGGCGGCCTCCACCTCAAGGTCGATCCGTACGGCACGTATTTCGAGCCGCCGCCACACAACGCCTCGATCGTCTGCAATCCGCGCAAGCATGTCTGGAATGACGCCGCATGGCTCGAACGGCGCGCGGCCGCGGCCGGCCAGCCCGACCGCCCGTTGTCGGTGTACGAAATCCACGTGGGCTCGTGGCGGCGCAAGCTCGAGGAGGCGAACCGCTCGTTCACTTACCGCGAACTCGCCCCGCTGCTCGCCGACTACGTCCTCGAACTGGGTTTCACCCACGTCGAGGTCATGCCGCTGGCGGAGCATCCCTTCGACGGCTCGTGGGGCTACCAGGTCACGGGCTTCTACGCGCCCACCCGGCGGTTTGGGACGCCGGAAGATTTTGCGTATTTCGTCGATCACCTGCACGCCCGCGGCCTCGGCGTGATTCTCGACTGGGTGCCGGCGCATTTTCCGCGGGACACGTTTGCGCTGGCGGACTTCGACGGCACGCATCTGTACGATCACGCGGATCCCCGGCAGGGCGCGCACATGGACTGGGGCACGCTCATCTTCAACTACGGGCGCAACGAGGTCCGCTGCTTCCTTGTCGCCAACGCGCTCGCGTGGTGTGACCGCTACCATCTTGACGGCCTGCGCGTCG
>SXSC01000005.1 GCA_005792355.1 Opitutaceae bacterium
CATATCTTCAATACACAGACTGGCAGGGAGCTGCGCTCCCCAGCACCCCTCCCTCGCTTTCACACTTGTCCTCCACCCTTATCTCATAACTAACTTTCACGTCCCAACTGTCCAATCAGAGGGGTCCACCTCAACATAAACTTCCAATCTGCCGGATTTGCCCGAAGCGTAACTGATCAATCGACCGTCGGATGAGAACCGGGCGAACAATGCACCGTCCAATGAGGGGAATGGTTCCAGTTTATTGGTGCCGTCGAGTGAAAGGGCGAATGCTTCCAGCTTGCCCTCGGAAAAAGTAAAAACCAACAGGCGGTTCGAGCCGGGAAAACACGCCTGTGGCATCGCCAACAATCCGGGAGTTCGGAATTCATGGAGCAGTTTGGCCGGTTGCTCGCTTCCGTCCGCGGCCAGCTCGTAAATGCCGCTCTTCAATCCTCGTTCCGACGCAAAAAAGAACCGGCTGCCATCGTGCGCCCAAACCGGGTTAATGTTTGTTCCAGGCTCCGCCAACGATGTCCCGTTCCCCGTTTCAACGTCGAACGACCAAAGTTTGACATTCATTCCCGGCACGACTGCGGCCAGTTTCCTCCCGTCCGGTGAAAGTCTGACCTGGCCATACGTCTGAGCCTTCATGGCCAGTTTTCGGTGGTTGCCGTTTTGGTCGACCCAAGCCGGCGTGGTGGTGTCCAAAGCGCCTCCCGCCGCATAGACGAGAGAACCGCTGGCGGAGATGGCGAACTGGGCGACATAGCTCGAGGCGCTCGACAGGACTCCCTCCACCACGGGGACCGTCTCGCCGGTCGCCCGAGCGTGGGCGGCGTCGAATGGAGCGGCCAGCAATCCGTTGCCTCGCGCGAAGACGAGATAACCGGGCGGCATGAAGCGTGGACTGTGGCCCCGATCGACCACGGACGTTTGTTGCCGGCTGGAGAGCGAATGCGCTTCAATCTTCCGAAAGTCGCCGCTATTCACCTCCCCAACGGTGGATCGGAATGAGCCCACGATCATACGTGCGCCGGCAAGGATAGTGGGGGAAAACACGCGCAGATCGCCCTCGTTATCCTTGAGAATCTCGACGGTTCCGCCCGTGCTGGACACCCGGGAGAAACGGAGGAACGACCCGAAGTAGATCATGTCGTCATCGCCCCAGCACGCCCCGTGGGTTTCGCTGCCGCTGTCACAGAGCTCAACCGCCGCGCCGCCGAGCACCGAGATTTTCTTCAACTTGTCCTTGGCAAAAAAACCGATCCAACGGCCGTCGGGCGAAAAGAACGGGCAATAGCCGCCCTCCGTGCCGGGGATTGGCCGGGCCTCGGGCTGGTTCAGCGGGCGGAGGTAGAGCTGTGTCGTCTGTCCCGCCAGCGCGACATAAACGAGCAGCGTGTCATCGGGTGAGAGAGCCAGCGAAGGATAAGTTGCCCCCAAGGGATGCGCGCGCGGCGGCGCCAGAGGGGCATCGGGGGGCAGTTGGATGATCGTGTGGTAAACCGGGCGAGACGACGCGGGGGCGGCATCTGACTGGGAACGCGGAGACGGCGGGCGGAGGGCGATCCACGCGAGCAGGCCTGTCGACAGAATCGCCAGCGCCCACGGCAACAGCCGCGAGAAGGCCAAGCTGGTATGCGCCCGCCCTTCGTGGCTCGGCAAAGTCAGCATTGGCACCGCTGCGGCGCTCGCTACTCCGGGTTCGCTGACCCCCAGCAATCTTTGCACGCGCACCACGAAGGCCGGCGGCACGCCGCCGTGGGGCAGCCAGGTCCATTGGACGTTCAGGAACGCCTTCGGCACGAGGGCGTCGCGCTCCTTTGTTGCGTCGACGACCACCGGCAAAATGAACGGCGTGCCCTCGGCGATCAGGCGTGAGCGCTCGTCGGCGAGACTCCATTCGAGCCGGAAATATCCCTCGCGCCGCTGCTGCGTGCCGGCCGAAATGAGCGGCACGAAGAGGGCGCAGTCGCGAATCTGCCGGCGGATGTTGGCGTCCCACGCATCGCCGCCGCGCAGTTCGCTCTGGTCGAACCAGACCTCGATGCCGGCGGCGCGCAGCGCCTCGCACAATTGCCGTGCGACCGCTTCGTCCTGCGAGGCGTAACTGAGAAAGACGGCTTGGTTGGCCGATTCAGGCATAGGGGCACAATGGAAACGGTGCTGCTCTTACCTATGGGACGGCGGAATGTTGGCGAGTTGATTGTGGTGGGCCGCCGGCGGTGCCGGCGGCCGCGCTTGAGTAAGGGACAGGTTGATTGCGGGGGCAGGAATCTGAGACCAGGAGCATTCCCAACCCGAAGATGCGCGTTCGGCCAGAGGGCGCGGCGTCAGCAAGACGGACGCACTGCAAAAGCCCGATGGGGACATCGGGCTCCACCTTTCAGTGTTTCCGTTTCTTCGCGAACGGCCCGCCGCTCTTGCCGCTCGGGAGCGCGCCGTCGGCCGCCATTTCCTTGATCAGGCTCGTGAGGTAGGGGATGAGCTGTTTCTTGCGGCTGACCACCCCGGGCATGTCGAAGATCTCGTCCTGCTCGACGTGGGGATAGCGGATGCGCTCGATGAAGGCGGAGTCGCCCTTCACGAGGAGCAGGGAATTCTGGGTGTTGATGTCGGTGACGAGCAGCGCCGCGAACGCGAGCCGCTCCTCCTCGCGCAGGTCCTGGACCGCACGCGCGATGGGTTTGGCGTGTTGCTGGAAATTGCCGAAACCCAGTTCCTCGACCTGCGAGACGGCGAAACGAATGCCCTCCTCCTCGTAGATCTTGAAGTCGGAGCGCACGACTTTCTCCGGCGGGTTGGCGAGGATGACCGAGCCGGAATTGAAGATTTCGTCGGCCAGCTGCTTGGAGTTCACGCCGGCGATTTCCGAAAGCCAGGCCAGCATCAGGGCGTCCTTGCCGGTGGTGGTCGGGCCGTTGAGGTGCAGCGTGTCGGAGATCAGGCCGGACATCATGATGCCGGCGATGGCCGGCGAAGGTTGCAGACTCTCGCGGCGGAACAGATCGGCGACAATCGTGCAGGTGGAGCCGACCGGTTCGTTGATGAACAGGATCGGCTGTGACGTGTTCACGGAGCCAAGCCGGTGGTGATCGATGATCTCGGCGATGGTGACCTCCTCGGCTCCGGGCACGGCCTGCGTGAGTTCGTTGTGATCCACCAGCACGAGGCGCGTCCGGACCGGCTTGAAGATGTCGCTCTTGGTCAGGATGCCGATGAGCGCACCCTCGTCGCTGGTGACCAAGATGGCATGAGTGCCGACGGAGAATTTCTTGCGCACGTCGGAGATGCGGGTGTCGGGATCAATCGTGACGACGCTGCGATCGATGACGCGTTCGAGGTTGGCCGCGGTGCGGACCACCCAGGCGGTCGTCGCGGAGTCGTACGGGCTGACGATGATGCTCACGCCCCTGGCCTGGGCTTCAGCGACGATCTCGTCGTCGATTTCGAGTCCGCTGGTGATGACGAGGGCGCGAATGCCGAGCTCGATGGAGCGGCGCTGTACATCGCGGCGGTCGCCGACGATGATGATCGACTGGGCGGCCGGAATATTTTCCTTCACCGAAATGCTCCAAAAAGAGCGGATATCCATCGTGCCGAGGCGAACGAAGAAGTCCTCGACCTGGTGATCGTGAACGAGATGGACGACCCGGCCCTTCAGGGCGCGGGCGATGGCGGCGAGGGAAGTGTGGACCTGCCGCATGAGGCGGGGTTCGCTGACCCGGGGGATGAACACGCCACCGAGGTGGGCGAGGGAAACTGTGCCGACCGGTTTGCGGCGGCTGTTCGTGACCGGCAGCACGCGCACGTGATGCCGGTCAATCAGATCGAGGGCCTCGGCGCAGGTGGCGTTTTCGCCGATGGAAAAGACCGATGAAGTCATCAGGTCATGGACGCGGGGTGAGACGTCGCTAAGGTAGTGGGGGAGCGGCTGGCGGAAGCGGGCGAGGATGGTGTCGATGCGGGCGTTGGAGTTGCCGCAGCGCGCGGCAACGTAGCCGGAATCACCGCGGGCCTCCTTGTAGGCGGCGTAGGCGATGGCCGAGCAAATGGCATCGGCGTCGGGATTCCGATGTCCGACGACATAGGTGGTGGGCGGGTTGGTCGGAGACGCGTTGACGGCGGCAGTCGGCATGGTTTGGGCTGGCGACAATGAAGCTCGCGGCGTTTTCGGCGAGTGCGATTTTATTTTCGCAGAGATCCCACCGTGGCCTGCCACAAAAAGCAAAGTAGGCGCAAAAATGAACGCGTCGGTTTTTGTGCTTTTTGTGGCTAACCCTGGTCGCCTTTGGTGCCGCCGAAGTCGGGTAAAGCTGCCTTGGCGGATTTCTCGCAGCGCAGCCCGAACCGTGAAAGGTGTAATACAGAGGCACCTGCCTGCGCCGAGCCTTCGGCAGGCAGGCAAAGGTCGATCCCTGATCTCCGATTTGGGTCTTCGTGGTTCATTTTCTCAGCATCGGGGAGACGGCAAAAAAGAGGGTTGGCAAAAAAGAGAGAAAACAGGGGTGACCCTGATTCTACGGTGACTCTCAGGCTGAGAAGGTCAGCCCAATCGTTTTCCTTTTTTTGCCACCTCTTTTTTGCCCAAAGGATTGGCGGTTTGGGCCCACGCTCCAACATTTTTTCACCACGGATGACGCGGGAAAAGGCAGGTGCACCGCCGAAGGCATCCGCGAAATCCGCGTAATCAGCGGTAAATGGATTGAAAAGGATCGTCGCAGCCTGCGTGCGTTTTCAGAGATAGCACTGCACAGAGATCGGGAAAAGCAGGGGGAGGCATGGCTTGGTCTTTGTGCTCTCTGCACTGCTATTTCTGAGTTTGTTGTTTTGCTGCGCGCATTTTCTCCCAAACCTTTTGGAACCGCTAATCTTCGCTAATATTCAGAATCAAGGGCGGTCGACGGCGTGCGTGCTTCGCCTAATCGGCGAAGACCGAGAGTGAGAGGTGGTTTCCGAGTTTTCATTAGCGGAGATTGGCGAAGATTAGCGGTTAAAAACTGTCTTGATTCATTTGGCTGCGGCTTCGCCGCGCTGGGACCTTTGCGGTTAACTTGTTTTGGCTGTTCCTTTGGCTTGCCCGCCGCAGGAGGGTTGCGGCCCTGGGCCGCGGGGCGAAAAGTCCGGGGCAGGGGAAAGCGGGAAATAAAAAACCCGGCCGCGCGAACGGCCGGGCGAAGAGTGCGAGCCTGGAATCAGGTCGAATCAGGGCCCGCGGGTGGCGAGGGTGCCGCCGGCCGAGCCGAGCATGCCGCCCGCGCCCGCCGGTGGGGGGACTCCGTAGATGCGGGCGCTGGCGGCGGCGTTGGCGGTGTTGATCGGAATCGCCTGCCGGACATCGGTGAAGGTCCTTGTTTGGGAGGTGCTGGTCGGATTGTTTGAAACAAAGGCGCCGGCCGTGCTGGAGAAGAAAGCGACGTTGCCTCCAAGAAAGGCGATGTATCCACCGGTGTCCTTGTAGACGCCGCTGGTGGCGCTCCAAGTGCCATTGGCCTGCAGGCCGCGGGTGTAGATGACCGGGGAAGTCGGGGCATCGCTCATTTTGATGCCGCCCACGAATTCCAACGACGGGGAACGCGCATTGGTAAAGGTGTTGTGCAGCGCATTGCGCGCAGTGCTTGGATTAATGATGAACTGGGGATAGGTGCCGCTGAACGCCGGATCGTTCTTGGCGAAATAAAACGTCGGGTCGGTGAGGATGTTGTTCTTGGCGAGGATGCCGGGCCAGAGCAGGGCGCGTGAGGGAGCGTTGAGGACGCTGGTGGCGATGCTTTGCGGATCGGGCAGGCGGTCGTTGTTGTCGCCGGCATAAATTTGCGCCGCCTTCAGGATTTCGCGCACGTTGTTCGCGTCGACCGCGCGCTGGGCCTTTTCGCGCACGGTGCCGACGGTCGGGATCACGATGGCGGCGAGGATGCCGATGATCGCGATGACGGTCAGCAGTTCAATCAGGGTGAAACCGCGCGAAGTAAACGTGCGGCCGGCATGGGCTGCGGAGGCTCGGGAGGCGTGAGGTTGATTTCTCATTGTTGAAATAGGGGGTGGCGAAGGGTAGACGTGGGATGGCAGGCGACAGTTTCGTTGAAAAATCACGGGCACAAGCAGAATTTGCCTGCGCCGAGCTCGACAAAACTTTTTCTGCCGGCCTACGCTGGAAACGATGAAGATTTATCTCGATGGTAAGTTTGTCGACAGCGCCGAAGCGAAGGTCTCCGTCTTCGATCACGGCCTCCTTTACGGGGACGGAGTCTTTGAGGGGATCCGTCTCTACAGCGGTAATATCTTCCGGCTCGACGAGCATCTGGAGCGCCTCGAATACTCGGCCAAGGCCATCATGCTGCAGATTCCCCTCACGCGGGCGGAGTTGAGCGAAGTGGTCTGCGAGACCTGCCGGCAAAATGGGCTCCAAGACGCCTACATCCGCCTCGTGGTCACCCGCGGGGTCGGGGACCTCGGCCTGGCCCCGTGGCTGTGCCCGAAGCCCTCGCTCTTTGTAATCGCGAGCAAGATTTCGCTCTATCCGCCGGAGCACTACGAAAACGGCCTGGCGATTGTCACCGTCCCGACGCGCCGCATCAACCCGGCCGCGCTGCCGCCCACGATCAAGTCGTTGAACTACATGAACAACATTCTCGGCAAGATCGAGGCGAGGCAGTTTGGCGCGCTCGAGGCGATCATGTTGAACGACCAGGGGTACGTGGCGGAGTGCACGGCGGACAACGTCTTCATCGTCCACAAGGGCGAAATCATCACGCCGTCGGCCTCGCAGGGTGCGCTCAAGGGCATCACGCGTTCGTCGATTTTCAGCATTGCGCAGGAGTTAAAGGTGCCGATCCGCGAGTGTGACATGACGCGGTACGACATCTGGGTGGCGGATGAGTGTTTCCTGACCGGTTCGGGGGCCGAGGTCATCCCGGCGGTGAAGCTCGATGGTCGCGAGATTGGAAACGGCAAGCCGGGCCCCATCACCCGGAGTGTGCTCGCGGCGTTCCGCCGGCGGGTGCTGGTCGAGGGCACGCGGATCTAGTCCGCATTTTTCACCCGCAAACTGCCACTCAATCAAGTCCAACTTCCGCCGCTTCCATTCTTCGGCGGTGGCGTCCAGTTCATGCGGGCTAAAAAGCAAAGCCGCAGCGGTTTTGCCACCAGCCCGGGCACGCCAGGCGGTGAAGTCCCTGGCAAGATCTCCAAAGACGCGGTGGTTGCGCCTGAGAGAAGAGTGAAAAAGTCCGGGCTAGCGTCACGATAACACCAGTGGCGCCGCCCATCGTGCCGTTTCGGCGCTTTTTGCGGCGTCGCATACCTGCACTTGCCAGCAAGTGCTTGTATGGCATGTTCCGTGCAAACAGATCCAATCTCATCCATGGCCAACCCGCTCAAATGCGACCTCTGCTCGAAGCCCGCGACGGTGCACCTGACGCAAATCTTGAATAACAAGGTGCACAAGGTGGACCTCTGCGAGGCTTGCGCGCAGGCGAAAGGGGTGACCGACCCGAGTGGCTTTTCGCTGGCCGATTTGCTTTTGAAGGCATCGCTCAATCCCGACGCGTCGGGCACGTCCGCGGTGCGTTGCGAACAGTGCGGGTTCACGCAGGCGGAGTTCAAGAAACAGGGGCGCTTCGGCTGTCCGGCCTGTTATGACACGTTTCTCAACCTGCTCGAGCCGATGCTCGAAAACATGCACAACGGCGTCGCGCATACCGGGAAGATTCCCACCCGGGCGTTGGAGCGGAAGTCGCGCCATGATCGTCTGACCAAGCTGGAACTTGACCTCACCGAGGCCATCAAGACCGAGCGTTACGAGGACGCCGCCCGCACCCGCGATGAAATCAACCAAGTCAAAGAAGCGGTCAATCCGGATGCCGCGCGCTAAGCCCATGACCCTTTCGTCGCTCATCGCCACGCCGTCCGAGCTCGCGAATTCCGCGAGCGATACCACGGCGATTGTACTGATGACGCGGGTGCGGCTCGCGCGAAATCTCGCCGGGTATGCCTTCCCCTTGTGGGTCAAGCCGGCGCAACGCGAGGAGGTTTTCGCACGGTGTCGCGCCGCCGTGGCCGCCACGCCGCAGTTGGAGAATTGCGTCAATGTCGCGATCGGCGACCTGAGCGATCTCGAGCGGCAGATCCTCGTGGAACGGCATCTGATCAGCCGCGAACTCAGCGGCACCAAGAGCGGTGCGGGCGTGGTCATCAGCCGGGACCAATCGTTTTCGGTGATGCTCAACGAGGAGGATCATCTGCGCATCCAGGTGCTGCGGGCCGGGTTCAATCTCAAGAAGGCTTGGTCGGCGATCAACGAGTTCGATTCGGCGCTCGAGGAGCGGCTCGACTACGCTTTCTCCCCCACGCTGGGCTATCTGACCGCGTGTCCGACCAATCTGGGCACGGCGATGCGCGCCTCGGCGATGATGCATCTGCCCGCCTTGGTCATCGCCAATCAGATGGAAAAGGTCGTGCGAGCGGTGAACCAACTCGGCATGGTGGTGCGCGGCCTGTTTGGCGAGGGATCCGACGCCAGCGGCAGCATCTTCCAAATTTCCAACCAGACCACCCTCGGTGAGTCCGAGGAGGAGATCATCAAACGGCTGGGCAGTGTGCTGAAGTCGATCGTCGAGCACGAACTCAACGCGCGCGCCAAGCTCCTCGAGGCGGATCAGGAGAAACTCTTCGACAAGATTGGCCGGGCGTATGGCATCCTGCAGAACAGCCACGTGCTCAGTTCGAGCGAGGCCATGAACCTGCTTTCACTCCTGCGCCTCGGCATCGACCTGGGGGCTTTCCCGGCCCCGAATCGCGCCGTCATCGATCGCCTTTTGATCGAGACGCAACCCGGTCATCTCCAGCACGCGCAGCAGGGAGAATTTGAACCCGGGCAGCGCGACCTGCTCCGCGCCGCGCGACTCCGGACCGAATTTGCTGGTTTCGCCCGGCCTGATTTTAAGCTGACCTCACCCGAGAACAACTGAACCCACCCGCTCTTTATCGCCATGTCCCAAGAACCGATGAACAACTTTACGCCGCGCGCCCAGCAGGTGCTCGCGCTCGCCCGCAAGGAAGCCGACCGCTTCCATCATAACTACGTGGGCACCGAGCACCTCCTGCTGGGCCTGATCAAGCTCGGCCAGGGCGTGGCCGTCAGCGTCCTGCAGAAAATGGGGCTCGACTTGGAGACCGTGCGTGGCGCCGTGGAGAAACAGGTGGGCACCGGTCAGGATACCAAGGCGCAGAGCAGCATTCCGTACACGCCGCGGGTGAAGAAGGTCCTCGCGCTGGCCGGCAAGGAGGCGAAGACGCTCAATCACTCCTATGTCGGCACGGAGCATATCCTGCTCGGCCTGTTGCGCGAAGGGGAAGGCGTCGCCGCGCGCGTGCTCAAATCGCTCGACATCGACATCGAACGGGCGCGGAACGAGATCCTCCGGGAATTGGATCCACAATTTTCCGGCAGTGGGAGCGGCGAGGGCGGAGAGGAGGCCGCCGCCGGCGCGTCGCAGCGCCCGGGCGCCCTGCCCGAGGACAAGAAAGAAGTGAAGACGCCGGCGTTGAAGGCGTTCGGCCGCGACCTCACCGAACTGGCGCGCAAGGGGGAAATGGATCCGGTCGTGGGCCGGAAGAACGAAATCCGTCGCGTGGTCCAGATTCTTTGCCGTCGCACCAAGAACAATCCCGTCCTCATCGGCGAAGCTGGCGTGGGCAAGACGGCCATCGTGGAAGGCCTGGCGCAGGAAATTGTCGGCGGCAATGTGCCGGAAATCCTCCTGGAAAAAAAGGTGATCACGCTCGATCTCGCGCTCATGGTCGCGGGCACCAAGTACCGCGGGCAGTTCGAGGAGCGCATCAAGGCCGTCATGGATGAAATCCGTCGCGCCAAGAACATCATCCTGTTCATCGATGAGTTGCACACCATCGTCGGAGCGGGCGCCGCGGAAGGCGCGATGGATGCCTCGAATATTTTCAAGCCGGCGCTCTCGCGCGGCGAAATGCAGTGCGTCGGGGCGACCACGCTCAACGAGTATCGCAAGTACATCGAGAAGGACTCCGCGCTCGAACGTCGCTTCCAGTCCGTGAAGGTCGAGGCGCCGTCGGTCGATGACACCATTCTCATCCTCAAGGGCATCCGCTCCAAGTATGAGGACCACCACAAGGCGACCTTCAGCGACAAGTCGCTCGAGGCGGCGGCCAAGCTGTCCGATCGCTACATCACCGGTCGTTTCCTGCCCGACAAGGCGATCGATGTGATGGATGAGGCGGGGTCGCGGGCGCGAATCAGCGCCCTCGTCCGCCCGCCGGATGTCGTCAACCTGACGGCGGAGATCGAGGCGGTCTGCGCGCAGAAGGAAAAGGCGATCAGCGAGCAGCATTTCGAGGAAGCCGCGAAATTCCGCGACCAGGAAAAACAGTTGCGCGCCCGGCAGGATCAGGTGACGGAGGACTGGAAGAAGCGGCGCGACGAGAAACGCGTGAGCATCGACGAGGATGTCATCATGCAGGTGGTGGCGGACTGGACCGGAATTCCGCTCTCGCGCATGGAGAAGAAGGAAAACGAGAAACTCCTGCAGATGGAGACCGAGCTGCAAAAGAACGTCATCGGCCAGGATATCGCCGCGGTCTCCGTGGCCCGGGCCCTGCGCCGGTCGCGGGCCGATCTCAAGGACCCCCGCCGCCCGATCGGTTCGTTCCTCTTTGTCGGCCCGACCGGAGTCGGCAAGACGATGCTGGCGAAGCAACTCGCGGCGCAGATGTTCGGCAATCAGGACGCGCTCATCCAGATCGACATGAGCGACTACATGGAGAAGTTCGCCGTGTCGCGCCTCGTCGGCTCGCCTCCGGGCTACGTCGGCGACGAGGAGGGCGGTCAGCTGACCGAGGCGGTCCGCCGCCGGCCCTACGCGGTGATCCTCTTCGACGAAATCGAGAAAGCGCACCCGGATGCCCTGCAGCTTTTGCTGCAGATCATGGAGGACGGGCGCCTGACCGACTCGCTGGGCCGCACCATCGATTTCCGCAACACGATTGTCATCATGACTTCGAATGTCGGGGCGCAATTGCTGCAGCGCCAGACGTCGATGGGCTTCGCCGCCGCCGCCGCGACGTTCAACGACGCCGAAAAAATGCGCGAAAAAGTCCTCGAGGAGGCGAAGCGCATCTTCAAACCCGAGTTCCTCAACCGGATCTCCGACATCGTCTTTTTCCGGCCGCTCGACAAGAATGACCTGATCAAGATCGTCGAACTCGAGGTCGCGAATTTCGCGAAACGGCTGGCCGATCGCAAGATTGTGCTCGAGTTCACGGACGAGGCGAAGCAACTGCTCATCGACAAGGGCTACGACGAGAAGTACGGCGCGCGGCCGCTGCGGCGCGCGGTGGAACACTATCTCGAGGACCCGCTGGCGGAGGCGCTGCTCCGGGGCGACGTCAAGGATGGCGAACCTTGCCTGGTGGCGCGTGATGGGGACAAACTCGTTTTCAAGCAAAAGACGCCACCCGCCGCTCCGAGCGGCGTGACGCCGTAAAAAAAAACGACGACCACCCGTCGTCTGACGAAGCCCCGCCCCCCGAGATCAAGGGGGGCGGGGCTTTCCGCTTTCGACTTTCACGCAAGCCCGGTTCGCCGGTGGTGCCGCCGAAATCACCAAAACCATGCGGTGCGAGGAACGATCCGGATCGGGCGGCCGGGCGTTTTGCGATTTTTCTCGTTTCGCTTGATCTTTCTCTTTCGGGAGGGGCTCGCGAACGCCTCGCAGGAGAGAGATGAGGAGAAAGAAGAACGCAAAAGACGCGGTGGAAGATGGTCTCGGTTGCGGCGGTGTCCGCGGTGGAAACATCCGGACCGGCGCAAATAGATTTGTCATTCGCCACGCGGGCGCAAATCCACGTGCAGGATGTTTCGACAAAGTGGAGTCATTCTTGTGCCAGCCCGGAGATTCCCTGCCGCGGCACGGTGGGCACTGCAAAAGGAGGGGCGGTTGCCCAACCGCCCAAAAACGATCGACCGACGGTACTTCGGCGGTTGGGAAACCGCCGCTCCAGGAGGAACGATCGATATCGCCGCAAACAAGATCGATCCGGATCGATCTTGGCTCACCCTGTGCCGTGCTTGTGCCGTGGGGGCGGTGTTGATTTCCGCCGCCGGGCTGGGGGCCGCGGCGATTCCGCAGCCCGAGGTCCTCACGGTCCCGACGCCCCAACGGCTGGCGGCGGTGCATGCGGCAGCGCAACGCGAAGGCTGGGCGCCGCAGACCGCGATGCTGCGCACCGCCGCAGTGCAGGCGTACGAGCGGGAGAAACTCCCCGCGGCGGAAGCGTGGCTGGCCCTTTACCGTTGGGCGGCGATCTTCGGGCGGAGTGAGGGTGATTTTGTCTCCGGGTGGATTCAGGCGGTGAACAACGCGAAGGTGGGGCACGCCAACATGGCGTCGCGCTTTGAGGTGCGGTCGGTTCCGCTGGGCGCCGCGCTTTCCCCTGAGTTGCAGGCGTGGTTGATTGGGACCCCGGCGTTCGCCGCGGAGTTTTTTGCCCTGCTCTCTCCGGTGGATTTTTTGCCGCGCGCTTTGGGCATCCTGAATGAGCTGTATCGGGGGGACCCGCTGCGCTTCAAGACCTACGCCAGTCTCGCGCTCGCGATCGCGCTCGTCTATGACGTGCCGCCACCCCCGGTCTGGCCGCACGCGCAGGTGACCGCGCAGGCCCTGCCGCGAGCGTTTCCCGCCCCGGGGGCGGCGTTTGCGTGGTGGATCAAGCAGGATCAGGCCGGACGAACTTTTCACAAGCTGACGCGCCTCGGCGCCGATGAGTTGAAATTTGTCGTCGATACCCCGGCCTCCTTTGTCGATCTCGAGTGGACGCATGAAATGTTCGACACTCCGCTGTCTCATCTCGCGCGCGCCTACACGACGGTCCGCTACCGCAATGACCGCGTGGCGAACAACAACCCGACCTGGCCGGGACGGACATACCGGTTGCACGAGATCCTCGCCGCGGGCGGAATCTGCTCCGATCAGGCGTACTTTGCGACCCAGGTGGGCAAGGCGCGCGGGGTGCCGACGCTGTTGTTCTATGGCCCGGGCAACGACGGTCGTCACGCGTGGTTCGGCTTTCTCGACGCGGGAAAAAAATGGACCCTGGATGCCGGGCGTTACGCCGCGCAGCGGTTTGTCACGGGATTCGCGCTTGATCCGCAGACCTGGCGGGTTTTCTCGGATCACGAACTCCAATTTCTCTCGGAGCGTTTCCGCGAGCTGCCCTCCTTCCGGCAGTCGCGGGTCCACGCGACCTTTGCCGCCGAATATCTGGCGCTCGGCCAGTCGGCCGCGGCCGGAGTCGCCGCGCGCCAGGCGGTGAATTTTGAGCGACGGAACCAGGTGGCTTGGGAAACGCTGGCCGCGGCCGCGCGGCAGGAGGGGCGCGAGGCCAAGACGGTGGAGAACCTCCTGCGGGAAGCGGCGCTGGCGTTTCAGCGGTATCCGGATCTCGAGGCCCAGTATGTCAATCGCGTGGCGGAAAGTCTCCGCGCGCGAGGGGAGACCAGCGCGGCGGATGCGGAAGTGCGGCGCATCGCGTTGAAAAACAAGAGCGGCCGCGGCGACCTGAGCGTGCAGCAGGGCCGCGACATCGTGCGGCGCGCGGCGGCCACGCAGCCGCTGGCGGAGCAGGTTCGCAGCTACAACTCCGTGGTCGACACCTATGGGCGTGGCGCGGGGATCGGGTTCTTCGATGAAATCGTGGTCGGCTTTGCCGAGCACCTCGTGCAGCTCAAGCAAAAGGCGGAGGCGCTCAAGGCGGTGGAGCGCGCCCGCCGCGCCTTGAAAGTGGAGCCGAACAGCCAGCTCGAGACGGAAATCGACCGGCTGGTGAAACTGATCCGCGAGACGAAGTGACGCTCACTGATCTGCGACGAATTTTTCATCGGCCGCGCGCACGGCTTGGCGGGCGGGTCCGGAATGATAGATTTTCCTCGCACGCACACCGCAACTGTCGCCGACCGGCGCAAGCTTGCCCGCACGGAGGGGCTGGCCGCGAAACCATGATGGAATCTTCATTCAGCTCAATGGCGGTGCCGGGGTTCGGCGGATCTCCGCCGAATTGATCGGGCCGAGCGTGCCCGTCATGCGAAGTCAGCTTGGGGGTTCGTGGTGGATTTCAGGTCTTGGTTCGCGTCAATGCGTGCGATTCGCACCGAGACCGCTCAGGCGGTCGCGGATTTCGGTCCCGTACAGGCTGCAGCCAGGTTGAGGAACGCGGCGAGGGCTGGCTCTGCCACCGGTGCTTCCCGCCAGCCGAGGACGAGACGGCTCTCGGGCGCGGGACCCAGGAGGCGGCGAAACGTCACCTCGGGCGGCAGATGCTGGGCCTCGGAAGGGGTCATGAAGGTCGCGCCGAGCCCGGCGCGGACGAGCCCGATGCCGTTGGCCCGGGGCCAGACTTCCTCGGCGATGCGCGGGGTCACACCCGCCGTCGCGAAGGCGGCGAGGATGCGGTCGTAGAAACCGGGATTGTGCGTCCGCGGAAAGAGCACAAACGGCGTGGCCGCGAGATCGCGCAGCCGGAGCTTCGCCCGGGCGGCGAGGGCGTGCGACACGGGGAGCAGCACACCGTTGCGCTCGCGCAGCAGGACCCGCGTCTTCAACGCGGGGGTCGGCGCATCGGGATGAAAGAAGCCGCACGCGATTTCCCCGGCCTGCAAGGCGGTCAGTTGGGCGGCCGTTGGCATTTCGGTGAGTTCGAGCCGGATGCCGGGATGCTGGCGGTGGAATTCGCGGAGGATGCGCGGCAACACCGTCGCCATCGCGAGCCCCGTGAACGCCACCCGCACCTGGCCGATCTGGCCGCTGGCGAGGGCCTGCAGTTCGGCGGGGATCGCAGCCAGACTGCGCAGCAGGGGCTCGACCCGCTCGAGGAGCATGCGCCCGGCGGGAGTGATTTCGACCCCCCGGCGGGTGCGGTTGAGGAGATCGGCGGCCAGGGCGGTTTCGAGCTGGGCGACGGCCCGGCTGAGGGCGGGCTGGGCGACCGCGAGCGTTTCCGCCGCCTTGCGGAAATGGAGCTGGCGCGCCACCTCGCGATAGTAAACGAGGTGGCGGATCTCGAATGGTGGCTGATACTCGCGTGGCATCACAGGCAGAGAAAAGAGTACTTCACGGCATGGCAACACTCTGCTAAGGTTTTCGGCAGCGCGGGCATTGCGCCCGCGCGGCCAAAAACCTATGTCCCAATCCCTCTTCGAGAAAGTCTGGGCGGCCCACGCTGTCCGCCCGCTGGCCAACGGCCAGACCCAGCTCCTTGTCGGCACGCACCTGATCCACGAGGTCACGAGCCCGCAGGCCTTTGGCATGCTGCGCGATCTCGGGCTCAAGGTGGCGATGCCACACCGCACCTTCGCCACCGTGGATCACATCGTGCCGACGGACGAAGTCGTGGAGCCGTACCGCGACCCGCTGGCGCAGGCGATGATGAACGAGCTGCGCCGCAGCTGCGCCGAGTTCGGCATCACCTTTTTCGACCGGGCGACGGGCAAACAGGGCATCGTTCACATCGTCGGCCCGGAGCAGGGCATCACGCAGCCGGGGACGACGATTGCCTGCGGCGATTCGCACACCAGCACGCACGGGGCGTTTGGCGCGGTGGCGTTTGGCATCGGCACGACGCAGATTCGCGACGTGCTCGCGACGCAGACGATGGCGCTGGGGAAGTTGAAGGTCCGCCGCATCAACGTGACGGGCAGCCTGCGGCCCGGGGTTTACGCCAAGGATGTGATTTTGCATCTCATTCGTGTGCTCGGGGTGAACGGCGGCACGGGTTTCGCCTACGAGTATGGCGGCGAGGTGTTTGAGCGCTTCTCGATGGAGGAGCGGATGACGGTGTGCAATATGTCGATCGAGGGCGGAGCGCGCGCGGGCTATGTCAATCCGGACGAAACGACCTTTGCCTATTTGAAAGGCCGCCCGTATTCGCCGCAAGGCACCGCGTGGGACGAGGCGGTGGCGCACTGGAAGGGTTTCGCGAGCGACGCGGGTTGCCCCTACGATGATGTCGTCACCATCAGCGGCGGCGACATCGCGCCGACGGTCACCTGGGGGATCAATCCGGGCCAGGCCATCGCAATCAACGAGACGATTCCGGATCCGGCCAAGGCCATGGCCGTGGACGAGAAGGCCTCCATCGAGGAAGCACTGGCCTACATGAAGCTGACGCCGGGGGCGCCGATCAAGGGCACGAAGATCGATGTGGCCTTCATCGGCTCCTGCACAAACGGGCGCCTGAGTGATTTTCAGGAGGTGGCGAAATTTGTGCGGGGCCGGCGCGTGGCCGCTGGCGTGAAAGCGATCGCGGTTCCCGGTTCGCAGATCGTGGGCCTCCAATGCGAAAAACTTGGCATCGATCAGGTACTGATTGCGGCGGGCTTCGAATGGCGCGCGGCGGGTTGCTCGATGTGCCTC
>SXSC01000058.1 GCA_005792355.1 Opitutaceae bacterium
GGACCGGGGGCGCCGTCGGATGGGGCGGTTTGGGCGAGGAGACTCTCGGTGGTGAGAAGGGCGAGGACGAGGAGCAAACGATGGCTGTTTTTCATGGGATTCTCGTTCACCTCGCGGCCGCCGCCGTCCGAAGGGACGGCGAAGAAACGGACGCGGCGGTGAACTTGCCCCATTAGACGCCAGGATTGTTTCGCTTTGGTGTCGCGCGGCGGGAGATTTGTTAGGCCCGGGTAAATCTTTTGTAGGGAGTGTTCCACTACGCGGCGAGCCGGGCGCCGGAGGCGGCCCGCCAGCCCTTGCCGCCGGGCAGGCGGGTGTCGGTCATCTCGCCCACCCAGGTGCGGAGGAAGGGCCGCACGCGGTGCAGGCGGACCTTGACGGAGGCGAGCGAGAGGCCGGCCCGGGTCGCGATGTCGCCGTAGCTTTCGCCGGCGACGAACTGCGAGACGAGGCGGCGATCGAGCGGGTTCAGGCGCGCCAGCGCGCGATCGAGGGCGGCGAGAATCTCGGTGGTGGCGGAGGCGCTGCTGGGATCGGCGATCTGGTTGACCTGTTCGTCGATCGCGACGGTGGTCGGCCGGCAGTTGCGGCGGCGGATGAAGTCGAGCCCGGTGTTGCGCGCGAGCGTGAAGAGCCACGATTCAAACACCGCCGGATCGCGCAGGCGCGAGAGCCGGCGAAACATCTTGATGAAGACGATTTGGGTGACGTCCTCGTCCGCGTCGGGTTGGCGGATGATGCCGCGCACGAAGCCCGCCACGCGGCGTTGGTAGCGGTGCACGAGTTCGGCTTGGGCCGCCGGGTCGCCGGCCTCGGCCCGGCGCACGAGGGCGATGAGGGCGGCCTTTTCGTCGGTCAGGGCGTGGGATGACTTGCGGGAGGGGGAGGAAGCAGCGGACGCGGCGTGGATGCCCGCGGAGAAAGGATCGGCATTGGGCTGGATCATGGGGCCCACAGTAGGCCGGGCGCGTGTAAGCGCTTTGTTTCGCTGGCAACGAGAATTGTTAAGCTCGTGTAAAGACGGCTTCAGGCTGCCGCCAGCCGGAGCTCGGCGCGGAAACCGCTCGGTTCGCGATTCGAGAATCGCACCGTTCCTTCGCAGCCGGCGATGCTGCTGCGCACAATCGCCAGGCCGAGACCGACGCCCCCGCCCTCACGGGTGCGCGCCAGCTCGGGGCGAAAGAACGGCTCGCCGAGCCGGTCGAGATCGGCGGCCGGCACGCCCGGGCCGCGGTCCTCGACCGCCACCGTGACGCTGCCCCCGTCGCGACTGGCGGTCACCGTGATGGGGCCGGCCGCGCCGGCGTAACGGACGGCGTTTCGGACGAGATTGCCGAGGGCGCGCCCGAGCAGGTCGGCATCGGCCATCACGCGCAGCCCGGGAGCGATCGCGAGTGTCACCCGTTCGCCGGCGCCCTCGCGGGCGAGGGTGGCGTGGGCCACGGGCTCGAGGTCCGTGGCGACGAGGGCGACGTCGCGCGGGGTCATGCCGGCCTTGGTGAAGGCGAGCAGTTCGTTGACCAGCGTGCTCATCTGCTGCACTTCGTCGCGCACATCGGTCACGGTTTCCAGCAAATTTTTCGGAGCCTGCTCGGCGAGAATGCCCGTCGCCATCTGCAGGCGCGCCAGCGGCGAGCACAATTCGTGCGCGACATCGCCGAGGAAGCGTTTCTGGCCGGTGATGTGGGTGTCGAGGCGGGTGGCCATGCGGTTGACGGAGTCGCCCAGTTTGCCGAGTTCATCGCGGCGGCGGGTGTCGACGCGCGTGTCGAAGCGGCCTTCCGCGATTTGCTGCGTGGCGAGGGTGAGCTGGCTGATCGAGCGGGTGATGCTCCTGACCAGCGGCAGCCAGAACAGGACGGAGAGGGCCAGCACGCCGCCGCTGGCCAGCAACCACGATTGAAGACCGAGCAGGCGGAGGAGGTCCCACAACGAATCGACGTGCGCGACGAGAGTGGCGGGGGACGGTCGTCCGCCGCGTTCGGTTGGTGCGAACGGCACGCGGATGCCGACCCAAAATGCCGCCGGGGTGCCGGTGTGGATCACGAAGCGCCCCGCCCGCCGGTCGAAGGGCAATCCCGCGAAACCGGGTTCGCCGCGGCGGCCACCCTCGGAATCGAAGCGCCTCTTTTCCGCGGGATCACGCGGTTCCCGTGCGCTTTTTTCGGTCCCCTCCCGGGCACCCTTTTCAGCCCATTCGCGTTTGCGCGGGCGGTCGAACTCGCCGTCCGGTCCGCGGAGGCCGTCCCGCGGCGGGCCGAAGGCAAACTGACCTCCGGGGCCGCGCAATTCCAGTCGCTCCCGCACGGCGGGGGGGAGTTCGACGGCGTCGTCGGTGATCCGGGTGGCGTTCGCGCCGAACAGGAAAAAGTTCGCGCCGTAGGCGATCCCGAAGCGCTTGAGCACGGCGTGGCGGGCCTCGCCCGTGGCAACCGCGGCCTCACCGGCAATGACGCTGAAGAGGGATTGCACGCGCTCGCCGGTGGGTCCGACCACCAGTGCGCTCCAGCCCAATCCGCCCTGCCCCACAATGAAGCCAATGCCCAGCGCGGCGAGCAGCAGCAGATTCAGCATCAGCCACAGCGAGACTTTAAGCGAAAGTGGAAAGGAAACTCGCATCGACAGGAGAGGAGGACGCACGGACAGTAGGTGAGTTAACAGGAAAAATTCGCAACGTTTACGTGCGCTTAACAATTGGACCGGCGGAGGGACACACGTGCTTTACCGCGCCGTGGTTTACTGCAGGGAGAAATCACCCACCTCTCCCATGAAAAATTGCCTCCTCGCTTCCGGCCTTCGCTCCCTTGCCGCCGTCGCGGCCAGTCTGATCCTGACCGTCGCTTCCGCCCGCGCCGCTGATCCGCAGCTGGAATCCTGGCAGACCGGCGGCACCCGCCGCTACGCCCGGATCTACGAGACCGACGCCGCGCGGCTCGCCGGCACCCCGGTCACCACCTGGTCGCGCGGCAACACCTCGCAGCTCACGCCGACTTATGCCGGTATGATCCAGGTCTCCTCCTCGGCGAACTGGGTTTACCTGCGCTCCTCGGGCCTCGGCACGCACGTGATGGGGCCGTGGTATGGCAACGCCGCGCACACCCAGGCCTTCCCCAGCTACCCGGCCAACACGGGCGTGCTCTATCGCATTCCGCGGACCCCGACCATCCCGACGACGAAGACGCTCACCGGCCTCGGCGCGATCGGTTACTTTGTCGACGGCGTCGCCGCCTTCGACCACCGCGACGCGTTTTCCTACGTGACCGCGAGCAACCTCGACGCGTCGCCCGTCAACGGCCTCCGGGGCGACGGCGTCTGGAATCGCGAAGCCTTCCACAACGAGGGCCAGACCTTCGACCCGGCCTTCGCGCATCAGGCCATGACGAACCATCACTATCATGCCAACGCGCCCGCGGTCCGCCACCAGCTCGGCGATCACGTTGATTTCAACGCGACCACCAAGATCTACACCAAGAGCACGGGGCCCGTGACCGCCCATTCGCCGATCGTGGCGTGGCTGGCCGACGGTCTGCCCGTGTATGGCCCTTATGGTTACGCCTCGCCGCTGAATCCCGCGAGCGGCCTGCGGCGCATGACCAGCGGTTACGTGAAACGCGACGGGACCAACGGCACGACGAACCTCGCCGCGACCGGCCGCACCACGCTGCCCGCCTGGGCGGCCCGCGCGCAGAACCGCGGCGCCACACTGCCCGCCACCGCCGCCGGCCCCGCGGTGAACGCGGCCTTCGCCCTCGGGCACTTCATCGAGGACTACGATTACCTCGGCGACCTCGGCCAGACCCACGGCAGGGATTTCGATCTCAACGAATGCAACGTGCGCTTCTGCGTGACGCCCGAATTTCCCGCCGGCACCTACGCCTACTTTCTGACCATCGAGACTGACGGCACGCCGAAGTATCCCAACCTGGCTGGCCGCTGGTATTTTGGCGCGGCGACCGGTGGCAACGTGAACGCAATCAACGAGCCCGTCACCGAGTTCGTCCGTGCCAGCCAGGCCTCCCCGATCAGCGTGAGCGCCACGAATTCCGGTGGCACGGTTGCGATCGCGTGGTCGTCCGTGGAGGGCGCGACTTACCGGATCGAGACCTCCGCCGACGCCGCCACGTGGTCGGCCCTCGCGAGCGCCACCGCCGTCACCAGCGCCGGCGGCGACACGACGAGTTTCTCCACCACGACCGTCGCGGCGAATTACCGCGTGACGCTCACCGCGCTCGCCACCTACGACCCGCGCGGTTCCGGCGGCCTGAGTGGCATCGGCAGCTCCGCCACCGCTCTCGCCGCCGTCGGCTCGAGCGGCACCGCCCGGCTCGTGAACATCGCCACGCGCGCGGCGCTGGGCGGAGGGGCGGGCACGCCGATTTCGGGCTTCGTGCTCGGCGGCACCGGCGCGAAACAGATGCTGGTGCGTGCCATTGGTCCCACGCTGACCAGTTTCGGCGTAAGCGGCGTGCTGGCCGATCCGCGTCTCAGCCTCGTGCGCGAAGACTCGACGGCCGCGAGCAACGACAACTGGCTCGCCGCCGACACCGCGACGATGGCGGGCGCCGGGGCGTTTGCACTGCCGGCGGCGAGCAAGGATGCCGCGCTGGTCGCGACGCTCACGCCCGGAGCCTACTCGATGCCCGTCGCGGCGGCCGATGGCGGCAGCGGCGTTGCCCTGCTGGAAGTCTACGACCCGTCGACTGCCGGCACGTTGTCGGTCGTCAACGCCTCGACGCGCGCGTTTGTCGGCACGGGCGACTCGGTCTTGATTCCCGGTTTTGCAATCAGCGGCCCCGGTGCGCTGCGGCTGCTGATCCGGGCGGTCGGCCCCGCCCTGGGAAATTTCGGCGTCGGTGACGCGCTCGCCGATCCGACGCTCACGCTCTACCGGGGCACGACGGTGCTCGCGACCAACGACAACTGGTCCGGTGCGGCGAATGCGGCCGAGATTTCCTCCACCGCGGCCGCCGTCGGCGCTTTCGCTTTGCGCACGGGCAGCAAAGACGCCGCCCTCGTCACCACCCTCACCGCCGGTTCCTACACCGCGATCGTCAGCGGCGTCGGAAACTCCACCGGCACCGCGCTGGTCGAACTTTACGTCGTGCCCTGAAAAGCGCGGCGCCGGACGACTGCCCGGCGCGGCCCTTCGCCTGCCTGACCTTCCGCCATTCCCGCTACTCCGGTCCCACCATCATGTATCCCGCCGAGCGCACGGTCCGGATGTAACGCGGCTCCTTGGCATCGTCGCCCAATTTCTTTCGCAGCGAGGAAATATGCACGTCAATCGAACGATCAAACACGTCGTAGTTGCGGTCGCGGCATTCGTCGAGGAGCGACTCGCGCGTCTTCACGCGGCCCTTGGCCTTGGCGAGGCTGGCCAGCAAATCGAATTCGACAGGCGTGAGCACCAGGGGCGTGGTGTCCATCACGGCGGAACGCGCGTCGAGATTCAGATGCAGCAGACCGACCACCAGTGCGGTGGGCGGGGCGCTGATGTTGGGTCCGGCGGCGGCACTGCGGCGCAGGACGGCGCGCAGGCGGGCGAGCAGCTCCCGTGTGGAAAAAGTCTTGGGCAGATAGTCGTCAGCGCCCACCTCGAGCCCCACGATCCGATCGGTTTCGTCGCCGCGGGCGGTGAGCATGAGCACGGGCACCTGGCTGCGCGCGCGGATGCGTTTCAACACCTCGAAACCGTCAAGGCCCGGCAACATCACGTCGAGAATCACCGCCTGCCACTCCGCGTCGGCGGCCGTGGCGCGGTCGACGCCTTCGGGTCCGCTGTGAACGGCGGTCACGGCAAAACCCAGCGGCGTGAGGTAGGTGATGACGAGCCGGCAGAGTTTCCGGTCGTCGTCGATCATCAGGAGGCGGATCAGTCCGTCTGGGCGGTCAGGCATGGGGAGGTTGTGGGAAGATTTGACGTCCGGCGCAACTGTGGGGATGGGGCGGTTTTTGCTCAGGGAGCGGGTGGCGGCGCGGCGCCCTCACCCCGCGGGAGAACCAGCGGGAATCAGGGGATCTCCGGCAGGGTCGGGCGCGGGGTGGGGGTAGCTCGTTTCCCAATCGCCCTGATGCTGGTGGTGGGCGGCAGGCCCGCGCTGGCCGCCGACCTCGTGATCGCCGTCGAACCGCGCTGGCAACAGGAGAACCTCGTCGTCCCCTCGGCGCCGGTGAAAAACGACGCGGGGCAGGCGCTGCGGATCACACGGTTGGCCGCGTTGTTTTCCAGCGTGATCCTGCGGCGGGCCGACGGCAGCGCGGTGCGGCTGGACGGACAATATGGTCTGGTCGACGCCGGGAGCGGCAAACGTGGGTTCACGTTGCGCGGGGTGCCGGAGGGGGAATATGTCGGGCTCGATTTTCGGGTCGGCGTTCCGGCGGACGCAAACCACGCCGATCCGGGCGCGTGGGCGGCCGGCCATCCGCTCAACCCGCTCGTCAACGGCCTGCACTGGAGCTGGCAGGGCGGCTATGTGTTTGCGGCGATCGAGGGGCACTGGCGCGACGAATCCGGGGCGGGGGCGGAGCGCGGCTTCTCGTATCACCTTGCCACCGATGCGCGGGAGATGTGGGTGGGCTTTCGGGCGGACTTTCGCGTCGCCGGCGCGACGACGATCGATCTCGCGCTCAACCTCGCCCGGGTGCTCGCACCGCACCGGCTCGCCGCGACCGATGCGAGCGAGTCGACCCATTCCGGCGAGGGCGACGACCTCGCGCCCCGACTCGCCGCCGCGCTGGAACGCGCCTGGTTCTGGCTGGGCGCGCGAGTGGGAGGAGGGGCGTTATTTCCCGATCGCAGCGCTGAGTCGGGGCATGAAGCCCCTCCCCCGGTTTTCCCAAGCAGCGCGTCACCGGTCGCCTTCACGGTTCCCTCCGGTTTCCCGCAACCCGCCTTGCCGGAGGACAACCCGTTGACGCTCGAAGGCATCGCGCTCGGCGCCGCGCTGTTCGCCGATCCGCGGCTCGCGGGCAATGGCACGCAATCGTGCGCGAGTTGCCACGCGCCGGGTCGCGCCTTCAGCGACACCGTGGCGTACAGCCTTGGCGCGGAGGGGGCGCCCGGCAGCCGCAACGCGATGCCGCTCTTCAACCTCGCCTGGTCGCCCCACTATGCGTGGGACGGCAGCCAGCCGCGCCTCCGCGATCAGGCGCTGGCGGCGTGGATAAATCCGATCGAGATGCACGGGGACCCCGTCGTCGTCGCCGCCTCGCTGGCGCGCGATGCCGCGTTGAGCGCCCGGTTTGCGGCGGCGTTTGGCCGGCCCGAGATCACTCCCACGCAGGTGACGCTGGCCCTGGAGCAGTTCCTGCTCACGCAGGTCGCCGCCGACTCCCGGTTCGATCGCGCGCGGCGGGGCGCGGCGGAAATGACGGTCGAGGAGCAACGCGGCTTCGAGTTGTTCGCGACGGAATACGATCCGGTGCGCGGCCAACGCGGCGCCGATTGTTTTCACTGCCACGGCGGCGCGCTCTTTGCGGACTACACACTGAAAAACAACGGGCTCGATCGCGAGCCCATCGACGGAGGTCGCGCGAAAGTGACGGGCGCTGCGACGGACCGCGGCAAGTTCAAGACGCCGTCCTTGCGCAACGTGACGTTGACGGCGCCGTACATGCACGACGGCCGATTCGCGACACTGGAGGAGGTGGTGGCGCACTACGATCACGGCGTGCAGCGCACGGCGACGCTCGATCCCAATCTCGCCAAACACCCGGTGGAGGGATTGCAACTCAGCGCGGAGGATCAGCGGGCGCTGGTGGCATTCCTGCGGACACTGACGGAGATCGGCGGGACGGAAAAAATGTAGGAGCGGCTAGCGCCGCAACCGCGTTCGCGCGCCGCTCACTCCTCGCCGTCCCAGTAGTCGACCTCGGCCGGGCGGAAAAATTTCCGCGGCGCCCGCAGGCCCCATTTATTTGAGTCGGGGTAGTGCCAGTAATCGACGGGCGGATTGTCAGCGATGAGAAGAAAAGTAAGCTCGCTGTCGATCGCCGCCCGGATCTGGTGCGCTTCTCCGGGCGGATGAATGAAGACATCACCGGCCGCGACGGCGTGGGTTTCGCCGCCGGCGCGCGCGTGGCCGCGCCCGCTCAAAATGAGATACAGCTCCCATTGCGCGGCGTGGCTGTGAAACGGGCAGCCGGCCTCGCCGGGAGCGAACCGGTCGAGCTCGAGATCGAAGGGGTGCCCGCCGAGCCCCGTGGGCGTGTTGCGTTTCGCCCCGAGCGCAATCGAGAGCTCCTTGCCGGCGCCGCGGAATTTTTCCTTCGGCGACGTCCACTCGTCCCACGGCAGGGTGTCAGGGTGGATCTTGCGCCCGGAAAACGGCGTCAGGGTCGCCGCAGGCGGCGAACCCGCTGGCCGGTAGGGTGGGGCATCCGGGAGCGGTGTTTCCTCACCGTCGAAGTACCCGACCTCGTCCAGGCGGAAATATTTTCCGATTGGGCGCAGGCCCCACTTGTTCGAGTCGGGATAGTGAAACCCGTCGAGCTCCGGGTTGTCGGCGACGATCAAGACTTCGAGATCGCCCGGGCCGGGATTCGTGAGTTGGTGGGACTCGCCGGGCGGATGCACGAACACCTCGCCGGTTTTGACCTCGTGAGTTTCGGCTCCCGCGCGCACGCGCCCGGTGCCGGACTGCACGAGGAACAGTTCCCATTGCGCGAGGTGCGAGTGAAACGGACACACCGCGGCGCCCGCCGGGATGCGGCGAAGCTGGAGATCGAACGGGTGCCCGCCGCACCACGGGCCGCCGTTCCGGATGCCGCCGAGGGCCAGGGAAATGTTCTTGCAGAACGAGTGAAACTTCCGGGCGGGCGAGTGCTGTTCCTCCCAGGGAAGGTCGGGAAGGTGGACGCGGTTCATGGGGCGGGTGGGACGATCGTGGGACTGGCGGTGGATGAAGCGGGTTTGACGCGCTGGAGTAAGACGGGATTTCACAACCATCACGACCTGAATTTCGAGCCAGCCGTGCGGCGGGAAGCCGCCGAGACAATTCCAAGCATCGAGGTGGGAAAATTTCCTTGGTCAGAGGATTTTTCGGAGGAAAACCCTTCCTGGATCTCGATGACAGGTCGATGGGCTCCATCTCGCCACAGGGTGCCACGGCCACGAAGCTGCGGGAAGTTACGGGTTAAACGGAGCATCATTGTCCATGGTTGGGAGGATCTTCCCACCAAGAAAAGTTTCCCACCTTAATCCGGCAACTTGTCGCAGAGAAATCGCGTCGCGGATTCACGGAGGTGCACGAACTTTCGCCAGGATTGATGTCGGCTCATCCGCGTGGCTGAGCCGGCCAACGGCGGCCTGGCCACGGGAGCCGCAGTTCGGGGGAGCACACCGCAGATCCACGGTCGCATCTCACGCTCGAGCCCGGGCCAATCTCCCGCGGTCGTGCTGGTCGCGAGCACCGGCTCGCGGAGGCCGATCCGCATACGGCGTCGGCAGGCCAGACGCCCTGCTTCAACCGCTCACACTTTTTCGTTGATCACCGGATTGGTCAGCGCGCCGATCTTTTCGATATCGATCGTCACGGTGTCGCCGGCCTTGAGAAATACAGGCGGAGTGCGGGCAAAGCCGACGCCGTGGGGCGTGCCGGTGAGAATCACGGTGCCGGGGAGGAGGGTCTTGCTGCTGCTCAGGAACTCGATGATCGCGGGCACGTCGAAGATCATGTCATCGGTGTTCCAGTCCTGCATCGTCTCGCCGTTGAGGATGGTGCGGATGCGGAGTTTGTTCGGATTGGGGATCTCGTCCCGGGTCACGAGCACGGGGCCGAGAGGGCAGAAGGTGTCGAAGCCCTTGCCCTGGCACCACTGGCCGCCGCCGCCTTCGCGCTGCCAGTCGCGGGCGGAGACGTCGTTGGCGCAGGTGTAGCCGAGCACGTAGTCGAGGGCGTGGGCGCGGGCGACGTTTTTGCAGCGCTTGCCGATCACCACGGCGAGCTCGCACTCGTAGTCGACCTTGGTGCTCGGGAGTTTGACGGGAATCTCGATCGGGTCCCCGGGATTTTGCACGGCGGCGGTATTCTTGATGAACAACACGGGATGCGGGGGCAGGGGGCTGTTGCTCTCGGCGGCATGTTTTCGGTAGTTGAGGCCGATGCAGGGCAGATTGGTCGGCACGACCGGGGCGAGAATCTTGCCGGGTGTGACGGCGCGATCGGTGACGCGGAAGTCGCCGAAGAGGTCACCGGTGATTTCGCGGGCGGAGCCGTCGGCTTGGAGCGCGGCGTAGGCCGGACCCGCGGGAGTGAGGTGGCGGATGATCTTCATTTTGAGGTAGGACGTGTCGAGGTAGATCGCCGGCCGTCGCGATCGGCGGAGATCAGATCCGTGGAGTGCAGATCGCTGACGGAAAATTTGCTCCAATCGCGCTTCTCAAATTTGATCCCGGAAGGCTGGTCACCGAGCACCTGCAACGTGGCAATCTTCTCACCGCGATTGGTGACGATGAGCGTTTGTTGCCGCGCTGGCCGTACCCAGTGGCCGGTGCGGGCGTGAAGCTGTTTGATCGAAATTGTTCTCACGGCTTCCACGGTGTCACCGGTGACACCGTGGTCAAGGGGGGGCTTTGGGGTGGCGTGGATTACTCCACTCGCTGGCACTCGCGGCAACGAGGTGCGGCATTGTCAGGGCCCATCGTAGCGGCGAGCGCCAGCGAGTGGACTTAGGAGCGGTGTTTTTCGACGAAATAATTGTAGCACCGCCAAAAGCGGTCCCAATATTCAGTTTCGCGTGGATCGAACTCCGGATACCCCGGTAGGCAGCAGCCAAGATAAACATAGTCCTGCCAGGTCGAGACGAGTTCCGCGCGAACCGGGTTTTCGAAAATGTAGTGGGCGCAGGTACGAAACGCGCCGCGTTCTCTTTCCGCTTCAGTCAGTGCGTGGTCGTAGGTTTGGCGCTGCCAGGCTGCGGGTGCCAGGTGTGGGCGGAGGTGCTTGCGCAGAAATTCAATGGCGACGCGTTGGTCGGAGCCCTGCTCATCATGGCCGATCCACAGCAGGTGAATGTGATCTGGCATGAGGACATACGCCGGACACACCAGATTGAAGCGGGCACTCGCGTGAAGGAGCGTGAGCAACCACGCGTGATGAAACTCGGGCGTGAGCCAGCCAGTCGCTCGATCATCGATGTTCAACGTCCAATGGACGAAGGCCCGGCCGCGGTAGAATTCCGGAGCGAGGCGTGGAAGGTGGCGTTTCTCGACGCGTCGGGATTCCACTCGCTGGCGCTCGCCGCTACCAACGGATGGTGGCGCTTCGCGTGGAACGGAATCCACTCGCTGGCGCTCGCGGCTACGGGGTGGGACTTCGGCAGGGTTCATCGTAGCGGCGAGCGCCAGCGAGTGGAGAGTGTGGGCAGCAATTACGCTCGCCCGCCGCTGCAATCGCCTCAGGCCGGCGCGGGTTCCGCCGCATAGGCCTCAGGCCTGCGCCGCAGCGGCATAGCCCTCCATCCCGACGCACGAGCATACAAGATTCCGATCGCCATACACATTGTCCACGCGCCCGACGGCGGGCCAGAACTTGCTCGCGCGCGTGAAGCGGTCCGGGAACGCCGCCGTCTCCCGCGAGTACGGGTGATCCCAGGCGTCGGCGCAGACGACCTTCGCCGTGTGCGGCGCATGCTTGAGGGGATTGTTGAGCTTGTCGGACTCGCCGTGCACCACGGCCTGCATCTCGCCGTGAATCGAGATCACTACTTCGCAGAAACGATCGAGCTCGCTCTTCGCCTCGCTCTCCGTCGGCTCGATCATGAGCGTGCCCGGGACGGGGAACGACATCGTGGGGGCGTGATAGCCGTAATCCATCAGGCGCTTGGCGGCGTCCTCGACCTCGAGGCCGTGTTTCTTCCAGGCCCGGAAATCGACGATGCATTCGTGGGCGATCAGGCCGGCGTTGCCGCGGTACAGCACGGGGAAAAACTTTTCGAGTCGCGTGGCGACGTAGTTGGCGTTCAGAATCGCGCGCTGGGTCGCCTCGGTGAGGCCGGGGCCGCCCATCATGCGGATGTACATCCACGAGATGACGAGGATGGACGCACTGCCATAAGGCGCCGCGCTGATCGCCCCGATGGGGCGGATCTGAGATCCGAGATCTGAAATCTGAGATTCTGATCGCGGTGGTACGACCGGGTGGCCGGGCAGGAACGCCGCGAGATGTTGGGCCACGCCGATCGGCCCCATGCCGGGAC
>SXSC01000059.1 GCA_005792355.1 Opitutaceae bacterium
CCGAGACGCCCAATTTCGGCACATCAACAAGGAAGTGCGGCTGGCGCTGAAGCAGGGCTGGCCGGTGATTTCGGTGGACACCAAGAAGAAGGAACTGGTCGGCAATTACGAGAATGACGGGCAGCAGTGGCGCAAGAAACTACAGCATCTCGCCAACCAGACTGGGCTCGCGATTGCCGTCTGCCATTTCCCGCCCGGCTCCAGCAAATGAAACAAAGTCGAACACCGTCTCTTTTCCTTCATATCCTCGAACTGGCGCGGTGAACCCTTGCGTGACTGCCGCGAGCCATTCGTATTGTTCTTTCGAGAGTGCGACGCTGACGGTCCTGCCCTTGACCTTGCGCGTTCGCTGGTAACACGGACCGCCGGCGCCAGGCCCGCGGTCTTGCACGTGGCCTTCGCTGATCCAGCCGGGGGCGGCGAGACACGCGTGCAGCCACGCACAGTGTTCCCGCCAGGCGGCCCGCGCCGTCGCCTCGGATCCCGCCTTGCAGGGTCAAGTCGTCAAGGTGTTCGACGGCACCACGCTGAGCCTGCCCGACACCCCGGAAAACCAAAAAGACTATCCCCAGACTTCCTCGCAAAAACCGGGTTGCGGTTTTCCGGTCCTGCACCTGCTGGTGGTGTGGAGCGCGCGCGGCGGCGGCGTGCTCGACGAAGGCATTCGCGCAGCTCCGCGCTGGCCGGACGGACGAAGCCCTCGCCACGCTCGCCGCCATCGACGTGGACCGCCTCCCTGACAAGCTGTGCTACGACAAGCTAAGCACATTCGGACTGCTCGCGTGCGGCCATTGGCGCAAGCGTCAGACGGAAGCAGCGGAGCGGACTGCGCTGGCCGCACTTCGCCTCTCTGCGCACTCGGATCCTCGTTTTCTTTCCGTGAAGCCGTACCACTGCACGGCAGAGGTCCTTCTGCGGCTCTGGGAGGATGCGCGCGCCAATCAAGCGCCGACGGCCGAAGCCTTGGCGGTGTCGGCCCGAGAAGCCTGCGCCGTGCTCGCGGACTACGCGAATGTCTTTACGATCGGCCAGCCGGGCTATCTCCTTTGGTGGGGAGTCTACCGGTGGCTGAGCGGACAGCGTCGCGCCGGACTCGCCGACTTGCGGCGCGCCGCCAGCGTCGCGTCGCGGCTCGGTATGAAGTATGAAGAAGGCGCCGCTCATGCGGAACTTGGGAGGCGCCTCTCCGGACCGGCAGGCGGGCAGCATCTCGAGAATGCGGTTGGTCTTTTCGAGGGCATCGGTGCGGCGTACGATGCCGCCGAGGCCCGGGCCGCGCTTGCCTCGCATGCCGAATATTCTCCACCGCGGCCCCGTGGCTCCGGGTTAGGAAGCACCGAATGGCAGCATTGACGCCGACGAAGAATTCTGGCGTCGAGCAACGAAACCGAAACGGGTGAGGCGCGCGGCGAGATTCACGGTTGCAGCGTCAGGCGGTGTGCCGCCGGGCCGGGCAGGAACGGCGTGGGGTCGCCTCGCACCCAGGCCCCGTGGCCGGCGCGGAAATAGGGCGACAGTGGATGGGCGCTCTGGCCGCCCGGGAGGTGGAGGATGCCCTCCGCCTCGCGGCCGGGCGACACGACGAAACGTTCGCTCGCGCCGTGCGTCGGGGTCTGCACGCGCGGCATGTCGTGGTCGCCGGGCAGGGGATCAGCGGGCAGGTCGAGCCAGCGGCCGATCAGCGGAAACGCTCCGCTGAACGGATGCCGGATGCGCGCGCGGTTGCGCTCACCCCACGTCCCCTGCGGCAGGGGCACGCCGGATTTGTCGATGACCGCAATCGTGTCGTCGACCGCCGTGGCGAGCAGTTCATCCCAGCCGGCAAATTGGGGGTCGAGCAGATGAACCGGTTGCTCGCGCAAGATCGCCCAGAGCGCCGGTTCGAGGTCGAGCCGGCGCCAGTTGAAGTCGGACCAGGCTTCCACGCACGGTGCGAAGATCGGGCGGAAAATCCGCGCGCGAACCGCCGTGCGAAACTCGCGCACGATCCGATAGCTCACCGCGGCGGTGCTCGCGTGGCCCTCCCATCTTTCGGCGAACTTGCGCAGGGCGGCCCGCGCCGGTTTCGCGCCGGCGATCGCCGGGGTGAGCGTGGCCAGCAGCAGCGTGTGCCAGGGCTCGAGGAAAAGCGCCCGGTCGTCGAGTTGCACGGCCAGCAGGTCGCGCGGGGTCGCACGGGTGAGAGGCGCAAGAGCGTCGCGGATCTGGGCGGCCCGCGCCGGCCGGCCGTAGCCGCTGTCGCCGAGCCTCCCGAGCCCCTCGCCGCCGAGCTGGCGATGGTTGGCGGACCAGATCCGCCCGGGCAGGGCCGACGCCGGGCCGCGCACCACCGGGACGTCCGCCGGAGCCAGCAAACCCTCCCATTTGCGATCGCCAAAACTCCAGGTGACAGGCAGGCGGCCGTCGTAGCCAATGCGCTTGGGCAAACGACCCGCGATGGTCCACGCGACGTCGCCCGCGCGATCGGCCACGATGAGATTGACCGTCGAGATGCCGGCCCGATGTCCGATCGCGATGGCGTCATCGACTGTCCGGGCGTTTTCCATCTCGAGCAGACTCAAGTTCATCGACTCCGGATCGTGGGCGATCCAGCGGTACGCGAGCGGGCGCTGGCGTTCGTTGGTGCCGACGATGGGACCCCAGATGGTCCAGGGGAATTCGACCGTGACCGGGTCGCCGCCTTTAACGCGGATGGTCTCGTGGCGTTGTTCGATGGTAAGGAAATCGGCGTGGCCCGGCGCCTTGTAAAAAGTGTGGGCGATTGAGTTGGTTTCGACCGCGACGAGGTCGCCGGTGTCGGTCACGGAGGCGGTCAGACCCCACGCGACGTCGCCGTTGCTGCCGACCACCATGGCTGGGGCGCCGGGCAGCGTGAGGCCGGTGACGCGGCGACCGCCGAACTCGAACGACGCGCGATACCAGATATTGGGCACGGCGTGGCCGAGGTGAATGTCGTTCGCGAGAAGCGCGGCGCCGCTTGCAGTGTGGGCACCCGCGAGCGCGAAGGCGTTGGAGCCGGGGATCTCCTCCGGATCGCGCGGCGGAAATGGAAACGAATCAGCAGGGTGGGGCCCGCTCTCCTCGGCGCGCCTGGGTGGAGGCGTGGCCGACACCGCCGGGCGGCTGCGGAGAACCACTCCCACCTTCGGTGGCCGCAGGTTGATGGCACGTGGACCGGGGATGGATGCGAGCGGCGCGGTGGAGCCGTCGAGGGCGGCATCGCCCGGGGTGACGAGCGGGGCGAAAAAGTTGAGGGCGGCTTCGCCGTAGACGTCGCGCAGGGTCATCAAGGTGCGCTCGTAGCCGCCGTGGCTGTCCTGCAGGTCCAGCACCATGGCATAGCTGACGAGCAGGCTGTCCTCCGCGCGCCACGGCCGGGGTGTTGCTCGCAGGAACAGGTACTCGAACGGCCGTTCGCCCAGGGCGGCGAGGCCGGCGTTCACGCCGGCGGTATAGGCATCGAGGAGGGAGCGGTCGTTCGCGGCGAGCCGGGTCAGGACCGTCTGGGCGAGCGCGCGGAAACCGTGCATCCGCGCGGCGCGATCGGGCGGCAGGGCGCGCGGGCCGAAGAGCTCCGCGAGTTCGCCGGCGGCGGAGCGGCGCAGCAGATCCATCTGAAAAAATCGGTCCTGCGCGTGCAGCCAGCCGAGGCCGCGGGCCACATCGGCGCGGCTGGCGCCGCGGAGGGTGGGCACGCCGAGGGCATCGCGTTCGATGGTGAGCGGGGCGTCGAGCCCGGCGAGTTGGGCCGTGCCGGCGACTTGCGGCAGGCTGGCGCGAAGGCGTCCGTACAACCATCCGCCGGCCACGACCGGGAGGACGAGCAGCACGCCGATCACGCCGAGGATCAGGCGCGGACGCCGGGCGGCCTTGGGGATCATCGCTGGTTCAGGATGACAAGAGGCGACGAGGCGATCAGGGTCCCCACGCGCGGGCGGTGACGGGATCGCGGCCCTCGTCGAAATCGAGGTAGTCGAACATCGTCATGATGGGCTTGGCCTCGAGCGCGCTCTCGGCGATGCGTTTGGCCAGAATCTCGGCGCCGACATCGCGCCAGCCGCGCTTCATCATGAAGCCGTTCCAAATTTCGCATTCCTCATCGGAGCGCGGCCCACCGCGCTGCTCGGCCCAGGCGAGCAATTGTTCATCGCTCAAATCGCCGACGAGGGTGCGGGCCTTGAGCTCGTCGTAATTCACGCGCAGAAAACTGACGCAGCGGGCGTCGAAGGCCTTGCCGAGATTGGCGAGGTAGTCGGCGGACAGCTGGCTGGCGGCGTGCAGCCGAATCTTGTCGAGCATCCGGCCGAAATAGACCAGACGACCAACTTTGATGTAGGGGGAGCGCAGACCGGGGACCGAGGGCATGACGGAGAGATGGTTTACGATGGACGATTTGCAATCCGGCAATCCGAGACCGGGAGCGGGGGGTCCGGCTGGCCCGGATCAATTACACTTTTCGCGAAGACTTTTTTTCACAGAGCGCACCGAGTTCGGGCACAGAGTCCACAGAGCGAAAACAAGCTGTCTTGCTCTGTGACCTCCGTGGCTGGGCTCCGTGTCCTCTGTGGCTCATGCCTTGGCATGATTCAGGTGTGAATTTTCCGGGCCAGTTCGGGCGACATCCCCGGACCGAAGTGCCCACGGGGCGACGCTTCGGTCGCAGTCGCGGACGAGTTGCACGGCGGGCCCGGTCACCAATGGCTGACGCTTCACACCCGCAGGAAAATCTGCCGCTGATGGAGAAAACGCGCCAACACGAACATCAGCGCGAGCCCGACGATGGCGAGCATTCCCTGGCCGGCCCCGGAGCCGATGCCCGCATCGAGCCAGGCCTTGATGTCGCCGCCGACAAAACGGGCCGCCTGCCGACGATAGCCGATCACGTTGCTCGAAATATAGAGCGTGATCGGGTTCATCCCGATCCAGAGAAACGGCACGCACCAGCCGCGCCATTGCCGCAGGTCGACGATGTAATAGAAGGCGCCGAGCAGGAGCAGGCTGTAGCCACCGGCGACCAGGACGTACGACGACGTCCAGATCTTCTTCACCACCGGGAACTGCAGGTGCCAGCACCAGCCCAGCGCGACCGCGACCGCGCCGGCGATGAGCAGCGCTCGCAGCTTGCGCGCGCCTTCGAGATCGGGGCGGCGCAGCAGCAGCCCGGCAAACACGCCGAACAGGCACGTCGCGATCGCCGGCAGCGTGCTGAGGTAGCCTTCGGGATCGTAGTAGGTGTCGTACCGGCGGCCGCCGAGGTATTGGAAATCGAGATGATTGGTGAGGTTGTAGCCGGGCTCGAAGTGGCCGGTGACACGCGCGGTGGTCGCGGCGAACGCGGTTTGCACTTCCGCGAGCGTGGGCTTCGCGTGGCCGAGCCGGGCGGCGAGAGCGGCCTGGTCGAGTTGGATGTCGCGAATCGGCACGAACGTGAGCAACGCCCAATAACCGAGCAGCAGCGCGACGCCCACCGCGGCGAGTGCCCGCGGTTGCAGAAAACAAAACAGCAAGCCGGCGCCGGTGTAGGCGAGAGCGATGCGCTGGAGCACGCCGAGCAGGCGCAGGTCGGGCCACGGATTGGTGAAGCCGCCGCTGTAGAAAATGCCGATCACGAAGATCAACGAGCCGCGGATGAGCACGCGGCGCGCGGCGGCGGCGCGCCCGTGTTGTTCAATTTGCCGCGTGAGAGAATACACCAGCGAGGCGCCGGAGATGAAGATGAAGAGCGGAAAAATGAGATCGTAGAACGTGAACCCGACCCACGCCCGGTGATCGAGCTGCCCGGCGAAAAAACGCGCGACCGGCGAGCCGTTGACCTCGCCGAGCGCCTGCACGAGGGCATCGGCGCCGAGAATCCAGAACATGTCGAAGCCCCGCAGCGCATCGAGTGAAACCAGGCGGTCGGAGGCGGGGGAGACGCGGGCCGCCTCTGCCGGGCTGGCGATCGGGGAAGTTGGGGAGTTCATCGCGACGCGGTGGGGAGCAGAGGCGGGATCGGGCGGTTGGTCAACGCTCGCGGTGCGGGGGAACCTTGAAGAGGCCAACCTTGGTTTCCGGCGCGGCGATCCCGGAAATCGTGAAATCGGGCGGCTGAAATCTCGGAATTTCAGACCCATGAATCCCGGAACGCCTGACGGGTTCGGCCCGGATCACCGGGCATGGTCAGATGCCCGCCGCCAGATTTCAGATTCCTCGATTCCCGCACTCCGCCCTTGCGCGATCGCGCGCAACCGCTCCTTGCTTGGCCCATGAAAGTTTCGTTCACGCAAAAGGAATACACCCGGCTGCTCGAGCTCGTGCACATGGGTCTGTGGATGGCCGGGTCGCGGCCCGATGATCCGGCCACGATGCCGGAGCGCTATGCCGATCTGGCGCAAAAGACCCTCGTGCTCGCCGAGCCGCTCGGCTGCGCGGACCTCGTGGAGGTCGACGTCAACGGCCAGTACTTCCTGAACGAAAAACTCACCGACGGACCCGTCGCCGAGAAGATCGACAAGTTCGTCGAGGACGCGTTCTGGAGCGAGCTCGTGTCACGGTTGGCGGAGCGCGATCTGCGCTCCGAATTGGGTCCGACCAAACTCACGGAGGAGCTGACCGACGACGAGGAGGAGCGGCTCGAGACGATGGAGGAGAACTACTGGCGTGAGTTCGAGACGAAAGGCACGGACAACCTCGTGGTGCTGCGCGGCGGGAAGGGGTGATTTCCTCCTGCTCGCAAACGTTCTCCTCCGGGAAACTCGCGAACACCTGACGAAAGAGGAAACAGCAAGCAGCTGAAATCGTCGCGGAAGTTTACGATCAGGACGGGTGGCAGAGCACCGCGATTCAAGTTCGGGGATTTGGCGATCGAGATCGATCGTCGTCCCCTAATCGTTGCATTTGCCACGGCGGTCCGGCTAGATTCGGGCGTCACCATGAAATCGCACCCTGCCGCTTCCCTGGAAGTCTCCCGTCGTCGTTTCCTCTCCCAACTCGCCGTCGCGGGCGCCGTCGTGCCGCTCGCCCGGATCTCATCCGCCGCCAGCGCCCCGGCCGCCGGAGCCGGTGGTCCGACGGTGATCCATGTTTTTTCGAAGCCGCTGCATTGGCTGTCCCATGCGGAAACCGCCCGCTTGGTTGCCAGCACCGGTTACGGCGGCATCGACTACACGGTCCGCGTGGCGCAGGGCCATGTGCTGCCGGAGCGCGTGCAGGAGGATCTCCCGCGGGCGGTCGACGCCGCCCATGCCGCCGGCCTCAAGGTCGAGATGATCACCACGGACATCACCAGCCTGAGAGACAAACACGCCGAGACCCTGTTGCGGACCGCGGCCAAGCACGGGGTGAAGTACTACCGGCTCGGCAACTTCAACTACGACGCAAAGCTGGGAGTGGTTGGCACCCACGAAAAATTGAAACCCGGGCTCAGGGAACTCGCCGCCCTCAACGCGAGCCTTGGTCTGCACGGAGCAATCCAGAATCACGCTGGCGTCCGGGTGGGCAGCCCGGTGTGGGATCTCTACGAGCTCCTGCGCGACCTCGACCCGCGCGGTCTCGGCATCCAATACGACATCCGCCATGCCGTCGTCGAAGGCGGGCAGTCGTGGCCGCTGGCGCTCAAGCTGCTCGCGCCGTGGATCAAATGCACCGACATCAAGGATTTCAAATGGGAGCAGGCGCCGGGCAAGGCGACGATTGAGAACGTCCCGATGGGCGAAGGCATTGTGCCCTTCGACGCCTACTTCAAGCTCGTGCGCGAGCTGAAGATCTCCGGCCCGATGTCAGTGCACCTCGAGTACGCGCCGTTTGAGCGGTCGAAGATCACCGAGGCGGAAAAACGCGTTCAGTTCCCCGCGCTGATGAAGCGGGATCTGGCGGCGTTGCAGGGATACATGGCGAAGGCCGGTGTCAGCTGAGGCTGCTTCGAGGTGGAGCGCGTCGTCCCCAACGCGCCTCCGCGGGTCCGCAGAGTTCCAATCCAGCGTCTTGGGGACAAGCCGCTCCACCCCGAAAAACCCATTTCTCCACACGGTGACCTCCATGACCGCTCCTCCTCCCATCACGATCGCCCGCGTGGGCGCCAACTTCGAACGTGAGCCGCTCGTCCGACCCTTCGGCTTCAAAGGCGGCTACCAGTCGGAAATCTGGCAAAGCGCGGCGCTGCTCGAAAGCGCCTCTGGTGAGCGCGGCATCGGACTTTGCACGCAGGGCGTGCTCTGGAGCGACGCGCACGTGTTCGCCGGGCACTCGGAAAGCGGCGGCAACGCGCTGATGTACGCGGTGACGGAGTGGGCGGTCCAGCAGCTCAAGGGGCGGACTTTTTCCGATCCGATCGAACTGCTCGACGAGATCCGCCACGACGTTTTCGCGTACGCGAAGAAAATCACCGGGCACGCCGCGCTGCGCGAGACGTTTGCGCTCAACGCGCTCGTCGGGGTCGATTTCGCCGCGTGGCTGCTGTATGCGCGGGCCAACGGCATCACGACGTTCGACGAGCTGATTCCGGCGGCGTATCGTCCCGCGCTCGCGACCAGACATGCCCGGGTCGCGAGCATCCCGCTCATGGCGTACGCCGTGCCGATCGAGGAGATCACGGCGGCCGTCGACCAGGGTTACTTCTTCATGAAGATCAAAATCGGCCAGCCCGGGACGCAGGCCGAGATGCTCGCGAAGGACCAGGCGCGGATCAGCGCGATTCACGCCGCCATCGGCCACGCGCGCACGCCGTACTCGGCCAGCGGGAAGCTGCCGTATTACTTCGACGCCAATGGCCGCTACGAGAGCAAGGACACGCTGCTGCGGCTGCTCGACCATGCGCGCGCGATTGGCGCCTTCGAGCAGATCGCGCTCATCGAGGAGCCGTTTCCCGAGGAGCTGGAGATCGACCTCAGCGACATCCCGGCGCGCGTCGCGGCGGATGAGAGCGCGCACACCGATGTCGATGCGCTCAAGCGAATCCAGATGGGCTACAAGGCCATCGCGCTGAAACCGATCGCGAAGACGTTTTCGATGTCGCTCAAGATTGCGCAGCTCGCGCACGAGCGCGGCGTGCCGTGTTTCTGCGCCGATCTCACGGTGAGCCCGCTCCTGGTCGAATGGAACAAGAACGTCGCCGCGCGGCTCGCGCCGTTCCCCGGCCTCGGCCTCGGGTTGCTCGAGACGAACGGGCACCAGAATTACCGGCAGTGGGAGACGATGCGCAGCCATCACCCGGCGCCCGCGGCGCCGTGGGCGCGGACCCAGCGCGGGGTGTTCGAGCTCGACGCGGATTATTATGCGCGGAGCGGCGGTATTTTTCAGACGGCACCGCATTACGAGGCGATGTTCGGTCCGTCCAGGTAGCGGCCGGCGCGAGCGAGGGGACAAAGAACCACTCGCCGGCGCCCGCCGCCCCGCCGGAAGAAAATCCCGCCCCATGATCCGACTTCTCTCCGCCGAGCTGTTCCGCCTGGAACTGCATGCGCGCATGCCGTTTCGCTATGGCATCGCGACGATGACCGACGTGCCGCAGATCATCGCGCGGCTCACGTTCGAACTCGATGGCGCGATGGAAACCGGCCTCGCGGCCGACCTGTTGCCGCCGAAGTGGTTCACGAAAAATCCGACCCGGGCGCTCGGCGAAGAAATTGACGAGATGCTCCGGGTGATCCGGGCGGCGATCGGCCATGCCCGGATTTTGCGTGCCGCGACGCCGTTTGCTTTTTGGCATGAGCTTTGCGGGGCGCAGGCGGAATGGGCTGCGGCGGAAAAACTGCCGCCGCTGCTCTCAAATTTTGGCACGTCGTTCGTGGAGCGCGCCCTGCTGCATGCGGTCTGCCGCGCGCGCCGCGCCACCCTGGCGCAGGCGCTGCGGGAAAACATTTTCGGCGTCGACCTCGGTTGGGCGCAGCCCGCGCTCCGCGGCGTCGCGCCCGGTGATTTCTTGCCGGCCGATCCGCCGGTCGAAATTTTTGCACGCCATACGGTCGGGCTGTCCGATCCGATCACCGCCGGCGATCTGGCGGCGGGAGAACGCGTCGACGACGGCCTGCCGCAGACGCTGGACGAGGTCATCCGTTTCTACGGGCAGCGGCATTTCAAAATCAAAATCAACGGCGAGGCGGCGCGCGATTGCGACCGGCTCGCCCGGATGGCGGCGGTGCTGGCGGCGGAGGGCGGCGGTGGTTTTGCCTTCTCGCTCGACGGCAACGAGAGCTTTCACGACGTGCCGTCGTTCGCGGATTATTTTCGTCGCCTGCAGTCGGAGCCGGCGCTGCGCGCCCTCTGGCCGCGGCTGATGTACGTCGAGCAGCCCTGGCATCGCGCGGTGGCGCTCTCTCCGGCGATCGGCGAACTCGCGCGGGCGTGGCCGGACCGCCCACCGATCATTATCGACGAGAGCGACGCGGAACTGGCGAGCCTGCCGGCGGCCTTGGCCCTCGGCTACGCGGGCACCAGCCACAAGAATTGCAAGGGAGTCTTTAAAAGCGTCGTCAACGCCGGGCTCCTGGCACAACGGCGCGCGGCGGGCCGGCCGGCCGTCCTGAGCGGTGAGGACCTGGGCAACGTGGGGCCGATCTCGACGTTGCAGGATCTCGCCGCGCAGGCGGCGTTGGGCGTCACGAGCGTCGAGCGTAACGGCCACCACTACTTCGCGGGTCTCGCGCAGTTCCCGCGCGCGCTGCAGGAGCACGCGGTTCGGCGCCATCCGGATCTCTATGTGGCGGCGGCCCAGGCCTGGCCGCGGCTCGACCTCCGTGACGGCAAACTCGCGATTGGCTCGGTCAACGCCGCGCCGTTCGGCGTGCCGGGCGAGGTGGAGTTGTCGGAGATTGCGGGTGAGACGCTGGGGTGAGACGCCAACGTGCCGCCGCGTTCGGCCTTTACTTCTCTCAAAACAACGGCGCGTTGTTCTTGGGGTCGCTGAGCAGGGCCTCGAAGCGGGGATCGCCCTTGAACGCGCGCCAATTGGGGTTGTGGCGGAACGCGTGGACATGTCCGGCGTAGGGCGTCCGGAGGCATCTTTCCAGCTCGTCGAGCGCCAGTTGCCGGTCGCCGAGGAGGGCAAGGCTGTTGGCGAATTGTCCCCGTCTTTGTCCATCGATCCAGTGATCCGGGCGGCCGGAGGAAAGGAGTACCTGGCCTTCGCGCAGCAGCCCTTCCCGGTCGCCGAGCAGCGCATATAGCGTCATGACGGATCGCCGGGCGCCGAAATTCTGACCGTCGCGCGCGATCGCGGATTGGAGGTCGGGAAGCGATTTCTGCGCGAGCGCGCGGGCGGCGGGGAGGTCATCAAGGGCGATCAGCTCCTCGATCGAAGGGGGCGGCGGCACCGCCGGCGGTGTTTTTTCGGTGCTCTTGCGGGGATGCCGCTTGGCGACCTCGTCGGCCTCCTTAAACCGGCCGCTTTGCCTGAGCCACACCTGCCGCACTTGGAGCAACTTGGGATCGCCCTGCGCGAAATAGGTCTGCGTTGCGAACCACTCATCCACTTTCTGGATCGATCCGTGACCGAAGAATTCGATCAACACACACAGATAGCGGGAAAATGGATCTTCCGGTTTCAGGTCGGCGCAACGCCGCCGATACACCCCGGCCTCGTCGTAGCGTCTGATCGCATCCAGCACGCTGCCCAGGTTGCTCGAGAGATTGAAGGATCCGGGATCGAGTTTGGCCGCCTGCCGCAGGGCGGCGAGGGATTCGCTCCAGCGTCCGAGGCGGCGATAGATGTAGCCCAAACTTTCGAGAATGTCGGCCACGTTGGGACCCACGAGCAGCGCCTGCCGGTAGTGCTCGGCCGCCTTTTCCCATTCCTTCATCGCATAGTATTGGAAGTCTCCCTGGGCCTTGATCGTCGTGTGACTGTCCGGGGCGAGCCGCAGCGCGGTCTCCAGGGCGTGCCTGGCCTGGGCCAACCGCTCCGGTGTGTGCTGTCCGCGCGAGTTAAAGTAGATGAAGGAATGGGTGCGGACGAGCGCCGCCCACGCCTCGGAAAAATTGGGATCCAGCCGGACGGCTTCGAGCAGCAGTGGCTCGGCTTGTTCCTCGCGGTCGGCGAACCGGGCGGCGACAAGCCGTTCGTAGGCGACGGAGTTCTGGGTGGGGCGCGCCTCGAGAATCGACCGCTCTTGCGGCGAAATGACGGCCGACAGCGCCCGGGCGATTTCCTGGGCCAGCTCGGATTGGACCGCAAAAATATCGGTGAGCTCCCGGTCGTAGGATTTTGCCCAGACGTGCCGATCGGTCTGGGCGTCGATCAACTGCCCGGTCACACGCACGGCCTTCCCGGCACGCCGCACGGTTCCTTCCAGAATGAAGGCCACGCCCAGTTCGGTGCCGATCTGCCGGGCGGTTTTCGTGGTGGCGCGGTATTGGAGCACCGACGTGCGCGAGATCACATGGAGCTCTCTGACGACCGCCAGGTTGGTCAGAATGTCATCGTGCACGCCGTCGGCGAAAATCGTGGTGTCCTTTTCCTCGCTGAGATTGTTGAACGGGATCACCGCGATGGATTTCTCCGGCACGGCGGCGGGGGCCGCCGGGTCGGCCGGCTTCGTCGCCTTCGCGACTGGCGGCGAAACGGCGACGGCCGGCGGCAAGGGTGCGTTCGGCGGTCGCTTGGGCCAGACCAACCATCCAATCGTGACGAGGGCCGCCGCGGCGCCGCCGGCCATGATCCAGCGCCGGCCCGAATTGGATTTCCGGGCCGCGACCGGCGTACCGGCGCTCAACGCCCGCAGATCCGCGAGGAGGGCGCCGGCGTCGGGATAGCGTTTCGCGGTGGCCGGATCGCACGCGCGCCGGACGACTTCGTTGAAGGCGGAAAAGACCGTGCGATCCGCGGGCGCGATCTTGTCGGAGATCCGCGGGTATTCCTTGCGATCGAAGCCCGTCGAGAGCTCGTAGAGGACTTTCCCGGCGGCGAAAACATCCGCCGCCGGCGTGCCCGATCCTTCGGGGGGGACGAATCCTTCGGTGCCGACATACGTGCGCGCGTCCGCACTTACCGCCACGAGTCCGATATCGGCGAGTTTCGCGACCCCGCTGACGAGGATGACGTTGGACGGCTTGATGTCGCGGTGCACGAGCCCGTGGGTGTGAAGTATGGAAAGTTCGCGGACCATTGACACACCGAGGGCGAGACACTCCTTCACGGGCAGAGGTGCCCGGCGCTCACGAACCTCCTTCAGGGTCAACGGGCGGTAACGGCCGGGATCGATGCTGCGACCGGTTTCGATGTCGTCGGCCAGCTCCATCACGTAGTAGAAAAATCCCGCGGGTTCGTTCCGGCCGACATGCAGCAGGGCGATGCCTCCGGCCGCGGCCAGCGGCCCGGACATCGATTCCTTCAGGCCGCGAAATTCCCGCTCGAAGGGTTCGGCGTCGGAGAACCGATCGCGGCGGACAATTTTGACCGCGCGATAGGCGCCGGTGACTCCGCGCGCCAACCACACTTCGCCGTAGCCGCCTTCGCCGATGGGACGCAGCAGTTCATAGTCCGGGATTTTCGGCGGGAGACTGGTGCGGCTGCCGGTCGTGGATTTGAGCGAAGGTTGGTCAGAGGCGGAGAGGATGGCACTGCCTTTCGGCGCGATGTGCCAGACTGGGATCGGCTCGGCGATATTCTTGAATTCCTCCGGGCCGCGAAAGACCGATTCCATCGGTACCTTGCCCTTGATGGTGTCGTACACCATCTGGCTCACGCAGAGTCCGCCCACCGGGGCTTTGCCCTCCAGGCGGGCGGCGATGTTGACCCCATCTCCGGCGATGCCGCCGGTTTCCTGGCGAAAGACGTCGCCGATATGCACGCCCATCCGATGTTCCAGGGCGAGGTCGGCCGGGGTCGTTTCCCGGCGCCGAATAAACTCGGCTTGAGTTTCCAGTGCCCAGTTCACGGCCGTCACCGCGCTGCCAAACGAGATCAGCAGTCCATCCCCCATGGAATTGAGGACTTCCCCGCCGTGGCCCTTGCAACGCTCGATCATGGTGGCGAAGTCCGCTTGCACGAGCCGCAGCGTGGTCGCCTCGTCGCTCTGCATCCGGCGCGAATAGCCGACGATATCCGTGAACACGATCGCCGCGAGCCGCCGTTCAGTCCCCGTCAGGGACGGGCCGGACTGGCTGAACCGGGCCGTTGTGCCGGACGAAGTCTGCGGTGCCGCGCCGCCGATGCGTTGCTCCCACAGCAGGCGCAACCGCCCGACTCCGTCCGCCGGTAGGTTGCCGTTGGATACGCGGGTCCATTGCACTTTCCGAAACCGGTCCGGCACCAGGGCCTCGGGTTCGGTTGTGCCATCGATGACCATCGGCAGGATGAAGGGTATGCCCGCCGCGATGCCCATCGCCCGCTCGGCGGCCAGCTCCCACTCGATGCGGAAATAACCCTCGTGGCGCGCCTGGGTGTTGGCCGAAATCAGGGGGATGAACAGCACGCAGTCCCGGATTTGTTTGCGAATCTTCCCGTCCCAGGCGTCACCGTGCTGGAGGCCGCCGTCGGCATCGAACCAAATCTCGACGCCGGCCGCGCGCAGCGCCGCGCAAATGCGTTGCGCGGCATCGGCGTCCTGCGACGCGTAGCTGAGAAAAACAGCGCGGGGGTGGAGCGTGAGCGGGGTTTCTGACATTGGGCGGCAGTGGGGTGAACGATGGTGGTCGGAAGGTCGGGCTTACGAGCACTAATCCAGCCGCGGCGGTGCGGGCGGCGCGGAAAAATCCTTGGACGGGTTGACCGCGGGAGGGGCCTTACCTGGGCATTTCAGAGGGACGCGACGCCCTCGTCATCGGCAACGATCTCAGCCACCGGTGGGTGGCAATAACTTAGGATCGGTTAATTAAGCGTGGGGCAAAGATGGGCTCATTCGTTCTCCGACCTCGGCGGGGCGTCCCGGCTCTGCGGTGCAGCCTGCAGTGCAGTCGCCCCAAGCCTTTGCCACCTTGGCCGAACAATTCAGTTCAACCACGAATGGACGAAATGACATGCTATTCTGCATATCACATGTAGCAAAATCGCATTACATGCATCTGCGGGGGCCGAAACGATGAAAGAGCCGAGACTTTATTTGAAGAAGCCGCGGTCGTCGGCGAGGTGCTGGCGGCAGACGTCCTCGTTCAGCTCCACGCCGATGCCGGGCTTTTTCGACAGCACGAGATGCCCATCGGTATATAACGGCCCGTCGCGCTGAATCAGATCCTGCCAGTGCGGATGGCGGTGGTTTTCAACCGTGTCGGTCTCCAGCGCCACGAATGACTTGATCGCCGCGCACGCGTGCGCGGAACCGAAGACACCCACCGGCGTCGCCCCCTGGTGGCAGAGCATCGGAATCGAGTAGAGATCGGCCCAGTCGGCGATCTTCTTCGTCTCAAGCAGGCCGCCGCATTTCTGCGCGTCCGGGTGCACCAGGTCGCAGGCCTGCTTCTCGATGAAGGGGCGGAAACCCTCACGCGCATAGAGGTTCTCCCCGGTCAGAATGGGCACGCGGCTTTCCGCCCGCAGGCGCACGAAGGCATCCGCGTTCTCCGGCTGCAGGGGATCCTCAAGGAACCAGATGTTCAGATCCTTGATCATCTCGGTGAAGCGGAGTACGTCGCCGAGGGCGTAGCGCCAGTGCAGGTCGATGGCGATGGGATAATCCGGCCCGACGGCGTCGCGCGTCGCCGCCATGATGCGCGTCCAGTGCCGCAGGGTCGCCGGCGAAATCGTGCTGTTCTTCGGTCCGTCAAATCGCTGGAGGCTGTGCTTGACCGCCTTGTAGCCGAATTCCTTCGAGCGGACGGCGAGGTCGGCCCAGGCTTTCGGCTCGTCGACCTTGGGCTTGTCGGTGTCGTTATAGAGCATCACCTTGTTGCGATAAGCGCCGCCGAGCAGCACATACACCGGCACGTTGAGAATCTTGCCGGCCAGATCCCACAGGGCGGACTCGATGCCACCGATTGCCCCGCATAACGCCCCGGCCCGCGCCCCGCGCGACATGTACTGGTCGACCATCCGGAAATGGAGATACTCCACCTGCAGCGGGTCCTGGCCGATCACCATGTTCTTGACGGAGTGGATATCATCGCCGACCTCAGCTTTTGGATACGCTTCGCCGAGACCGAACAGCCCGGAGTCGGTCGTGACCTTGATCAGGTGGGTCTTGTAGCCGATGTCGATCGCCGCGGTCTTCACGTCGGTAATCTTGACGGCGCCGAGGGCGGACCTGGCGGCGGGCACGGCCCCCAGCAGCTGCGACGGCGCGGCCAGCGCGCCGGTCGAGCCCAGGGCGGCGGATTTGAGGAAGGAGCGGCGGTTCATGGGGAAGGAAGCGGGTGGATTTTTCGCGAGTCAGGGGCGCCGGAGTGCGACGTCCCGATATTCATACACTACTTTGCCGTCCACATCGTGCAGGCGGATCGTGATGATGGGAGCGCCGTCTTCGACGACGATGCGCTGGGGATTCGCCAGCACTTTCCTGGTGCCCTGGCGGACACCGATGCTCGCGAAGCCGCCGCCGGGGCGATAAAAGGAGGTGTAGTTGGGATCGTAGCCGGGGCCCTTGAGCACACTGGCATCGGAGGCCGGTCCACACCCGAACTCGCGCAGGCCGGAGCGCGGATCCATCGAGGCGTACTGCCAGTGGCGATCGCCTGTCACGACGTAGAAGCCGGCGAGTCCCTGGTCGTGCGTCCACTGGCGGAATTCATTCCCTTCGCGGCGATAGGCTTCATTCGCGTGGTTGTCCGCCTGGTCGGCGTTGTCGGGACCGACGATCGCGGTCGGGCTGACCAGCACCTTGAACGTCGCGTCGCTCTCCAGCAGGGAACGCTTGAGCCAGGCTTTCTGTTCGGCGCCCCAGATCGACTTGGTCGGGCCGTCGGGCATGGTGTCGGGCGAGCGAAAGTCGCGACTCTCCGTCAGCCAGACCTGGAGGCCCTTGCCCCAGCGAAAGGTGCGGAAAAGCGAATCGCCCACGGGGGTCTGTTCGCGAAATACACGCGCGCCGTCCTCGTAGGTGAGAGGCTTGATCCACGGCGCGTCGAGCCCCGGATAACAGTCGTCGAAATACGCATCGTGATCGTCCTTCTGCCAATAGCTCGGCACCTGCCGGGAAAAATCCCGCAGGAGCGGCAGCGAGAACATCCGCTGCCAGTGCAGCCGGCAGAGATCGACGGTGCTCCCGCGCGGATTGTCGCGATCGTAGTAGACGCTGTCACCGGTGCGCACGATGAAGTCCGGATAACTCAGATAAAGCGGGCTCAGGTTGCTCATCGCCCGGTAGATTCTGAAGCCCTCGCGGTCGTCCCGCTGGTAGTAGAGCTGGCAGGTCATCACGGTGAACCAGACTTCGTCCCATTCGGCCGGTTTCGGCGCGGTGCGAAACGAACCGATCGCGCTGCGCGTCACGTTGCCCTCGCGTCCGGGGCGGCCCTCAACCGCGAGATAGTAGCGCGTGCCGGGTTGCAGTTCCGCCAGGCGAAACTTGTGCGAAAAATCCGTGGCGGCGCCGACCGCCGTCCACGCGGTGCGCCGGGCGGACGCGAGTTCCGGGGTCGCGCCCCACGCCACGCGCACTTCGCCCGCGGCTCCCGGCACGGCACCCTCCCACTCGCTCGCGGGAATGGCCGGAAACTCGGTGAAGACGCGCGTCGGGCTCATCAGCGGCCGGGGCACGACGCCCTGCCCGCGGCGTTCGGATTCCGCCGTCAGCCGCGTCCAGACGATGGCGGCGGTCGACGACACCTCCCCCACCTGGAAGCCAGACGCAAAATGCACCGCGGCGGACAACGGCGCGATCCCGCCGAGCAAAAGGACGGCGCACCAGGAGCGGGGCCGCCATCCCGGCGAAACGGAAGATTGGATACGGGAGATCGGGTTCATGGGAAGGGAGCGCGAGTCGGGCCGGGATCTATCAGCGCCGGGCTGCGGGATCAATCGTGGCGAGAAAGGCCGTGTACGTCTCCTGCAACTCCGCGAGATATCTGGCCCACGCCGGCGCCTGCGCCGCCGTCATGCAGGGCCACGGCGCCACCGTGTGCCTCGCGCAGACGTGTTCAATTTCCAGCAGGCCCTTGATGGCGGCCGCCCCGGTCGGCGCCAGGTTGAGCAAGCCGGTCAGCTTTGGGAACACCTCGGCGTCGAGGCGCGCGACCAGGTCGCGCCGGCCCGCGCGATGCCAGCGCCACAAATCGACCAACGGGGCGGCGAGCACATTCGACGGCGTGCTCACGACGCCGTCCGCGCCCTGCGCCAGCAAGCGCGGCGCGAGGGCCGAATTACCCGGCAGGTAGGAGAAATGCGCCGGGCGCCGCGGCGACGCGGCGACGGCGGCCATCTGGGCGAAATCGGCATGGGTGTCCTTGATACATACCAGGTTTGGAATCGCGAAGAGCTCCTCCAGCGCCGTCACCGGCATCTGCCAGCCGACCGCCTTCGGCAGGTTATAGGCGACGATCGGCAAGGGCGACCGCGCCGCCACCGCCGCGAAGAACGCCACGCTGAGCGCCGGGTCCCCGGGCCAGCCATAATACGGGAGGGTCAGCACCCCGTACTCGACGCCCGCTGCCGCGAGCGACTCGAGGCGACGCACGCAGCGCGCAATCGAGTTGTCGCTCGCCCCGCCCAGCAGCACGCAACGGCGCACACCCGCCCGGGCCTGCCGCGCCACCTGCAGATAGACCTCGTCGTCCAACAGCGGACCCTCGCCGACCGACCCCAGGACAAAGATCGCGTCAACGCCCGCCTGCTCCTGCCGAGCGATCAACCGCGCCAAGCCCGGTTCATCGAGCCGTCCGGCGGAGTCGATCGGGGTGACGAGTGCGGTTACGATGCCGCTGATTTTCCTGGGGGGCGCCGTCATGCGAAAAGGTGCCGCGCGTCCGTCACTCAAACTCCAGCCCGAATAGGCGGGCCCGCTCCATCCGCACGCGAATCACCAGGCCTTCCCCGGCCCGGGTCTTGAGATCCGCCTCTCCCTTCCATTTCACGACCGCCCGGTGAGCGTCGCCCTGGATGACATCGCAATCGGCGAAGGACCGGCCCGGGATCGCCCGGTCGTCGAGGCGGGCGAGTTCAAAACGAAGCCCGCCGGCGCGTTTGGTCAGGGCGTTGACTTTGAGCGTCCGGCCCGGCGGCAGGATTCCCACGGTGGAAAACTCGCCCGCCTCGTCGGCCACGACCGCGATCAGGCGGCCCTTGGGCCACACGGCGTATCCGGAATACAACTCCATGTCGCCGCGGGGATACTTGTGCGGCAAATTGTATCCCTTGTAGGGCAGCGCAAAGTCCCCGTTGGGCAGCTCGAACAGGTGGGGAAACGAGAAAATGCAGCCGCCATCCCACTGGCCGTGGGCGGCGGTCGCCAGCACCGGCGGACCGGGCAGGCGGTTCCATCCGATGCCGTCGTGACTGGACCAGAGCCCGAGCGTGGTCGTGTCATCCCGCGTGTCCCAAATCGTCGGAAACATGAGGTGGTGATCCGGCGCGCCGGGAATCGTCGTGCGGATGCTGGTATAGAAAACCTCGGATGGTGAAGTTTCCCCGGGAACGGGCACGATCACCGGTTCTGAGAGCGAAAAGCCGCCAAAGGTGTCGCTCTCCATCCGACCGATCGCCCGCCGGCCGGAGCCATGCAGTTCCCCCAGCCAGGTGCGCGTGCGCAGATCGCCGGTCCACTCCGGCGAGCGGGGGCGGACCAGCCAGTTGCGGGTGTAGATGACGTATTTCCGGCGGACGACGTCGAAGTATCCCGTCTCCATCCCGTCGGTATGCTCAATCGTGAACGGCTCCGGCAAGACGCTCCACCGCACCCCGTCCGGCGACACCGCCCCTTGCAGGGCGTGGAAACGGGCGGGATCACCCCAGTCACCCTTGATGACCTTCGTCTCCCAACGGTCCGGATATTTCGCGATGAAAGCCCGAAACGCCTCAAACGAAAGACGCGGTCCAAAGATCCCCTTAAAGCGTCCGTCCGCGCCGGCCGCCGGGTCGATGAAAACCGTGCCACCCGGACCCGGGCTCAGCAGATTGTTGTTTCGGCTGCCCTCAAATTCCTTCTGTCCGAGATTGGGTCGTTCCCACGTCACCCCGTCGCGCGACTCGAAATAGCAGTCGCCGCCCGGCAGAGATTTGCCCCACGCACGGTACAGGTCGCCGTCCTTCAGCACCGTCTTGAAGATGACATACTCCCGTTCCCAAGGTCGCTCGCGTTTCAGAACCGGACCGCGCCGTTCGGCTGCCTGCACCTCCAGGCGAATGCCAAACGGCGACGACGGACGGTTGATCTGGGCCGACCACTCACCGTAGACCGGCCGCTTGCTGCCTTCTTCGACCTCGTTGATGACCTCGTTCCGCTCATTCAGCCAAAACAGGCTGCCCGGCCGAATGAAGGACCAGTCCGTAAACGCGAGCCGATGTCCTTGTAACGCGTAGGGCTCGCCAAAGAGCTTCCGACCGGCCACCGCCTCGCGCAGCAGGACCTCCTTGTCATTCGCAGCATGCTTGTTTTCAGCCGATTGGGATATGACCACCGCGCAAAATAGAAAACTGGTTCCGGCAAACCAAGCGCGGGCAATCGCACGGAATGGGGCGGTTTCCATGACTTGACTGCAAGTGCACTTATATTATGAGTCAACGACAGACTTCCAGCCCCACCCCATGACTGTCCTTTGCCTCCCGGTCAGAACCGCGACGCTCCGTCTCGCCGTCCTTTTTCTGCCTGTCCCTATTGCCGCGATCTGGCCTGTCCCTCTCGCCGCAGCCGTGCCAACGACGGTCTGGCGGCAGAGCTCGTTCGCGGAATTCGCCCAAGGCACGTTCTCCGACGCCGGAGCCAACACCTACGTCTCGGCCGCCGGGAAGATCCAGACCGTCAATCGCTGGGATTTCAACGGCGACGGCCACATCGACATCCTCTGCGCCAATTCCCATCCACTGCTCGAGCAGCTGGACATGTCCATCTATTGGGGAAACGGAAAGGACTTCAGCATCCAGCGTCATTCTTACGTCCCGGCCGACGGCCCGATGCGCGTCGCCGCGGGGGACCTCAACCGGGACGGGCGAATCGATCTCGCGGTCGCGAACTTCTCCAACGGCACGTGGACGAGCATGGATTCCGCGATCTATTGGGGCGGAACCGCGGGCGGCAAGGTGAGCCCCGCCGGCACTGCGCCGTGGTCCGCCGGACCGTTTTTTGGGAAAACCATGCTGCCATCGCAAAGCGCGCAGGGCGTGGCCATCGCGGATCTCAACGGTGACGGCTACCCGGAGGTAATCTTCGCCTACTCCGCCGGTTTTTGGGAGTATCGCGGCAACACGAAGCCCCTGCCGTCGCGCATTTATTGGAACAAGCAGGGCGCCTTCGCCCGCGACGCCTTTACCGAGCTGCCCATCGTCGGCGCGACCGGGGTCGACGTGGCTGATGTCAACGGCGACGGCCGGCCGGATCTCGCCTTCTCCAACGGCGACGGCGCGATGTCGCAGGTGTTCTTTGGAAGTGCGAACGGCTACGCGGCGGAACGCAGCGTGCTGCTCCCCACGCGCAAGGCCCATGCCGTTCGCTTCGGCGACGTCGACGGCGACAAGAAAGTCGACGTCGTCTTTGCCAACGAGGAGGGCGACATCTCGTGGGCGTACCTGAACCGCGGCGGCACTTTTTCGCCGGAGGCGCGAATCGCGTTTGCCACGCATTTTGCCAAGGACGTCGTGATTGCCGACTTCAACCGCGACGGATTCCCGGACGTTTTTTTCACCAACCACCTGCACTCGCCCACGGGGGAGGAGCGATTCGGCAACCGGCTCATGCCGTCGTATCTCTATCACGGCAGCGCAACCGGCTTCGCCAACGATCGCCGCGTGTCGATCCAGACGATCGGAGCGTGGGGCGCCAACGCGGCCGATCTGAACGGCGACGGCTGGGTCGACCTGGTCGTCTGCAATTTTCAAGAGCACTACTCCTTCGAGGTGCCCTCGTTCGTGTATTGGAACGGGCCGGACGGCTTCGATGTCACGCGGCGCACTCCGCTCTACGAACACGGCGCCCAGGGCAATGTGATCGCGGACTTCAATGGCGACGGACACCCCGACATCCTGATCACCTCGATGATGGGCCGATCCCGCGGCGACATCGATCCCTCCTACCTCTACCTCGGCAACGCCCAGGGAAAGTACAGCACGGCGGAGCGCATCATCCTGCCCAGCCGCGAACCCTACGAGCAGGCCATGGCCGATCTCGACGACGACGGCCAGGTCGACGTGCTGCTGTTGAACCAGGGCGAGGTCACCCGCTACGAAAACGAAGTCTGGGTCTTCTGGAACAAAAACAACCAACTGGATCCCTGGCGCATGACGGGCCTGCCAGCCTACGCCGGAGTCGGCGTCGAGGTCGCGGACCTCGATCGCGACGGCTACCTCGACGTGATCGTGGCGAACAACAAACAGTACCCGCCGGCCAAGGGCGCAACGGGATCACCCGCGCCAAACGCTCCCACCAAACCGGGATCCTTCATCTACTGGGGCGGCCCCAAGGGCTACGTGATTAGTGAACGCACGGCGCTGAATATCTTTCTCGCCCGCTCACCCTCCATCGCCGATCTCAACGGCGACGGCCACCTCGATCTCGTTTTTGCCGGCAACGGCGCCGCGATCTTCTGGGGCGACGGCACGCGCCACTACAGCGACAGCCGGCGACAGCCGATCAAGGGAACGCTCGGTCAGCCCAACCACCAGACCGAGGTGGCCGACCTGAATCGCGACGGCCACCTCGACATCGTTTTCGCCGGCACCAAAGTGATGATCTATTGGGGCGACGCGGCGTGCCGCTACGACGACGCCAGAAAGACCGTGCTTAACTTCGACGCGAAAACGATGACGATTGCCGACGTCAATGGCGACGGGTGGCTGGACCTGGTGTGTCCGCTGTACAAGGAAAAGGGCAGTCGTTCGCTGGAATCGTGTATTCTGCTGGGTGGCGCGGGAGGATTTGACGAAAAACGGCGCATCAGCCTTCCGACCGACGGCGGCACCGGAAGCATCGTCAGCGATTTCAACTACGACGGTTTTGCCGACGTGTTCTTTTTCTGCCACCGCCGTGATGGCAGCCCAGACGTCGTGGGCAGTTTCGGCGATCACGAAACCGTCTCCCGACTCTACTGGGGCAGCGCGACGGGTTTTGATCGCGAGCGCTATCTCGCGATTCCCTCGATTGGGGTGCACTATGATGTCGGCATCGATCTCGGTACGATTTCCCACCGGACATTTACGTGGGACTATATTTCCTCCGCCTGGGAAGCTGGCGGCGCCAAATGGAAGCAGCTGAGCTGGGAAGCGGAAACGCCAGGCCGGACCGCCGTGCGATTCCAAGTGCGCTCCGCCCCGACCCGCGAGGGGCTGGCCAAGGCGGCGTGGCAGGGACCCGGCGGGCCGGGTTCGTTCTTCACCATCTCCGGCAGCAGCCTGACCGGAGTGCCCCAGCAGGCCTGGGTGCAATACAAACTCGTGCTCGACACCCACAACGGCGCGGCGTCGCCCGCAGTGCGCGCGGTACAGATCAATTTCCAATAAACCACCGCCCCGCCCGGCGGCGCCCCACCCTCTTCCCGATGTCATCACGGTCCTGCCGGCTCATTCCGCTGCTCAGTCTTACCCACCTGATCCTGACGGGCGGCGCACTGCTCGCGCGCGTGCCGGGTGACATCGCGGCGGTCGGCCCGCGAACCATCGCGGTGGATCTCTCGGCGTATTCCACCGTGCAATACGTCGCGGCGTCCGCCCCCGAGGCCGCCGCCGACGGCACGAAAGTCCGCCCGTGGCGCTCCGTGGCGGAGGCCGCGAAGAATTTGGGCGGCACCAAAGATCGTCGCAGCGCCATCCTGGTGGCGGCGGGCGCCTACGACGATGCCACCGTGGCCATGCGCGAGCACGTCGACCTGTTCGGCGGCTTTTCGGCGGCGGACTGGACGCGCGACATCTTCATCCACGAGACGGTGCTGGATGGTCTGCACACCCGCCGGGTCGTGCTCGGGGCGAGCCAGGCGCGAATCGATGGCTTTGTCATCCGGCGCGGTCGGGCGCTGGGGCACGGCGGGGCCGTCCTGTGCGACGGAGTTTCTCCCACGATTTCGAACAACCGCATCGAGGAGAGTTACACCGTACCGCCGGTCGGATTCCGGCTCGATCGGATTCATCAACCCGGCAGCATGGGCGGCGGGCTGGCGTGCCTCTTTGAGGCGGTGCCGGTGATCACGAACAATCACTTTCGCGCCAACCACACCGAGATCGGCGAAGGCGGGGCGCTGGCCGTCTACGGCTGGCATCGGCTCCCCGGGAATCCGCGCGCGCTGATCGAGCACAACGTCTTCACCGGCAATATCTCGGGCCTCCACGATCACACCCGCACCCGCAGCAGCAGCGGCGGAGCCGCGGCGTTCTCCCACGAGGCGTCGCCCATCTTCCGCCACAACGTCGTCGCCATGAATCGCGCGATGGGCCGGAGCGACGCCGGCGGGGTCTACTGCGAGTTTTTCGCCAGTCCCACCATCGAGCACAACTGGATCATCGGCAACGAGGGTGACGACGACGGCGGGGGACTCTACACCATGCGCCAGGGCGAGCCCGTGATCCGGCGGAATCTTTTCGCCGGCAATTGGACGACGATGGGTGGCATTGGCGGCATCCGCATCAGCAAGGAAGGGCGCGCGCGGGTCATCGAGAACCAGATCGTCCACAACCAGAGCGGCGGCGGCATCTACATGGCGGACGGCTACGTGGTGGTGGAGGGCAACGTGATTGCGGACAACCGCAAGGGACCGGGGATCCGCCTGCAGCAGAATTTTTCCTACTTCCAACCGTCGCGGGTGGAGCAGAACCGTTTCCTGCGCAACGAGGAGGGGGCCATCAAAATCACCAAGACCGTCGGCGCGGCGCCGATGGTGACCAACAACGAGATTGCGGACGGGGCTCCCCGGCCGCCCTCCACCAGCTGGAAAATCGCGCAGGCCGTGTTCGACCGGCGCCGCGGGCAAACCACGATACGCGTCACCGGCGCCGCCGCGCTCGATGAAAAACTCCCCGGCGCCACCGTCTGGACCGGCACGCGCTGGTCCGTGGTCACGCGGCAGGAAGGCAACGTGCTCACCGTCTGGGGCGACCTCTCCGCGCCGGAGTCCAACCGCGTGCTGTATTTGCTTCCTGAGTACCCGTGACCTCCACCCGCGGGGTTTGATCGCTCCATCCCGACATAACATGCCGCTCCGCCTGCTTCGCCCATCCTTGGTGGCCGCCGTGCTGCTGATGCCCGGCGCGCTGCCGGCCGCTGAGCGGCCCGCCGCCGAGGCCCTCCGGCTCGGCGCCGGGCCGCACCTGTTCATCGATGATTATCTGATCGCGGAACAGTCCTTCCTGACGCGAACAATCAACCAGCCGGTCAAATGGCCGGACCCGATCATCACCGGCAGGAAAAGCGGCGATGAAAATTTTCAACCGTACCTGACCGTGTTGCGCGACCCCGACTCCGGCCGGTTTCGCATCTGGTACAACACGCCGGAGACCGCCAGTCAGTCCCACGTGGCCACGATGGAGTCGGCGGATGGCATTCACTGGCAGCGGCCGCATCGCGTGCTGAAGGATCCGCAGAAGATCCAATTCGGCGTTTCGGTGGTGGATCGCGGCCGCACCTTCGCGCCCGCCGGTGAACGCTACGTGCTGGCCTTCTGGGAAGGTGGCGGCATGCGGCTGGCGGTTTCGCCGGATGGCCTGGACTGGCGCATGCTCGTGCCGGGCGTCGTCTGGGAGCACAACCACGACATCAACTCGCTGCGCTGGGATCCGATCCGGCGGCACTTTCTCGCCATCGGGTCGGTTTATCTCCCGAGTTCGCGTTGGGAGGGAAAACGCCGGATGCCATATCAGAGCGTGAGCCAGGATCTGCTCCGCTGGGAGGAGAAGTGGCCCATCATCACCCCAAAGATCGGCGTACCGCTCGAGCAGGGTGAGCTGCAATTTTATTCGATGTCCGGCATGATGGCCCGCGGTGATTTGCTGATCGGTTTGGTGAAAGTGCTGCGTGACGACCTCAACGCCACCCCCGGCAAGTCCGCGACTGAGATGGGTGACCTCGATCGCAAGGCCGCCGGGCTGGGCTACACGGTGCTGGCGTGGAGTCGCGACGGCCGGACGTGGCAGCGTGACGATCAACCCTTCTTGCCCAACGACCCCGATCCCGCCCGGTGGGATCACGCGATGGCGTGGGGCGACGAACAAATCGTCGTGGGTGACGAGACCTATATCTACTACGGTGGATACCTGCGCGGCCACAAGGTCGCCCGCTTCGACGAGCGCCACCTCGGTCTCGCGCGCATGCCGCGCGATCGTTACGTCGCGCGCGAAGCGGATCTCAACCGCGGCCGGCTGGTGACCAAGCCGTTCTATCTGCGTGGCGAGGCCTTGACCGTGAATGCCCGGGTCGCGGGCGAAATGCGCGTGCGCTTGCGCGATGCCCGCAACCTTCTGCTCGATGGATTCGGCTGGACCGAAATCACGGGAGACTCGGTAAGGACCTCCGTTCCGTGGCCGCGTTCGCTTTCCTCCCTCCAGGGCCAGGCGGTGCGACTCGAGTTCGAACTGCAGGACGCCCAGTTGTTCGGCTTCGAGCTGTTTTGATTACTTGAAGGAGAGGGAGACGCGTTCCAGCAACGGCGAGCTGCCGGCATTCGGAGAGATCAACCGGGCGCGATACTGGATCCACCCTCCGCGCGATCCGTGGTCGATTGGTCCGGGACGCTCCCACCAGGTGTCGCGCCCGCGCGGCCCGGTCCAGGCGGCGTCCGCGAGGGCCGCTTCCGTGGCGGCGGTGCGCACCTGAAAGTGCACGGCCGTCCCGTGCGGCGTGGCGGCGGACCAATCGATCGCGGCGAGGCGCTCGTGGGCCGGACTCTGAAAACTCATCGAGACATAGTCCTCATGCAACGCGCGGTCGTAGGCGTTGCCCGGATCGCGCAGGTTGAGGCCGGAGGGACCCCGGCCGAGCACATCCCAACGGCGTTGGGGTGAGAATCCGTCCTTGCCTCCCCAATACAACATCGACTCGGTCACGTGGCGGTGGGGGAGGGGATCGACGGTCGAACCGGATCGGCGGTGATTGGCAAAGAAGAGATCGAGCCAGCCATCGCCATCGAAATCCAGGGCCACCGACCCGGATGACCCATGGGTGGGGAGTTCCGTGCGCGGCCGCCCGAGAAATCCATTCTTCCCTCCCCAGTAGATGAGGGAAGGGCGGTTTCCGCTCACCTCTCCGCCGTAACTGCAGAAAACGATGTCGAGCCAGCCGTCGCGGTCGAGGTCGGCGATCGTGTTTTGATAGGGCACATACGATGGCAACGCGACCTGATTGGCCCGGCTGAATCCGGCGGGCGATCCATAAAGGATTAACGAGGTGGTTTCGGTGCCGTCGGGCGGTCCGCGCTGGGGCAGGAGCAGATCCAGCCACCCGTCGCGGTTGAAATCGGCCGCCGAGACATACATGAGCGCGTCGGGGCGCCCGAGGTCGATGACCGTACGTTCCAGCTTTTCGTAGCCCGCACCCGAACCCCACCAGAGGGTGACAGTTCCCTCCTTCTCCTGGGCCGCGATGTCCAGCCAGCCATCCCGGTTTAAATCGGCGAGCAGCGGCCCCCGGATCTTCGGATTCTCACTCGGGACAATCGTCCGGCGATCGCGCCGGAAGCCCTCGGACGAGCCCCAGTAGATCGGAATTCCTCCGCGCGCCGGATTCTTCGGGTCGGTGTTGTTGCCTCCGGACACAATGTCGAGCCAGCCATCCCGGTTGAGATCGGCCAAGCGCACACCGCCGTAGGCGGATGGCGCGGTGATTTCCGTGGTGGCACTGAAGCCGGTTGGGCTTCCCCAGTAGAGCGAGATTCCCGCCGGTTCGTGGGGCACGCCGCCGATGAAGTTCTCCCGGGTCAGCGCCAAGTCGACAAATCCGTCGTCATCGAGATCCGCATGACCGTGGCCAAAGACTTGATGCGTCGGGATCGTGAGCCGGCGGGCGGCGGAGAAGTTGCGCGTGCCGTCACCCCAATACACGTAAGTTTCCGATGGGCCGTCCCGAAAGCCGCCCTCGTTATTGAAAAAAACAACGTCCGGCTCCCCATTGTTGTCCACATCGCCAATCGCATTGCCGACACTGCCGGCCGTGCGCAGCTGCGTGTGGTCGCCATAACGGAAGCGCCCGCGATCACTCCAGTAGACATAGGAGAACAGCTCGTTCTGATTCGTCACGTTCTGGTGGCTGAAGACCAGTTCCGGAAAGCCATCGCCGTTCAGGTCGCCCGCGCTAACTCCGCTCGCGCCCAGCGTCGGGAGGAGCGTCGCCTTGGAAGGATCAAACACCCCTTTGTCCGAGTGGAAGATGATCGAGTCCGTCCAAGTCGCCCCGCCGGTCGCAGCGTAATTTGCCACGACCAGATCGGCGTAGCCATCGCGATTGAGATCAACCGCACTCAGTCCGTACGGTTCGGAAACCGGCAGGACCGTCGCATGGTCGAAGTCGAACCGGCCGCCGCCGGCCATGATCACGGTGACCGCGCCCGGTCGCCCAAGGGCGAGGTCGAGGGTTCCGTCGCGATTGAAGTCGCCCAAGGCGACGACGTTGCCCGGGGTGGAGTGCTGCTCGGTGGCATTCCCGGTGGCGAAGTCACCTTTGGCGGACCGGAAGACATGCAGCAGTTGTGGCGTCTGGACAACGAGATCATCGCGACCATCGCCATCGATGTCCCCCGTGGCCAGGGATCGCGCTGATTCGCCCCCGAGCGGAAGCTTCAGCCGACGGGCCTGATCGAATCCCGTCGGGGAATTCCAGTAGATGAGACTGACCTTTCGTTTCCTTTTGTCGGGACCCGAGGCATCGATCCACTCGCAGGCAATTGCGAGATCGGGCCACGCATCGCCATTGAAGTCCCCGGTCACGACCGCGCGTCCGCGGAACGCCGGCAGGGCCGTGCGGGCGGTGGCCGAGTAGCCGCCGGACCGCCCCCAGTAGATCCAGGTGTCCACCTCCTTCACATGGCTGTCGGCCGCGTTGGTGACGACCAGGTCGTTCAAGCCGTCGCGATTGAGATCAGCCACGAGACCGGCAGCCGAACCGCCTCCGGGCAGTTGAATCCGCTCGCGGCCATTGATGTGTCCGCCGCGATTCAGGTAGATGTAGGTGTTCTCCTTTTCGGTGTGCGCGTGGCCGGAGGGTACGATCACATCCAGAAACCCATCGCCGTTCAGGTCCCAGCGATTGATGAGCTGGATCCGGCCTTGCGCCGAAACGTAGAGATTGCTGCCGGCATCGAGCATCGAACCCTGCCGAAACTGCTCGAACGTCGACTGGGTCCAGGTGGTGGCGGCGGAGGCATGACTGGGCGCAGCCAGGCTGGCCGCGAGAGCGAACAGGGTGGCGATCGTACGAGCGGCCGGGAACCGGTGGGCGGGAGCGGGGCAATTCATCTTGCTCAGAATTTCGCGCGGACGCCGACCGTCCAAGCCTTGCCATCGAGATCATAGGTTTCGACGTAGTTCCGATTCACCGTATACCGCGTGTCTTCCGGCTCCCCGGTGATATTGTTGCCCTCGACGTAGATCTTCCAGCCGCTCTTGAACTCGTAGCCGAGCGAAACATCGACCGCTTCGAGCGTGTCGCGGATGTAGTCGACCCCGGGTCCGCGGCGATCGAACACGGTCACCTGCGAGCCCGTGTAGTTGTAGCCGGCCCGCGCGCTGAAACCCCGCTGCTCCCAATACACCTGGGCGTGGAAGATGTGCTTCGGTTGGTTCTCCACGCGGGAGAAATTTTGGAAACCGGTCACCGTGTAGGGGCTCGCGGCATTGGCAAAAAGGGGTGCCTTTCTCGTGCCATCAATGTAGGCGTAATTCGTGTTGAAGCCCAAGCCGCTCAGCCATCCCGGCAACCGCTTGAAACGATGCTGCCAGATGGCTTCCACGCCCCTGATCTCCTGAATGACGCCGTTTTCCGGCCGGCTCACGCGGAAAAATACGGGAGCTCCGGCGTTGGTGCGCAGGGGAAGTCCCGTGATCGGGTTGATCGCCGGCTGATTGGTCAGGCGGGCGATGGGCGCACCGATGTAGTTGTCCATCTTTTTGTAGAAATATCCGATGGAAACCAGGTTGCCACTGCCATAATAGTGCTCGAACGACAGGTCGAGGTTGTCCGACCGCTGCGCGCTCAACTGCGGATTGCGCACCGTGATGTCGATGGTGTTCCCGGTGATCAGGGAGTTCGGATCCACGACTGCGAGCGTCAGACTGGTATCAACCGGGATCAGGCTGTCCCAATCGGGGCGCGACAGCGTCCGCGACCACCCGGCGCGCAACACGTCGTTCTGGGTGAAGCGGTAGATGCCGATGACACTGGGGACCATCGTGCCGTAGTTGGGTTGGTTCGTCACGTCACGAAAGACCATCGCGCCACGGTTGGCTCGTGACGCCGGCCAGCGGTAGGTCGCATCCGTCAGTTCGTAACGCAGGCCGCCGACCAACCGCAATTTCCTGATGTCCAGGGTGCCCATCGCATACCCCGCCCACACGTTCTCCTCGATTTTCGCTTGAATCTCGGCCTCCTCCTGCGCCCCGGTCACCTGATTCTCACGGAAAAGCGCCGGGTTGTCGGCGTTGGTGTCCAGATAGCGGGTGAAGGCCAGATCGTTGGCCACGAAACCGAGATCCTGGAACCGATCATACGTGGAAAATCCGACGGTGCCGACGGTGGCCAACGACGCGCCCGCGGTGGCCGTGAATCGCCGGCTCTGGCCGGCGTTGGCGCGGTCTTCCATCCGGCCCTTGAAACCGGTCTTGAGACTGAACGGTTGGTCCGCCTTGAAATCAACCTTCCAGTCCGCGTTGAAGGTGAGGTTGTCATCCGTGTTGTCGCGCGCGCGCCGCAGCACGTCGGTGACCGGGTACGCCGCGACGTTGTTGAACAGATCGGTGGTGCCGGCGCTGAGCGTGTAGGCGGGGAAGACGCGATCGCGGGTTCGGTCCCAGCTCCAGGCGACGTTGTTGAAGTTGGCCTCGTACGTGAAATCGTATTCCGTCGCCGTGAAGCGGGACTGGCCGTAGGTAATTCCATAGGTGAAGAGGCTGTTGCCGGCGGTCGTCTCCCCTTTGACGGCCAGCCGGATCTGTTCGAAATCCCGGTCCGGACGAATGCGGTCGCGTTTCCGAACCCGAATGCGGCCGACCCCGGCGGCCTTCAAGCCCGAGGCCTCCGTGAGATTGTTGGCCGCGACATCGCGAAACTGCAGCTGCACCCGCGGGCGATCATCGAATTTTTCCGAACGGTTGTACCAGCCCTTGAAACTGAGGCGGGTCGTGTGGGACAGCTTCCAATCAAACGAGGCATTGAACGCCAGTTCCTGCGACTCCTCGTACTGCCGGTTCGGATTGATCTCATTCACCAGCGCCGGGGCCCCGGTGAGGGCCTGGTTGGGGTTCACGTAGGTCACGTTGTACTGTCCGAACTCCCGGGAATAGTCCTTCCAGCTCAAATTCAGAAACACGCCGGCGGTCCGGGCCTGGTTGAAAACGTCGCCGTAGGTCACACTGCCGGCGTAGCCGGAGCCACCGTATTGGTGAGTCCGATACTCCCCGGACACCCGGGCGATTCGCTCCCGAAAATCGAAGGCATTCGCGGTTTTGAGATCAACGCGGCCGCCGATGGCATCGCCGTCAAGGTCGGGGGTCGGAGTCTTGATCACTTCGATGCCCTGAATCACCTCGGTCGGAATGTTCCGCAGGTTGATCCCCCGCGTCTGCCCCTGGTTGCCGTATCCGGTGAGGCCGACGGCCGCCGACGGCAGGGCATCACCGTCCAAAACCACCGAATTCAGCTTTCCCTCCATGCCCCGGATTGACACCAGCCCGTCGTCGCCGCCCGCGACATTTATCCCCGCCAGGCGATTGAGGGCCATGCGCAGATTATCGTCCGGCATTTCGCCAATCGAATCCGCTGAAATCACGTTGGCAATCCGGTCGGATTGCCGCTGGCGGCTGAGCGCCACCGCCTGCTGGCTGGCATAAGTGGACACGACAAACTTTCCCATGGTGACAATCTCGCTCTTGAGTTGCACGCTCACCTGGACCGGCACGCCTTCGCGCACTTCGACCGCCTGCGTCCCTTCGGCGTAACCCAGCGAACCAACCGCCAGCGTCCTCGATCCGACGGGTACGTTGTTGAGGCGGAATCGTCCGCCATCATCCGTCGCTGTGAACAGATTCGTTCCCACGATCTCCACTCGTGCGCCCACCACATTGCCGCCTTTCATGGCGTCGATCACCACGCCTGCAACGGTGCCGACGGTTTGCCCCAAGGCGGAAAAGAGCATTCCGGCGAAGGCCGCCGCCATGATCAGGAAGCGGTAGTGACGTGACAGCCGAGAGCAACGGTGGCGGGATTTCATGGCGACGTTTTTTTGGGGTGAGGTTGGCGGATCAGGAGAGCGAGGAGTGAAGGTGGTGACGCGCCCGAATCGCCGGCGCCCCGGCGGCGGGCCGCCAGCGCGGCCTATTTGAGGTGGGCCCGGCGGATTAATCGCCCAACGATTTCCTTCAGCGAAGTGGGATCGTCCCGGCGGCCCTTCAGATCCGCCCAGAGCGCCGCGGTATAAGTGGCCGCGTCGGGCTCACTGGTGAATTTCCGCCCGGCGAGCGGCCCGGACTTCTGCCGGCCCGCCGCACGCAGGAAGCGCTTGCTCCATTCCAGTTCGGGCATGAGCACCGAGTAGGCGCGCACCGGATCCAGGTTCGTCGTGAGCGTGCGCCTGCCGTCCGGCGAGGCGGACTCGGTCGCGACGAAACCGGACCAGGCGGTTTGATCGGGCGAGGGCCCGGCCAGCGCGTTCAGGTAGGCGGTGATTTCCCCGCCCGTGAGCGTCGTGCGGACGGTGGCGTGGCCCCGCTGACCGCCGGTGAGAAAGAGCGCGTTGACATCGACCGGGCCCGCGGGAAGCGCGTTGCGGATGATGTGCCCCGGGTGACAGAAGGCGATGTCGGTGCCGGCCTTCACCCGCAGCGCTTCCGCGGCAAGCCAGGCCATCTCGAATCCGATCGGCGTGTCGTTGTTCAGGACAAACTCGGTCGCCTCCGGAGCGATCGCCTGCTCGCGCGCCCGGACCCACGCGAGAAAATCGGCATCCGGCGCGATGGCGTCATGTTTCATTTCCACCAGCGCGCCCTGGTGGCTGATGATTTTCTCGGTCGCCAAATCGATTTCAATTTCCAGCCGGCCGACAAACCGGGCGTTCGACCCGGCCTGCACCAGGATTGTGCCGCGATCCGCGAGCACGATCGGCGCACGCAGCGCCTCGTGGGAGTGGCCGGTGACAAAAATATCCACCGCCGGCGCCCGGCGGGCCCACTCGGTCGCCGCCCGGCTGCCCAGGTGACACAACGCAATCACCAGATCCACTTCGCGGTCCAGCCGCTCGGCCTCGATCCCAAGCCGCTGACCGGATTCCTCCAGATTCAGCGTGCCTTCGTCCTGCGGCGTGATCATCCCGATGATGCCAATCTTCACCCCGTTGCGTTCGACGATGCGCGCCGGGGCGAAGATCGATTTTCCGGCCGGGTCCACGCGATTGAGGCAGACGAACGGCCGGCCCATCGCATTCTCGTACCGGCGCAACCAGTCGAGCCCCTGATCGTTGTCGTGATTTCCCAGCGTGACGGCATCGTAGCCGATCCGCCGCAGCGCCTCGTAGGTTGCGACGCTGTGGGTCTTGAAGGCAAACAGGTCGCCCTTCTCCGCCACATCGCCTGCATCGAGGAGGAGCACGTCGCTGCGCCCCGCTCGGACCTGGGCGACATAGCCCGCGACATACGGCAGACCGCCGACCCCTTCGTAGCCCGGCCGCACATGATCGTGCAGGTCGTTCGTGTGCAGAATGAGCAGGCGCGCCGTCGCGGCCGACGCGCCCGGCAACAGCGCGACAAAAAAAACGATGAGCGAAACGGCGGCCCCGGACTTCCGTAGGAACCGTAAGGGCGAGGGCTCCGTCGCGCTACGACTGGTTGAAACTTCCATCAACCGTCCGTTTTACAGCTGGGTTTGGCACCAAGTTTTCGCGGCCGCCGCGAAAACTCAGTAGGTGAAGTTGATCCCGAGCTTGTAGTCGCGATCAAGCAGGCGGCTCGAGCGCAGCAGGCTCTTCACGCCGTAGGTATACTGCTCGGGCTCCCGGGTGAGGTTGCGCACGGAGCCCGTGATGGAGTAGTGCCCGCTGATCCGGTAACGGAACAGAAAGTCGTAGCTGCCGCGGGCCAGCCGGTACTGGTCGTTGAGAAACGCTGTGCCGATCGAATAGAGCTGCTCATCCGCATAACTCCACGCCACGCGGCCGGAAAACCGGGCCTTCTCGTAAAAGAACGTGACGTTGTAGATTTTATTCGGCTGCCGGAAGAAGGGCAGATTTTCGCCGGGCCGGGTGGGCACGATGACGTCCGACGAGATCCGAGTCAGGTTGGCGTCGATGCCAAACCCATCGAACGGGGCCGGGAGAAATTTGAAAGGCAGGTAAAGGGTCAGCTCAATGCCATTGACTCGGGCGCTCTGGGCGTTGCGCCGACCGCTGAGGCTGAGGCTCTGCAGGGAAATCCCGCTGTGGGAGACGTCACGGAGGATTTCCGAATAGGTGTAGATCGGATTGTCGATTTCCTTGCGAAAGGCCGCCAACGCCACCGTCGCGCTGCCCTTGAGGTACCATTCGAACGACAAGTCGTAGTTTCTCGCCTGGTACGGCTTGAGGGCCGGGTTGCCGATGCTCAGCGTGCCGGTGAAAGGGAACGCCGGGTTGAGCGCCGCCGCCCCGAGGGCGTCGTAGCGGAAGTTGGCCAACGGCCGTGAGTCTTCATACGCCGGGCGGCCGATCGTCTGCGTGGCAGCCGCCCGCAGCAGGGCGCGCTCGTTGAAGCGGTAGACCGCCTGAAGGTTCGGAAAGATCTCATCGTAGCTGGTGGTGCCCGAGGTCGGAAACCGGCCGAGCAGCGTGGTGCCGGCGGAACGGGCTTCGACCGCGCGAATGGTGGCGTCCGTCTTTTCCCACCGCAATCCGGCCAGCAGCGTCAGCTTGTTGAGCTTGAGGCTGCCCATCGCGTACGCCGCGTAGATGTATTCGTCGATGTCGTAGTCGTCCTCGATCGAGTTTTGCGCCTCCTCCAGCGGGATGGGCCGGACCAGGCTGCGGTTCGCGGCGATGAACCGGTCAATGCCCTCCCAGTTGAGCAGGAAGCCGCTGTTGAAACGACCGTCATACACCGGCACCGCCGGGCGGACCATGCTTGAATCCAACCGCCAGCTCGTGACCGGCTCCACGCGCCGCGACTCCAAATCGGTGAGCCGCGCGCGCTGCAGGTACTTGACGCCGGTCTTGAGCCAGCCCGGCCGGCCCAGCAGGTTGGTGGTGTCCCAGCGCACGTCGAGCTTGGCCGTTGATGTCTTCTCATCGACGACGCCCCAGTCGTCACGCGTGCGGCGCAGGGGATAGGTGGACGGCAGGTCGATGGCGGGATCCACATCCCAGCGCTTGAAGTCGAAGGCCCCGAAGTCGAACTGCACGGGTCCCGTGTTGCCGGTGGCGTTGCGAAACTCGCGGGACTTGTCGTACACGCGGTTCTCCTTGGCCGCGGAATGCGTCAGCAGCGGTTCGATGGTGAACGCGCCCAAGACCTTCTGCAAACCGGCCGAAATAGTGAACAGATTCTGATCGTATTGTCGGCGCAGTTCGCGTCGCTCCGTCCGCGCCCCGGCGCCGGCAAAGGTGCCCGCGGTCGGAGAGGTGAACGTCACCCGGGCCGCCGAGTTGTCGACACTGATGTTGGTTTCGAACCGGTTCTCGTACTGGGACGCTGCCGAAAAATTGGGGCGGATGAAGAGCCGCAGGCTGTTGTCCGGCCGGTACTCGAGGTTGAGGTTGGCCCCGTGGCGCTCGTTGCTGCCGTGCTCCGGCTTCACCTGAAAATCGTTCGGCAGATAGCGGTTCTCGTTGTTGATCGCGCGCAGATTCCAACTCGCCTGCACCCAGTTGTTTTCGAAAAACCGCTTGTCATAACTCGCGCCGGCCAGAAGGCCCCAGCGATTCCCCGGCCCGAACAGCGTGGAATAGCTCACCTGCGCATCGAGGTTGGTCTTTTCGCCGGTCTCATTGTACAGCCCGTTGATCGATCCGGAAATGAAGCGTCCCTTGCGATCGAACGGGCTGGCGGATCTGATCTTGAGCGTGCCACCGAGCGAGTTCGCATCGAGGTCGGGCGTGGCGCTCTTGACGACCTCGATCTGCGCGATCTGCGAGGCGTTGAGCGTATCCAAGGGAGTGGCACGGCCGAGGCGCGTGCCGCCCGGAGACGCCATCGTGGCATCGTCGAGCAGCACCTGGTTGAGATTCGGCTCGACCCCGCGGATGCTCACGTAGCGCCCCTCCCCCTGGTCGAGGGACAGATTCACGCCCGGCAGGCGCGAGACGGCCTCGGCCACGTTGCGGTCGGGCAGGTTGCCGATCGCGTCCGAGGAGATGATGTCCGAGATGTTGGTCTGGGTGCGTTTTTGTTGCAGCGCCCGGGCGCGACCTTCGCGAAATCCTTCGACGACAAACTGCTCCAGTTTCACCACGTCGGCACCCAGCTTGATGTCAACCGCCGCCGCCCCGGTGGCCGGTACGCTCACCGCCTGCGTCTTGGTCTCATAGCCGACGAAGTCCACCTGCACGGTGTAATTGCCGGCGGGCACGTCGGAAAAACGGAAGCGGCCACCGCCATCGGTCGACCCACTTCGGCCCAGTTCCACGAGCGTGACGGTGGCGCCCGGGAGGAATCCCTGGGTGGCCGACTGCGAGACGACGCCGGCGATCTCACCGGCCCACGCGGGCAACGAAGCCAGGGCGAGACCGAATGCGACCAAGAGGGCGCGGGTAATGGAGTTGGACTGAGTCTTCATGGGATGATGGACCGGAGATCTTTCAGGTTGGGGATGGTGTGCTTGAAATCGGCGGAGGGCCGCGGGATCGAGTTGGACCGCGATGCCCGGTCAAACCGCTTTGCGGCGGGAGCGGCCCGGTTGGGCCGTCCGGCCCTTGAGGCGCGCCACCACGCTGGCAACGCCAAGTCGGGGACTGGTCAGCACCGGCACCGGCGTCGGACCGAGCTCGGGCAGAATGGCCACCATGCTGCCCTGCGCACAAACCACGACATCAACCTTCTGCGCCAGCGCACGAATCGCCTCCAGCACCATGGCGTTGTGCCGCGCCCGATCGCCGCCCACGAGCTTTTCGAAGGCGCCCTTGACCAGACCGCGCGTGACGACGACGCGCTTTCGCATCCGCTTCGCCGTGGCCTCGATCAGCCGGCAGGTCGGACCGAGCGTGGTCTCGAGCGTCGCCACCACGCCGATCCGGGAGCCAATCCGGCACGCCTCCTCGGCCATCGCGGTGTCCACCTTCACCACCGGCACCCGCACGGCACGCGCCGCGGCGTCCGCGGCCTCGCCGACCGACGAGCATTGGTTGAAAATCAACGACGCCCCGGCCAACTCCGCCGCCTGGTAGTAACCGCGCATGCGCCGGCGGACCGCCGGGGTCACACCCCCGTTGGCGAGGACCTCTTTGAGCAGGCTGTCATCCACGATGTGGCGCAGTTCGAGGTCCGGACCGAGTTCCTGAAACAACTCGGTCAGGTGCTGGACCGAGACAAAGCTGGTGTGGACCAGAAATACCACGGGGACGGATTTTTTTGAAGAAGGCATGGTGGCAAGGTCCGACTCAGATGATCTTCAGCTGCGAAAGGATGGATTTCACCGCCTCAAATCCGCCGTAGAGGGCCAGAACGAAGAGGAAGGCCATGACCGCGTTGTCCCACCAACGGTTGCAATACTCCGCCCCGATAAATGAGGCGCGGGCGGTGATGCACCAGAGCCCTCCGGCCAGAGCCGGGATCAAGACGACCGAGAAGGAATTTGCCAAAATGGTCAGGGAAACGAACTCCGCCTGGCCCATCCACACCAGCGGAGAAATCAGGATCCACAGCACCACGATCCGGTAGATGCGGTGGTCGCGAAAATCGCCCGGCAGCGGCACGTCGTTTCCCGCCCGCCAGCGCAACCAGGCGTGGGTCGCCAGGCAGCCCAGCCCCATGCCGGCGCCCACGATCGAGGTGAAGATGGCGGCGAACACGCCGAGGAGAAACAGGAGCCGTCCCGCCTGGCCGAGGACACCGCCCAGGAGTGACGCCAGGTCGTCCACCGAGCTGATGGTCCCCCCTTTGCCGTGCACGAGCTCGGCCCCGAGGGTCCAGACCGCGAGGTTGAAGACGATCATCACGACCACCGCGACCAGGAAGTCGTAATTTTGGACACGCCGATACTGGGGCCCGCGCCAGCCCTTTTGATCCAGGAAGTAGGGATAGACGAGGTTTACCAGCGAACCGCCCACCGCTCCCACCATCCCGATCGCCACGAGCAACGCGCTGAACGGACCGTGTTGCCGCGGGATTTCAAAGGTAAAAACCCCCTTGACGACCCCCATCGGATCGACGCCGACCCAGAGCGCGCACCCCAGCAGCGAGACCGCCAGCACTCCCACGAAGACCTTGAACAAATTCTCGAAGCGCGCGTAGGACGGCCGGAAAACCAAAGAAAGACTGATCGCCACCCAGATGATCTCCCAGAGCCATTTGGAGCCTCCCACTCCGGCGAGATCACGCGTGATTTCCGCAATTCCCGCCAGCATGTAGCAATTGCTCAGGTGTCCCCACAGCAACACCGCGACAAAGAGAAACGGCGCGTACAGCCAGTGCAGCCGCGCGAGACCGTCTAGCACCCCCTCGCCCCTCGGGTTGCACAGCTGATAACGGGCGATGAGTGAAACAAACAAATACCGCACCAGCAACGCGACCACCATCGCCCACATGAGCGCGTAACCATAGTTTCCTCCCGCGACCCCGGCGGCGACGATATCGCCCGCACCCAGCCAGGTGAGCACCGCGACAAAGCCGGGGCCAAAGGAGCGAAGATACTCCCAAAATCCCTTGGGGACGGGGGCGAGTGCAGGGCGATCCATCGAAGTGTTTTTCAGGGGAGATCTTGCGCGGCGAGCGGGGGCGCGGTCCCAGATAAGGGGTGACCGACGACGCAAAACCCTGACAGTTGTGTCAACTCATATTATGAGTTGACGCTTTGGGTCCGCGCTTTAGGAACTCCGTCGCCCCCCAAGTCGGAATCGCTGGCGTGGGTGGCCTTTGCTCCATTGCCGGGAAAGTTCGATACCCTTTTGAAACTCTTGGAAATAACCTCTTGCAGCCGGAAATCCGCGGTGTTCGTCACGCGAATTGGCGCAGACCGAAAATGAGCACGTTGATCAAATCCGTCTCCGTCGTCGATGCGATCGAGATCAGAATCAAGCAGATGGTCTCGAATGGCATGCTCAAGCCAGGAGAGCAGCTTCCCAGCGAACGCGAACTTCAGGCCGAGCTGGGGGTGAGCCGGCTCCCGCTGCGCGAGGCGCTGGCGAGACTGCAGGCGCTCGGGCTCATTCGGATTCGGCACGGCAAAGGTGCGTTTGTGGAGCGGAATGTGAGCCGCACCGCCATGTCGGATGTATTGATTACTTTTTTCCCGCATCAGAGCGCGGACCGCCTGCGCGATCTCGTGGAGGCTCGGGGGCTCCTGGAGAGCGAGTTCTCAGCGTTGGCGAGCCAGCGGGCCACGGTGCAGGAACTGGCCGGCCTGGAGGAGTTGCTGCGGTCGGAACCGGAGGCGGTGAAGAGCGCCGAAGCCTTCGCCGACCTCGACTACACTTTCCATCATCAGATCGCCACCCTCGCCGGGAACAGTTTCTTGCTCTTGATGCACGAGGCGCTGGGCCCGCACATCCGTTCCTTCCTCCTCGCCTATGCGAGCACTGAGGATGACCGTTGCCGCGCCCAGGAACGCAATCTGGCGCTGCTCGAGGCGATCAAGTCGAAGAAACCCAAGGTTGCCGCGGAAATGGCCCGCGATCATCTCAAGCCCTGCCTCAAGTCGATGATGAAAATGACGGCGGCGAAGGCCGAGCTGCCGGAGCTTCCTGTCGCGGCCAGCGCGTAGCCGGTGTAGCGGTTGTCGGCGGGGGTATTTTGGCCCAGCGTCAGGATGATCAGGATGGCGACGACGAGGTGAGGCCTCGGCTTGAGGTGAAGCGGTGGAATCGGGCGGAAGCGAACTGCGTGGTCAGGGTTTGAGAGCCGTGGGCGCGGGCGCCTGCAACGGCGCGTGCCGGATCGAGGCAAATCCCGGCGGCGCCACCGTCCTCGCCAATCGGAGGGCGCCGAAGACCTCAGGCCTTACCTTTCACCTTTGCGAAGAGGTTGCAGCCACCGGATGAGGACTGAGATTGGCCTTTTCAAACGTCCAGATTACGGCAGATTAGGCCCGCATGAACGACCAACTTCAACAGGTTATTCGGGACAAGCTTCTCGAAGCGGTGCAGACCGCGGCCCCTGACTTCACTCGCCGGTTGGTGGCCCTCCCGAAGGTGAAGAACAAGGCGGTCTGTGTCATCGGCATGAGGCGGGCGGGCAAGACCACGTTCCTGCACCAGTGCCGCGCGGATCTGATGGCCGCGGGGGTTTCGGCCGCTCAGCTCGTTTATTTCAACTTTGAAGATGAACGCCTCGCCGGGCTGGATGCCGCCCATCTGTCGCTGATTCCCGACACCCATTTGCGGCTGTTCCCGGCCACGGTGGAGCACCGGACGACATTTTTCTTCGACGAAATCCAGCGGGTGCCGGGCTGGGAAGTCTTCACGCGGCGACTGATGGACAGTGGCCATCATACGCTGTTTCTTTCCGGCTCGTCGGCCAAACTGCTGAGCCGCGAAATTGCCACCTCGATGCGCGGGAGGGGCTGGGAGATCGTGATCCATCCCTTTAGCTTCGCCGAGTTTCTCACGCATCAGGGCCAGGCGGTGCCGGAGAATCCCGGCGAACTCACCAGCCGACAGTCCGCCGTGCTGGATCATCATTTCCTGCGCTACCTGGAAGCAGGTGGTTTCCCCGAGGCGCAGGGACTCTCCAAGCCGGAGCGCTGCGAACTGCTGCAAGGCTACGTGGACGTCGCCCTGCTGCGCGATGTCATCGAGCGCCACGGCATCACGAATGTCGCCGCGCTGCGCCAGCTCGTGCGGCGGCTCCTCGGCAGTCCGGCGGGCTTGTTTAGCGGGCAGAAGTTTTTTTCCGACCTGAAGTCGCAAGGCATCGCGGTGTCGCGCGAGACGGTGCACGACCTGCTCGCTCACCTGGAGGATGCCTGCCTGCTGCAAAGCGTCCCGGTGGCCACGGACTCGGAAAAGCGACGCAACGTGAATCCGCGCAAGTGTTATCCCGTGGACACCGCTTTGATCCACGCCTTCGACCGCAGCGGACGTCCGAACTCGGGTCATGCGCTGGAGTCGGCGGTGTTTGTGGAACTGATGCGGCGCAAATACGAGGTCGGCTATGTGAAGACGGCCTCGGGCTACGAGGTGGACTTCCTCGCCCGCAGTCTGACGAATGAAGCGCTGCTCGTGCAGGTGTGCGCCGCGGTGGATGATCGCGCCACGCTGGAGCGGGAAGTCCGCGCGCTGCGCGAGGCGATGGTGGAGTATCCGCGCGCCCAGCCTCTCATCCTGACGCTGGAATCGCGACTGCCGCAACCCTCCGTGCCCAAACCGATCCGCCTCCTGCCTGCCTGGCAGTGGATGCTGGGCGGGGCCGGCGGGTGACCGTGGCAGAATCGGCACCGGCTGAAAAGGTGAAGGGTGAGGCCTGAGGTGTTCTGATTTCCCATTTGCGTTCTCATTTTACGGTTTTGCGCCACTTGACCAAACCGCGAATCTCGCCGATGAACGACGACACGCTCGCCCAGCAGCGGCACCCGGCGTCTCCAGTCACCCCATAGAACAGCAAAATCCGATGGCAAAACTCCCCGGAAAATTGCGCGTCGCGCTGTTGGTCGCCAGCTGGAACCAATACGGGCGCGGCGTCATTGAAGGCGTCTGGCAACATGCGGAGAACAACCATTGGATGCTCGAAATGCAGCCTTCGGCGGCGGACGGCTCGACCCCGTGCGACGTTGCGATCGGCGGGTCCGGCGCCTGCTTGACGTTGACGGAGCCGACCCCTCCAGCTCTCACCGCAGCCACTGCGGCAGCACGAGGCTGATCCACGGCACATAGGTGATGAGCAGCACGCCGATGAACCGCACCCCCAGCAGCGGCAGCACCGCGCGCGTCACCTCGGACATCGGCTTCTTCAGCCGGTAGGACGCCAGCAGCAGGTTCAACCCGACCGGCGGGGCCAGGAAGCTGAGTTCCATGTTCGCCAGAAAGATGATGCCGAGATGCAGCGGATCGATGCCCAGCCGCGCGCCGATCGGCAGGAGCAGCGGAACCACCACCACGATGGCCGCGTAGATCTCCACCAAGCTGCCCACAAACAGGAGCGCCACGTTCAGCCCGAGCAGGAACACCCAACGGGATTGCACGTGGACGGCCGACCATTCGGCGAGGCGATCCGGGATCTGCGCGTCGACCAGGAAATTCGTCAGCCCCAACGCCACGCCGAGGATCAGCAAGATTCCGCCGACGAGCGCGCCGGCCTCCGTCAACACACGCGGGCAATCGCGCAACACCCCAAGGTCGCGATGAATCACCACCGCGACCAGGAAAGCATAAAACGCCGTCACCGCCGCCGCCTCCACCGGGGTGGCCCAGCCGCCGAACAGCGCGATGATCGACACGACCGGCAGCAGCAGTTCCCATTTCGCCGCCCACAGGGCGCGGCCGGCCTCGCCGAGGTTGAACGATTGCTGGCCATCCTTCGCCTTGCGGCAGGCCCACACGCCCCACACACCCGTCAGCGCAATCAGGAGCAGCGCCGGCACGAAGCCGGCGATAAACATCTCCTTGATGTCCACCTTGGCGAGAATGGCATAAAGGATCACCGGCAGACACGGTGGCAGCAAGATGCCGAGCGAACCGGCTCCGGTTACCAGGCCGAGCGCGTCGCGTTCCGAGAAACGTGCCGCGATGAGCACGGGCATCAGCAGGGCGCCCAGCGCGAGAATCGTGACGCCCGATCCGCCGGTGAACGAGGTGAAGAACGCGCAGATCAAAGCGGTGGCGATCGCCGGGCCGCCGCGAAACCAGCCGACGAGGGCCTGAAACACCCGGACCAGACGGCGCGACGCCCCACCTTCCGCCATGAAGTAACCCGCGAGGGTGAACAGCGGGATGGAAGGCAGCGCGGGATTGGTCACGAGCCCGTAATGCTCGACCGACACCGCCGTGATCGGCACATCGCGGCCCCAGAAAAGGATCATCGCGGCCCCGCCGAGTGCGACGAAGATGGGCGCCCCGAGAACGGTGGCCGCAAACACCGCGGCCAGCGCGGGCAGGGTCAGGCTGGAAACCGCGACGGGCGGAAAAACGGCGGCGAGCACGAACGCCGCGGCGAGACCGACGGTGACGGCCCGGCGCATCCAGGTTTCCGCCACCCGCCAGATGATGCGGAGGCAGACCAGTCCGAAGCCGACGGGCATCGCGAGTTGGATGGTCCAGAGCGGAATGCCATAGGCGAGCGTCCCGCCGCCCTCCCGCTCCTGGAGCACAAACTGCAGGCTCGCGAGACACAGAAACGCGGTGACCGCCGCCCCCACGCCCGTGCTGAAGACGAGGGCCACACCCTTCCAGCGCCCGCGTAGCAGTGCCGGCGCCGTGGCGAGCGCGAGCAGCCGCCCATCCCGCGCGGCCACCACGCCGCCGATCATGCCGACCAGCAGTGTGAGGTGGCGCAGAAAATCCGGCGCGCTGGGAATTCCGGTGGAAACTTTCCGCAGCCCGATCTCCGCCAGCGGCAGCACGACCATGATGGCGAGCAGCAGCGCGAGCGCGTGGTCCTCGACGAAATGCCACCACCGGCGCGGGGCCGCCTCGCCGACGGGAGACGCGGCGATCACGGCGGAGTTCGTGTCCGCGGGGGTCATGCGCGTTGGAACGGAGGCGCCCGGCGCGGAGTGCAAGACGTGTTTCGCCAGGTCGATGCGATTGCCGGTGGAGCCCGATGTCCCCATCGGGCTTTTCTTCGGGCGTCTGTCTTGCGCACGCCGCGGCACGTGCTCCTCGACCCACACGGAGCCCGGAGTTGGTCGAACGGGCAGGACCCGCGCCGGAGGTCGCACCAGCCCAATGGGGACATCGGGCTCCACCGTTCAGGGTTCTTGTTTCGAGAATGAAATCGGGGCTCGAACGAGGGGATTGGCCCTACCCGGGCCCCGTGGTGGAGGATTGATTTCATTCGTCGCGTCGGTCCAACACCGGTAACTACGCTTCACGGCTTGCCGCCGGGCGGCGCGGCGCGGAATTCGGCCAGCACCGCCTGGACCTGATCGAAAATCTCCGCGGGCACGATCGGTCCGCGGATCATGGGATAGGATTGCGCCGCGAGGGCCTGCCAGGCGGCCACGATCGGCGGCGAGACCGCCTGGACCACGAGGCCGTTCTTCTTCATCGCCACGATGGCTTCATCGTCCTCGGCGCGCGTCTGGGTGCGGATTTTTTCCGAGGCGGAGCTGGCGATCCCCTGCAGCTGCGCCCGCAGCGGCGGCGAAATTTTCTCCCAGACGTCCTTGCGCACGATCGCCGCACCGACGATGGGCACCCAGTTCAGATCGAGCATGAATTTCGCCTGCCGGTTGAATTGCAGGGCGTTGGCGAGAAACGGGGGCACCGGCACCACGTTGATCATTCCCGTGGTCAGGGCGGGAAGAATTTGCTCGGTCTCCAGACTGACCGGCTGGTAGCCAAGATCGCGCATGATCTCCATCTGGCGCGGCACGCCCGCGAGGACGAACAGCTTCATTTTCTTGTAGTCGTCCGGCATGGCGCCCGGCTCCTTTGAGAAGTAGCGCACCCACCCGGCGTCGCCCCAGAACAACACCTCGAAACCCTTCGCGCGCAGGCGCGACTCGAGTTCGCCGCGGATTTTTTCCCGCACGTGGTCCACCTCCCGCCAGTCGCGAAACATCATCGGCATCAATTGCAGGCTTGAGACGGACCGGTCGATCTCCGAGAGGCCGACCGCCGTCAGCAGGGCGGCGTTGATTTGCCGGGCACGCATCTTCTTCACGAGCAGCGGCTCACCGTCGGCCATGCCGGCGTAGATCGTCAGCTTCACCGCGGGACCGGACGCCTTTTGCCAGGCCGCGCGCATCTCCATCAGGCTTTGGTGGCCGGAGGTGCCGACGGGCATGATCGTGGCAAGCTTGATTTCGACGGTCTCCGCCGGATAGGCGGCCGGCGCGACCCCCAGGGTCAGCGCCAGCATCAGCACGGCGGGCAGAAAGCTACGTTTCATGGCGATTCTTTTGGAGCAGGGAGATTGGCATCGGGCAGAATCAGCTCGTCGGTGCGCGAAAGCAACCAGCGCGCGCGGCGTTGCATCACGAGATTGGCCAGCCGCCACTCCGGTCGCGCCTCGGCATCGATGGCGATCGCCCGTTTGAGCAGAGCCTGAAATTCCACGCGATCCTGCTTCGGCACGGCCACCGCCTCGGCGAGACTGACCAACGGCCCGGCCTGCGCGCCGGCGCACAACTCCATCGCGCGTTCGAAGTGCCGCCGCGCCCGGGCCGCCGGATCGCCGGGGGCGCCCTGCCGCGCCATCTCATACTGGATCAGCAGCACGTGGATCGCACCGGCATCGAAGCTCTCGTTCAGCTCCAGCGCGCGGTCGATCAGGGCTTCGACCCGCACCTGATCGGCGATTAGATCCGCGTTGTCCTTGGAGAGCGTGATCGCCGCGCCCCAGGCGGCGGCGGTCCAGAAAAGCAGCGGCACATCGTCGGCGACCGCGGCGCGCACGGCCGCTTTCGGGTCGGCGCGGAGCTGCTGGGTGATCCCGGCGTGGGTCGACTCCAGCCCGCGCAGCCCGTGGTCGCGCGCACGCAGGTAAAGCCGCCGCGCGCGGATGCGCAGCACGCTGGCGCCGGCGAAATCCTGGTCGGCCAGGAGGTCGGCATCCTGTTCCAAAAACGCCAAAGCGTACTGGGTAAAACCGCTCGCGGCGGCCAGCCGCAGCCCGCGATGCGCCGGAGTTTCGGCCAGGAGGCTCTCCATCAGTTTCAAGCTGAACGGGGCCGCGGCGCGGACCAGTTCGGGATCATCGTCGGACGCGAACCCCGCGCCCCCGCCCGCCAGCGCGTCGCCAAGCGTGCTCACCGCGGTCTGCTTCAGCGTGCCGCAACCGGTCCCCGCGAGGAGCAGGAGCGCAACCACTGCGGCGGAAAAGCCGGGTTTCACGAGGGCGCAGCCGCGACTCGAGTGGTTCGACCGGAGGACTGGAGGGTGACCGGGCAAGCGGAGGATGAGATAAAGTTTGTCGCGCCGTGCCCGACCCCGGAGCGGGCGCAACTTCTTAACTTAATTCGGTTTTACTGCATGGGGAGAAAATAAGCGCATCCGCGAAAAGAATTTTCAGTCAGTCCACCAAAGGAGCGGCCCGTAAAAACCAGCCGCGCGGCCAGTCCGTTTTTGCGTGATCAATCTCGATCTCAATGCGACGAACCCGGTGCGGCGGGAGGTCCGGGTTCGGGCGCTGCGCGATCATCTCGAACCTGGCATGCTCGAAGTCGTTTCGGAAGCCGAAGTGAACGGCCACGCCGCGCAACGCCTGGCCAACACGAGCAACCTCACTTTTCGCGGGGTCGACTCGGACGCGTTGCTGATGCTCCTCGATCAGGAGGGCGTCTGCGCGTCGTTGGGCTCCGCCTGTCTCGCCGACTCCGACGAGCCTTCGCACGTCGTCCGGGCGATGAAACCAGAGAGCTCCGCCTCGCGGCAAATGGTGCGGTTCTCGATTGGCGCAGGCAACACTGCCGCCGAGGTCGAGATCGCGGTGAAAACCGTTTTCCGCGAAGTGCGCACCCTGAGCGGGCGAGACTGATGCCCCGTCAAGCCGAGGTTCGTTCTTGTGGCGTAAACGGCAGCTCCACGTAGGTTCCTGGAGCCAAACCGCCCACCGCGACCACGACAGACTCGGTGTGCTGGCGGATCAGCCGCCAGTCGGTCGTGAGCAGCACGAGAATCGCGAGTCGCCGGTCCTGGAGCTTTTGTTGATACCGTAGATTCTGATCTGTCGTGATGATCGCCTCGAAGCCGGCCGCTTCGACGGCGCGCAGCAGTTCGCCATTCTGTAACGTGCCCCAACCGCGTTCGAAGGCGGTGGCGATCTCATGGCCGATCAAGGCCCGGCGCAGCGGGGGTGCCTTGATCGAAGAAGACCCGCACGGCCGGAACCTACGCCTCCACCAGACTGCGCTGCGCATGTTCCAGCACCGCTTCGACCTGCGCGCGGGTGACGCCGGGAAACCACTCCAGGAACCCGTCCACGGTGGCGCCCCCTTCGAGGTTTTCGAACAGCGCCCTCACCGTCACGCGTGTGCCCTGGAAGAGCCAGGTTCCGCTGACCTTGCCGGCAATCCGCTCCACGGCGGCACACGGGACCAATCGAGCATGCGTCATCGATACCGCGGACCGAGCACAGTGCAAGCGGACGATTGAACCAGAAAACCCGGATCGGCAGCGAAGCGAGATGCGCCTCGGCGGAATTGACGATGGCAGGTGGAGTTTCGGATAGCGCCGCTCTCTCAGCGCCTTTGCATCCGATCGAGGACACGGCTGCGACCATGCGCAGCTCTCCGAAATCGAACCAGGGGGCACGCGACGCCCAACGTCAACCAGCAGGTAATCCCGCCACCATCGCGCCAAACTCCGGGCGTGCGCATCCTGGCGAAGTCTGCATGCTGCGAACCAGCCCGCCATGAAACCCCACGCCAAGCGCATCGCCCGCCTCGCGTTCTGGATCGTTTTTTTGACGGCTGCCGGGGTGACCGGGTGGCAGATTTGGGTGAGGCTCGATCCGTTGCGCAACCACCCGGCGATCGCTCCCTGGTGGTTACAACGCCAGGTGGATGGTCTCAGCTCGAGTCACCGGGAAACCGCCGTACGCGCGTGGAATGAACTGGAACGTTGTTATCTCACCAAGTGGTCCGCGTACGATTGGGTCGTGTGGCGGATCAAGGAGAACATCTGGCGGAAGGACGACCCGCCGATCCATTTTCACCTCGGGCGCAGCGGCAACCGCTACCACGCGACCCCGGGAATGCCCGGCCCGGACTGCCGCACCGTCACCGACGCGCTGATGGCGATGGTCCATCAGGATCCGCTGTGGAAGACGCCGTACGCCGGCGACTGGCGCCGATGGTGGGAGGCCAACTGGACGTACTACCCGAACCGGCACATGCCGGGAAAACCCTCCGGTCCAGAAGATCCAGGCAGCCGACGGCGGCGGTGAACGGTTACTTCAGAAACGTATTCGGCAGCCAGGTGGCCAGCGGTGGAAAGAGAAAGACCGCGAGCAGGGCGAGGACGAGCGCGGCGATAAAAGGCCAGCAGCGGCGGATCGTTTCGTCGTAGCTGCAGCCGGCGATGCTCGTCCCCACGAAGAGACACACGGCCACCGGCGGGGTCGTGGCCCCGATTTGCGTCACGATCACCATCAACATCCCGAGGTAAATCGGATCGAACCCAAACGTCGCGCCGATCTTCACAATCAGCGGGACCAAGATGATCAACACCGCCAGCGACTCGATAAACATCGTCAGGACCAGCATGATTCCGAGCAACACCAGCAGCACGATCCAGCCCTTGGAGGAAACCCCGAGCAGCCAGCTGCCGACGATTTCGGTGAAATTCAGATACGTCAGCAGCCAGCCCAGCGCCCCCGCCACCGCGATGATCCCGAGCACCACCGTCGTCGTGATCGCGGCATTCAGCAGAATCTTCGGCAGGTCGCGCACGGTCACGGAGCGATAGACGAACATCGCCACGAACAGCGCGTAGAAGCAGGCCACGACGCCCGCCTCCGTCGCCGTGAAAATTCCCGTCATGATTCCGCCGAGGACGATCACCGGGGCGAGCACCGCGACCCACACGCGCGGCAGCGTCTGGAACACGGCCCGCACGCTGAAACGGCCGCCGGTGGCGCGAATCTCGGGAAAGTCCGGATGATAGCCGTGGAGGTGCACGACCAGCATCAACAGCCCGGTGATGAGCAGCCCCGGCAGGAAACCACCGAGAAAAAGGCCGCCAATCGACACGCCCGCCATCGCGCCGTAGACGACCATCACCATGCTCGGCGGAATAATCGCGCCGATCACGCCCGAGGTGGCCGCGAGCGAGGCGATGAAGCCGCCCTTGTAGCCGCGCGCCTTCATCTCCGGCGCCATGAGCGAGCCGATCGCCGAGGTGGCCGCGACCGACGAACCGGTGACGTTGGCAAAAATCATGTTGGCCAGCACGGTCGCATGTCCGAGCCCGCCGCGCAGGTGGCCGACGAGCGTCTCGGCGAATTCGACGAGGCGCCGGCTCATGCCCCCGCGCACCATCAGCTCGCCCGCGAGGATGAAGTACGGCAGCGCCAGCAGGCTGAACGAGTCGATCGCCGAGAACATTTTTCGCGGAAACTCCACCGGGGCGAGCTCCCCCAGCGCCAGGATGCCGCCCAGCGCGACCGAACCGATCGCCACGACGACGGGCACGCCCAAAAAAATCAGCGCGAGCAGCGCCACGACCAGCGCAATCAACATGGTGGCTCCTCCGCCATGATCTTGGGCGACTCACCGGCGGCGCGGCGCAGCAGGTTGTAGAGCGCGGCGAGCACGAGGTACGCACCACCGATGACGATGCACGCATACACGATATCCATGCGCAGCCCCATGCCGGCGCTGCTCTGGCGGCTGACACTCTTGAGGAATGTCATTCCCGCCGCCGATTGATAGGCTGCGGTGTAGACGACCATCGCCAGCCCAAGGCCCAGCCACAGCAGATCGATGAACCAGCCCATGAACCGCTGCACCGCTTGCGGCAGTTTTTCCAGGAGCAGGCCCATGCCGATGTGGGAACTGCGCCGGTAGCCCGCCACCAACGCGAGAAACACCATCCAGATCAGCCCGTAGCGCTGCAGTTCTTCGCTCCAGCTCAGCGACGCATTGAAGCCATAGCGGCTGAGCACCTGCATCCCGCCCACGAGCACGATCACCGCGAACAGCAAAATGATGAGTGCCTCGGCCGCGCGGTCGACGGCCCGCAGGATCGTGCCAACGACGCGAGTGATGCGGCTCATGGTTGATTCAGGCCCGAGGTCACACCGAAGCCACAGCGACCCCAGGGCGGCCCCGCGGCCAGCAAACTCGACCTCCAACCGCTTGAACAGAAGGCAACGAAGCAAACAAAGGGCGCAAAGACGAACGGCGCTTCGTTCTCTTTGCTGCCTGCTGTTAAAATTCTGTGGGTTGAAAATGCCCGCAGGAAACCAACAGGTTCACCCCTGGTCTTGCTGGATCCGGACAGGTCCACTGCCTTGCTCCGTGACCTCGGTTTGAAATCTCGGTGATCTCTGTGTTTCACGGCTTGGAATTTCTCCGCCATCACTTCTTCGCCGCTGCGCGGATCTTCATCAGCAAGTCGGTCGCCCCGCGCTCGGCGGCGAGCTGATCCTGCAGCTTCACCGCCGCCTGCGCCCAACTGCTCGTGTCGATCGCATGAATCGTCATGCCACGATCCCCCAGGGTTTTCAGCGCCTCCGCTTCGCGCGTCGGCGCCAGCGCGCGGCCCTTGTCGCGGGCGGCCTCCGCGGCGCTCCGGATCTTGGCCTGATCGTCGGGCGCAAGCCGGTCCCAATGCGCCTTCGAATAGCACACGACCATCGCGGGAAAGAGATGGCGCGAGGTGGTGAGATTTTTCGCCACTTCATAATAGCGTTCCGCGATCAAAATCGCCGGTGCCTGTTCGAAGCCGTCGATCACCCCGGTTTGGAGGCCCGTGTAAATCTCGCCATAGGCCATCGGCGTCGGGTTCGCGCCCATCATGCGCAACGCGGCGAGGTACACGGGCGTCGGAATCGTGCGAATCTTCAGACCTTTCAGATCCTCCGGACGTTTCACCGCCTTGCTGGTCGTGATCAGATTGCGGAAACCCCAGCCATCGATCCACGCGAGGAGCACGATGCCCTGCTTTTCCAGCCCGGCCGCCAAATCGCGGCCCACTTCGCCATCGAGCACGCGGTGCACGTGATCGAAGTCCTGGAAAAGATACGGCAGGTCGACGACGCCGATGCGCTGATCAAAATTATTCAGGATCGCCGTGCCCGAAACCGTGATCGAGGCGCCTGAGCCGAGTTGCAGGCCCTCATATACCTCGCGCTCATTGCCGAGCGTGCCCTGCGCAAAGATCTTCACCGGCAACCGATCCGACTGTGCCGCCAACGCCTCGGCAAACGCCACCGCGGTGAAGTGCAACTCACCCGCGACATCGGGCGAGTGCACGTGGGCGAAACGGATCTCGACGGTCCCAGGCTTCCCGGTGGCACCCGCGGCGCGGTCGGACGACTTGCCGCAGCCGGCCAGCACGGAGAGCAAGAGCAGCGACAACGGACCAAACCATGCGGAAGATTTCACCATGAGGAAAGCGGGGACGGAAGTCGCGGAACCCTCGCGACCGTCCGCGAGGCGGTCAACCGCGATTCGCGCGCCGGCGCGAAGCCGCGATGGTTGTTGCTTCGCGTTCACTCGTCGCTCGCCTCCGCCAGTTGCCTTCCGCAGCCTCGTTCCGAGTTCCTTCGGTCCCATGACGGAAAACGTACCCTATTCCTCAATCCCATCCTTTCGGCCTTGGGCCACGCCAGTCTTGCTGGCTCTCGTGCTCTGCGCGCCCGAGGCCGGTGGTCAGGTGCCACCCCGTCCACCCGGACCACCCTCGGCCGCCGAGCGCTCCCGCCAACCCGGCCCATGGGATCAGGACATCCTCGTATACCGCGTGCCGGCCCGCGGAACGCCGGAATTGCTGGCGACCTTTCCGCGCGGCGGTGTCGCCACCGCCGCACGCCTCGGCGACGGCCGGATCGCCGTCGGGTATCAGTGCTTCCCCGAGAAGAACGAGGCCGCCTTCGACAAGGTCGCGGTGCATTTTTCTTCCGACGAGGGCCGCACGTGGACGGATGCCCAGGTGATTCGGCTGCGCGGCCTGCCGCCGGGCATGCGCTTCCCCTTCGATCCCACAATGGTACCGCTGCCCGACGGACGCGTGCGGATGTACTTCACCTCGCGCCGCCTGGGTCCAGGCGACGGCGTGCCTGCGATCTATTCGGCGATTTCGGACAACGCGGTCGACTACACGTTTGAGCCCGGCGTGCGTTTTGCGGTCGAGCGCCGCGGCGTGATCGATTGCGCCGTCGTCCTGCACCGCGGAGAGTTTCATCTCTTCGCCCCGGACAACGGCGTCGGCCATCCGTCCGACCCCGGGCGCGACCCGCGGCCCGCCGCCGACCGGGCGGCGGAAAACACCGGCTATCACGCGGTGAGCACGGACGGCCTGACGTTCGCGCACGTCGCCGATGTACGCGCGGAAGGCCGGCGCCGCTGGCTCGGTGATGCGAAGTCGGACGGCGCGAAGATTACTTTCTACGGCACCGGCGAGGGCGGCGTGTGGACGGCGACGAGCGCCGACGGCATAACCTGGACGCCCGGCCCGCCGATCCGTGGCGCGCGGGCGGCCGATCCGGGAACGGTCACGTTGAAGGATGGCGCGCTGCTCGTCGCCGGCACCGGACCACCGCGGCCCGGCACCGCAAGTGCGCAGCGACGCGGGCCGAATGCAAATCCCCCGCCGCTCCCGCCGCCGAAGGAGCGGGGCGCGCGGTTTCCCGGCAGGACATGGGAGCAGCGCAGGCCCGGCGAGGTCGGGCTCGACGCGGCGAAAGTCGACGCGTTTGCCACCAAGATCGGAGGCGACGGCGTGGTGATCAAGGATGGCTACCTCGTGAAAACGTGGGGCGAAGTGGCGACCCACAAGTGGTGGGCCTCGGCGTCAAAACCGGTGTTCAGCACGATGCTGCTGCTCGCGGTGCAGGAAGGGCGTCTCCCCGCCGTCGACGCTCCGGTGCGATCAGCCGGCTGGACCCTGGCGCCGAAGGACGCAGCGATGACTTTTCGCCAGCTGGCCAACATGACGAGCGGCTACGCGTGCGCCGAGGCGCCCGGCGCGGCGTGGGGCTACAATGATTTCGCGATTCAACTCTACGCGCGCTCGCTGGAAAAAGTCTTTCGGCAGCCGCTGGCGGAGGCGTTTGCGCAGCGGTTCGCCGAGCTGCAATTCGAGGACGGCGCGTTCTTCGGCCATCGCAACGACCTCGGCGTCGTGGCGAGCCCCCGTGACTTCGCGCGCCTGGGCTGGCTCTGGCTGCAGCGCGGACATTGGGCGGGACGTGAAGTGATCGCGGAGCATCTTTTCAACGCCAACGTCCGGCCGCAGGTGCCGGCCGACCTCCCGCGCGCGATGACCAAGGAGATGAAACCAGACGACTATCTGGCGATCGGGAGCTACGGCGGAGGCACCAACCAGACGCCCCACGGCCCGGGCGTGTATGGCTTTAGTTTCTGGTTCAACGCCGCCACGCCCGCGGGCGAACGCGTGTGGCCATCGGCGCCGCCCGACGTGTATCAGGCCAACGGGATGTGGAACCGCGATACGCTCACGATATTTCCCGGACTGCGCATGGTGGTGGCCGTGCGCGGCGCGGCCCCGGGAAAATTCGAGCCGGGCCAGCCCGACAGCACCTACGACCAGAACCTGCGGCTGATCGTCGACGCCGCGCGACCGCGATCACTCACGGTGGTGCCCGGGAAGGAATGAGACGTCGCCTCGCCGGCGTCGCAGGGGGTCGATGGCGCGAAACTCCAGGCGGCTGTCGCGCGGTTGGAAAAAACCGTGGGCAAGAACGATGGACCCCCCATGAAGACTGCGGTTTTGTTCACCGCCAAATCCTCGGCGCTTGCTCAGCGCACTTCATTGAGGAGCCGGAAGTACTCTTCACGCGAAAGCCCCGCAGTCTTGAGATTGTTCCGGATGATGAACACCGGCACCTCCGTGTAAGTAGGAATGACGACCGGCCGCGCGATTCCCGGTTTAACGTACGCGCGATGACTGCCATGCTGGCGCCTAAACTCAAATCCCGCGCGCACAAAGACCGATTCCAACCAGCTTTCGCCAGTTGGTCAACCTTCGCCCTTGTGCCCTTGCTCGTTCATCCAACGCATCGCGTGCGCTGCGACGAGGCGGTCCAACCGTCGCTGAGCGAACGAGCGGATTGGGTCGACGCGAACAAGTCCCCCCCCCAGCGCGCCCGTCGCGCCTGGCCGGTCGCCAACGTTGAATTTGGCTGCGAGCAGGGCCCGCTCGGCCCCGAGGACCAGACCTATCGAAACGCGCACGCGCCGGAGGAGTTCGTCACCCGCGCCTGGGAACGGGCGCCGGCGGAAAATGTCACCACGGCTGGTTGGGCCCTCGCGAATCCAGGCCGCGAATACGTCGTGGGCTTGAAACAGGCGCCACCGTTCACACTCACGATCGCGGCGCGCGGTCCGCTCACCGGCGAGTGGTTCAACCCGCTCACGAACCAGCCCAGCAACGCCGGTCCAATCAAGACTGGCGGCCAGAGACTGACTCCGCCGGCGGATTGGGGCGGCGGCCTCGTGGTGTTGCACGTGCGCGACGCGACGCTCGGGCGCGAAGCGCCGGTTGGGCCCGATTTCCGAGCGGGCCGCGGACCGCCCGGAGGTCGGTCCCTACCACGCAATCGTCAAATTCATTCGGGAGCCTGGCATCACTGGTCATTCGTCGGACCCGACGGACCTTTCTTCCGCAGAAAATTCCGCAAACGCTCCGCCGCGTCGCCGCTCGTCAGGCAACGCCGCGAGGCCTCGGCTTCGATCGGCGCGTTTTCCGCCAGGCTGGTGCGCGGGCACGATTCGAGGATCTGCTTCATCTCGCGAATCGCCACGCGGCTGTTGCCGGCGACTGCGCGGAGGAACTCCTCCAGGTGCCGATCCAGCTCGGCGGCGCCGCCCTGCCATTCGGCGAGCCCGAACCGGACCGCCTCTTCGGCATCGAACAGGCGCCCGCTGAAAACGAGCTCCTTCGCCCTTCCCAAACCCACGCGTCGCGCCAGCCGGAAGCTGCCGCCCCACCCCGTGACGAAACCCAGCTTGGTTTCGGTCTGGCCAAAGCTGGCGTTGCTCGAGGCAAAAATGAGATCGCAGGCCATCGCGAGTTCCAGGCCGCCACCCAGCGCATAACCCTCCACGCGCGCGATGACCGGAACCGGCAGCGCCTCAATCCGATTCATCAACCGGTGCCCGCGTTCGACCCACGGCCCGATGGTCTCGGGTGTAATCGTTTCCAGCATCCGCACATTCGCGCCCGCGCAAAAAAATTTCGGCGAGGCGCTGCGCAGCACGACGGCACCGAGCTCCGGCGACCGGGTCTCGATTTCCAGGAGGATGTGCTCGAACGCGTGCATCACCGCGTGGTCGAGCGTCGGTGGTTTTCCCTCAGGCGGATGCAGCGTGATCGTGCAGACGCCGGCGGCGTAGGTGGTCGTGAGGCGGGTGGTCATGGCGATGAGGGCGGGCGGCGTCGGTCTGGGAATATCGCAACGCGGCTCAGGGCCGCAACCGAAACCCAGCCAGCTGAGTTTAGCCGCAAAAAACAGCGGTAAATGGATTGAAAAGGATCGTCGCAGCCAGCGTGCATCTTCCAGCCACGGAACTTGCACAGAAGGCAACCAAGAGAACGAAGCGTCGTTCGTCTCCCTCCGGGCTGGAGACCGATCCCCCTCCGGGCCGGAAGCCGCTCCCTTCGTTTGCTTCGTTGCCTTCTGTGCAAAGGATTGGCGTGCAGGTTCAGTTGCGGCTGCGCCGCCCTGCGTTCTCCCGTGCGGCTCCGCTCAGGGCCTCAGCCCGCATGAACTCGAGACGGGCGCCGGAACCAGCCGTGTTGGCAATCGGAGAGGTGAAAAAACCAAGCCAGGCGCGAGCCAGGCGGGCTCGGGACTTTTGGTTGACAATCAACGCGCCCATCGCGGCCTTGGAAGCACCCAAAAGATTATGGCCATCGCATCCGCGCTCACCGGCATTCGCGTCGTCGATTTCAGTCACGTCTACCAAGGCCCGGTCGGCACCCAGCTTCTGGCGGACTACGGTGCCGACGTGATCAAGGTCGAGCGCCCCGACGCGGGCGACTGGAGCCGCCGCTGGGGACCCTTCGTGCACGGCGTGAGCCTGCCGTACGCCGGGCTGAATCGCAACAAGCGCAGTTTCGCGGTCAACGTGAAGAGCCCGCGCGGCCAGGAGGCGATTCGCGCGCTGCTCGCCACGGCCGACGTCGTGGTGCACAACTTTCGTTCCGGCGTAATGGAAAAGCTGGGACTGGGCTACGCCGCGCTGGCCGCCCGGCACCCGCGGCTGATTTACGCGTCGTCCGGCGGCTGGGGCGACCACGGGCCGTCGGCGGACCGGGCGCGCGGCGGACACGATCTGATGGCGCGCGCCGAGGCCGGTTGGTTCACCCAGCCCGACCCGGCGAAACCGCCGTTCCCCGCGGGCATTTCGGCGGACTACCCGGCCGGGCTGATGCTGATGCAGGGCATTCTGATGGCGTTGCTCGCCCGCCATCGCACCGGGCAGGGCCAGTGCGTGACGACCGACCTCCTGAGTGTCGCGTTTCACGCCCACTCGTGGGAAGGGCCCGCCGCGATGAACGCGGGGCGCGTGACGGAAGTTTCCGGAGTCAGCGCGAACGAGTCGATCGTCGACAAGTCTTTCGCGACGCAGGACGGCTACCTCGAGATTTCGCCCGTGTTTTCCGACAATGCCGTGCGCGACATCTCGGTGGCGATCGGCCTCGGCGATCTGTCGCTGCAACCGCGCTTCGCCACGCACGCCCGGCAGAAGGAAAACGGCCGCGAACTGAACGCGCTCCTGGCGGTGCGGTTTCGCGAAAAGACGACCGCGGCGTGGATGGCCGATTTGGAGCCCAAGGGCGTTTTCTGCGCGAAGGTGAACACCCTCGAGGAAGCGATCGACGACGCGCAGCTCAACGCCAACGGGATGGTGATCGAGCTGGAACACGGCCGGGCGGGGAAGATCCGGCTGCCCGGCACACCGGTGCGCCTGCACGGCACGCCGCCGGTGCCGCGCGCCTGCGCGCCCGAACTCGGGGAGCACACCATCGAGATCCTCCGCGAACTGGGCTACGACGACGCGGCGCTCGCCGAATTGAAACAGGAAGGCGCCATCGGTTAGCGCCGTGGCCGGCAATGACGCGGCCGCACGCGGTCGTACTCTGTAACCGGTAACGCCTCGACCCCTTTGGACTCCCTCCTCTACCGCGGAATCCGGTTCAGCGTGTAGTAGGCATCCGGCTGCTCCAGCGCCGCGCCGGCCGCGGAACGCACGCCCCCGGCCCGCAGCTCGTGGACGTAGTGCGCGCGCAGGCCGCCGACCTGCAGCCGCACGCTTCGCCGATCGGGGCTGACGGTCGCGCCCGTGATCGGCAGCGGCCGCGTCTCGATTTCCGCGCTGCCATACGCGCTGGAATAGAGATAAGTGTAACTCTTCATCGAATACGACGAGGCGACCCCGGCGGTCGCGGGCTCCACCTCCGTGGTGAAGACCAGCTCGAAACCCTCGGGCTGCGCGCGCATTTCGCGGAGGGCAAAGGGCGTCACGCCGTTCCAGCGCACGCGCTGCAACCCGTAGGCTTGCGTGCCGAGCGACGACCAGCCGCGACTGGTCATCCCGACGAACAGACTGCCGTCGGGCTCGAACAGCAGCCGCACCACGCCGGAGGCAAAGCCGGAAAGAAACGGAAACGCCGCGCCCTGGTACTCGCCGTCGACCTTCTCCAGAAAAACGCGGCTGACCTTGGCATCGGTGAATTCGCCGACGAAAAACTGTCCGTCGAAGGGCCCGAACTTTCCGTCCGCGGCGCACACGACGAGATCCGTCCCGCTGCGGCCCATCTTGTTGTAAGGCAACCAGACCGCCGGCGGGACCATCTCCGGCAGCGCCCGGAGCGCCTCGGGATACGGCACCTTGTTTGGCACCGGGGCCGAAAGTTTCACCGGCGACTCCGGCCGCTCCTGCGAGGCGATGCCCTCGGGGTTGAGGTAAAACGCGCCGCGCCGCAGGTGATAGATCGGCGTGGCCGGAATCCACGTGCCTTGTTGGTCGACGCAAAACATGTCGCCGGCGCGGTTCGCGCCCAGGCCACAGGGCGACCGCATCCCGGCCGCCATCGGCACGAACGCACCATCGAGACCGATGATGCCGCTCCAGCCCCGCCACGCCGCCTGGTTGTCCGAGCGTTCCCCCATGTCGAGATTGAGCGCCACCCAGAGGCGGCCCTGGCCGTCGCGTTTCGGGCCGTACGCATAACCGTGATACGCACCGGAGACGTTCCAGCCGCGGGCGGCTGTCAGATATTCGTCGGCGACGCCGTCGCCATTCGTGTCGCGCAGCCGCGTCACCTCGGTGCGTTGGGTCACGAGCAGGCTGTCGCCGTCGCGCAACACGCCGAGCGGCTCGTGCAGGCCGGAAGCGAAGAGGGTGTAGCGGACCTGGTCGGGCGGGCCGAGCACACCGTCGAGCAGCCAGACCTCGCCCTTGCGGATCGCGACGGCGAGTTTTCCATCGGGCATGAAGTCCATGCCGCCGACTTCGAGCGTGAGGCCGTCGCCGGGTTTCCAGTTCGCGTTGCGCGACGACGTGGGCGAACTCCCCGTGAGGATCGTCTGGATCGCATAGCCTTCGGTGGCCGCGAGGCGGAGGTCGGTGGCGAGCAACGCGACCGCGAGCGAAAGGATGCGTTTCATGGCCACGTGTAGATGAACTCGAGTTTTCCGGGAGCGCTCGCGGCGGCCTCCCGCACGATGAGCCCGGCGGGGTGGGAGAGCGGGAGTGAACGCAGCGCCTCGAGATTCCAGGTGACGCTCCGCCGAAGGCTGCCGCTTTCGCCCGGCTCGAACCGCTCAGCCACCGGCACGCCGCCCACGGAAAAGAGAAACGTGGGCACGCCGGCGGCATCGAGGCGGTAGCCGTCGAACCGGCGCGAATCGGCCGGGCCGGTCGGCACCGGCCACTGCACGACAGATTCGCCCAACGGTTTCTCGAAGGGCGCGAACCGGCTGAACCACGTGCCGTAGGCGTCGAAGAAACGCCCCTTCCAGACGAGCGCCGGCCGGCAGTCGCGTCCGTCGTAGGCGAGGTGGATGCCCGCCGGGAAGCCGACGAGAATGGCGTGGGTGCCGACGTCCGCCATGAACGTGCGCTGCACGATCGGGCGCGAGCCGGGGATCAACTCGAACTCCCGCGCGGACGTCGCCGGAAATCCCTCGGGCAGCCCTTTGCCGTCCCGCGCGAAGGCGAGGATCGAGGCAATCTGCCGGTCGGTGTCGCCGCCGAGGATCTCGCGGTTGGCGGCTTTTCCCTCGGGCCAGAACGACGGCATCACCGTTCCGGGGCGATGCGCGGCCGGGTTGATCAGGTAGTCGCGCAGCCAAGCGGGTTGCAACCGCCGCGCGAGATTCGAGAGATCGAGCGCGTGAATGCCGAGCGAGGCGCGGTCCCCCCAGCGGTGACAGGTGATGCAGCTCACGCCCCCGAGCGTGCCGAGCAGTTTTCTTCCCGCCTCGATGTCGCCCGGTGGCAACGCGGTGGCCGCGCGCGCGTCGGTGGTCGCGAGCAGCGCCGGCAGATTCGCGACCGCGGCGCCATACAGCGGCATTTGCGTTTTCAGATACGCGCGTTCGCGGTGCTTGCCGAACAAAGCCTCCGCGAGCCACTCCGGCTGGAGTTTGCGGCCGATGCCGGTGAGCGGGGGCGGGAAGCGGCCGGTGTCGCCCAGATTGTGGTCGCCGAGGAAGTAGGGTCTGTGCGCGGCGTCCGGCCCGCCTTGGCCGTCGCGTTCGTGACACGCCACGCAGTTGAGCGCCGCGAGGGTGCCGTGGGCGGCTTGCGCGGGCGTCACGGGCGCGGCGCGGTCGGCAAGGTAGGCGCGCAGCGCGGTGCGTTGGGCCGGACTGAGCGTGTAGCGAGGCAGGCCGGGCGCGGGTGCTTCATCGACGCAGCCGCCCGTGGCGCGCCGGAGAGCGATAGGTTGCGCGGCAGGAACCGAAGGCAACGTGTGGCACGCCACGCAGCGCGCCGCCGTGACGATCTCGCGGCCGCGCACGGCGAGCGCGGCATCGGGCGCAAACGACGGCAACCGCGCCACCGCTTCACCATCGCTGCCGGCGATTCCGAGCAAGTAGGCGGCGATGTCGCGCGCATCCTGCTCCTCCATTTCGATCCGCGGCATGCGGCCGTCGGGGCGCGTGGCCACAGGATCGCGCACGAAGGAGGCGAGGGTGCTGACGTCGTATTTTTCGGCGAGTGCGGGAAACGACGCGGCGCCGTAGCCGAACTCTCCAGCGGCGGGGCGGCCGTCCGGTGGCGTGTAGTCGGCCTGCGGCGCATGGCAGGCGACGCAGCCACGGGTGTGGTAGAGGGTCTTGCCGAGCTCCGCGTTGAGATGGGCGATTCGCGTCGGCCGTGACGGGTTCTTGGGCGCGAGGGTGCCGAGGAAGTGGACCACCGCCTCCGCGTCGGTTGCGGCGGTTGCCGCTGGGAGCTTCGGCATCGCGGTGCCGCTGCGGTGGCCCGCAGGATCCGCGACAAACGCTCGCAGCCATGCCGCGCTGCCGCGCGTCGTCACTCCGGTGAGATCCGGGCCGCGTCGCGCAGGGAGGCCGGTGTCGCCGCCGTGGCAATTGACGCAGCCGAGTTCGTTGTAGAGCAGGCGGCCGCCGGCGGCGTCGGGCGCGGCCGCGTGAAATCGCTCGAACCCCGCGACCCACGGCTCCGCGCGCCCGCCCAGAATACTCAGGAGCGCCGCGAAGCCGAAGCGCAGGCCGCCTCTCACCCGACGACCTCCCGCCGGCAGCGCTCGATATAGTCCCGCGACCGGTTGATCGCGGCCGTGATCTCCGCCACCGTGGGCAGAATTGGAATTCCGCGCGGCGTCGGATGCATGAAGATCTCCACGAGCCCCGTGTAGCGGATATCGGCCAGCGCCTTGATGACCGGACGATAATCGAGCCCGCCGCCGAAGCCCGGCAGTTGCTGCAGCTCGATTTCCTTCGCCACTTTGGCGAAGATGCCGGCCGAGTGCTCTTGAAAATACATGAACGGAATCTGCCGCGCCCCGAGGTCGCGGATCAACGCCGGAAGCTGGTCCACCCACGCGTGCAGGTGATGCGGCGCCAGGGCGATGCCGAGGTGGGCCGAGCGGTTGAATTCCGCAAAGTAACGCAGCGAGTCCGGATGATGGAGCAATTGCTTGCCGTGATTTTCGACGGCGATCGTGACGCCATTTTCCTCCGCCGTGGCGACGTGCGGTTTCATCCGTTCGAGGAACTCCCTCACCGCTGTCCTCGCCGCCGCACCCGACGGTTCGCTCGGCCCCTTGCTCCCCGTGACGATGATGCCGCCGCCAAATTTCTTCAGCCACTTCATCTCATCCCCGAGACCGGCCGGGCCAAGGGGATAACGCGTGCTCACGCCGAGCTTCACCCGATGTTTCCCCAGCAACGCGGCGAAGGCGGCGTCGCCCATTTCTGTGATTTGCTCGCGCTGGTTGCCATGCGGGCGGCACCACAGGTCGATCGCCTCGCTGCCTGTCTTCGCCACCTCCGGCAGGATGACCTCCAGCGGCATCTCGCCGTACAACGCCGAAGACAAAACATACCGGAGCCGAAACTCCGCCCGCTGCGCCGCGCGGACGATCATCGGCGCCGCCGCCGCTACGACGAACGATTGGAGAAACTGGCGGCGGGGTATCATCGGGTGGGGCGGAGAGTCGGCTTCTTGGCCGGACGCCCATTCAGACCCGATCAATCGGGTGGCTTCGAGCATTTTGATCCACCAACCGGGCAATCGATCGTCACTTCGGCTGGTGCGTCCTGCTCCGGGAACCCCAATGGGGTCATGACGCGAATCGCGAACAACCGGGCACCTCGTTAGGGCGATAACCCCAATTTCGGGTATAGCGCGAGATTGCACAGCGCGCGACAGGCGACGTGGCTTCCGCGCAGAATATGGCGCGAAAACTGCGATTGGAATTCGCCGGAGCGTGTTACCACGTGATCAACCGCGGCAACTACCGGCGGGGCGTCTTCGCCGACGCCGGGGCCGCGGATTGTTTTGAGCGCTGCCTCGGTGAGGCCTGTCTGCGATTTCGATGGCTGGTTCAGGCATATGTGGTCATGGTTAATCACTTTCACCTCGCGCTGACCACGCCCGAGCCAAACCTGAGCGAGGGCATGAAATGGCTTCAAGGGACGTGGGCCACACGTGTGAACCGATTTCGGGACGAAATCGGCCGTCCTTTTCAGGGCCGATACAAGGCCTTGCATGTCGAGCCTGGGCACGTCCTGGCGCAAGTCGCGCACTACATCCACTTGAATCCCGTCGACGCCGGAATCGTGCCGGCGGAACAATTGCCGGAATATCGCTGGAGTAGTTTGCGCCGGTTTGTCCGCGGTCCACGTCCTGGTTGGCTCGGGGGAGACACGGTTCTGGCTGACACTGGCGGGTTGCCAGATAGCCCGGCGGGTTGGCGTTCGTATCTCCAGTTCCTTGCCCTCATGGCTGATGCGGACAAGCAGTCGCGCGCCAAGAGACTTGAGCAACTGTGCAGCGGTTGGGCCATTGGCTCCGACGATTTCATGCAGGGGCTGCGCGAGAAGCTGAAGTGTGAGTTGGACGGCGTCCACCGTTTCGAGCTACTCGGCTCCGACTCGGCCGCACTCAAGCAGGCCCGCGGCGTGCTCTGGGAGGAAACACTCCAGAAGATCGCCAGCGCGCTCGAAATCGACCTGGCTCGACTCCCCGCAGCAAAATCTGCCGAGACCAAGGTGCTAATCGCTGCCCTCATGAAGAAAGTCACCTCGGTTTCGAACCGATGGCTGGGCGAACGACTCGGCATGGGCGGACCCGCCAGCGTCAGCTCTCTGGTCACTCGATTTCAGCGGGAGGGTCACACCAACAGTCCGGAATTCCAATCTCTCCATTCGCGATTCGCGTCATGACCCCGTGGTTTGACTCAACCCGCAGGTATTTGTCCGGATCGGTTTGCGGAACAATAAGTGGTTGATCAAGAGCTACTGGTCCCTCGAAGACCGCCGCACGGCGCTCCACACGCGATTGATCGCTCCCTGAGGAACGATCAAAATTGTCGCAGCGATGCACGATGCGGTCGGATAGCAGCACACCTATAGGGGTGAAATCTTCGCCCTTTCGGGCCGCCTTCGTCGGGGCTAACCTCGAGGTGGCCGCCCCCCGACAAGTCGGGGACGGAAATTTCTCTGGAAACAATATTTTCCGAGGAACCCCCTGCTGGCTTTCGATGACAGATCGATGGGCTCCATCTGGCCACAGTGTGCCAAGGCCACGAAGCTACACGGTTCTTTCCGCGAGGCACGCTCTCAAGAAACTGGATTTTCAGGGGGATCGGATGAGGGAGGGGTTTAGCTGGGTGGGTGGTCGCGAGCGCCCGCCCGCGGAACCGCTTTCTTCTTTGCGCACCCGCCGGATTCCACGATCCTCCGCCCATGTCCGCCGACCCACGGGTCCTCGATGCCGCCGATCCCCTCGCGCCCTTCCGCGCGGAGTTTCACCTTCCGCCCGGACAGATCTATCTCGACGGCAATTCCCTCGGCCTGCTGTCGCGCCGCGCTGAAGCCTCGCTCATCCGCGCCCTCGATCAATGGCGCACCCATGGCATCGGCGGCTGGACCGAAACCACCCCGACTTGGCTGACGCTCCCCGAGACGTGCGCCGAGAGACTCGCCCCGCTCCTCGGCGCCGCACCCGACCAGCTCTGCCTCACCGGCCAGACAACCGCGAATCTCCACCAACTCCTCGCGACGTTGTTCGAGCCCGCGCACGCTTCGCGTCGCGTCATCCTGGGCGACGCGCTGAATTTCGCCTCCGACGCCTACGCCCTCACCTCGCACCTGCGCCTTCGCGGCCTCGATCCCGCGGCGCATCTGCGCCTCATCCCCTCGCGCGACGGCCGCGTCCTCCGGCTTGACGACATCCTCGAAGCCTGCGCCGCGCCCGATGTGCAACTCGTCGTGCTGCCCGCCGTCGTGTTCACCAGTGGCCAGCTGCTCGACGTCGCCACACTCACGCGCAAGGCCCGCGAACGCGGCCTGCTCATCGGCTGGGACCTGTCGCACAGCATCGGCGCCGTGCCGCACGCCCTTGATCGCGACGGCCCGGACTTCGCGTTCTGGTGCAATTACAAGTGGCTCGGCGCCGGCCCCGGCGCCGTCGGCGGCCTCTACCTCCACCGCCGCCACTTCGGTCGCGCGCCCGGCCTCGCCGGTTGGTGGGGCGTGCGCGCCGACCGGCGCTTCGCGATGGCGCCGCACCACGAACCCGCGTCCGGGGCCGCCGCGCTGCACATCGGGACGCCCCACATCCTCTCGCTCGCGCCGCTGCTCGGTTCCCTCGCGCTCATCGCGGAAGCCGGGGGCATCGAAGCGTTGCGGAGAAAATCCCTCGCCCTCACCGATTTTCTCCTCGCCCGCATCGACACCGAGCTCGCGCCGCACGGCGTCACCGTCGTCATGCCCCGCGGTCACCTCTCACGCGGCGGCCACCTCGCGCTCGCGCACCCCGACGCCTGGCGCCTCTGCTCGGCCCTGAAGGCTGCCGGCGTGGTCCCCGATTTCCGCGCCCCCGATCTCATCCGCCTCGCCCCATCGCCTCTCTACACCAGCTTCGCCGAGTGCGCCGAGGCCATCGCCCGCCTGAAACACATCCTCCTTACCCGCCTCCACGAATCCTGCCCCAACACCCGTGCCCTCGTGACCTGACCCGAGTGTAACGTATTACGTTACACTGTCGGCACCCGGATTTTCTTCTCGTATGCCCCTCATCGACATCACCCACCCGCTCTCCAACGCCACCGCGCCGTGGCCCGGCGACACGCAGTTTCACTTTGAATTCGTCTGCCGCCTGCGCGACGGCGCCTCGTGCAATGTCGGCAAATTCACCAGCGGCATCCACAGCGGCACGCACATGGACGCCCCGCTCCACTACAACGACGCCGGCGTCCCGATCGACCAGCTCGACCTCGACATCCTGCTCGGCCCCGCCCGCGTGTTCCTCGCCCAAGGCACGATGGTCCTCACGCGCGAACACTTCGCCGGGCTCGACGGCCGCGCCACGCCGCGCGTCCTGGTGCGCACCAACCACTGCGACGACAAAACGAAATTTCCCGCCCGCATCCCCGTGCTCGCCGCCGACGTGCCCGCGTGGCTCGGCGCGCAAGGCGTGCGCCTGATCGGCCTCGACCTCCCCTCCGTCGATCAAACCGACGATCCGACGATGCAGATCCACCACCGGCTCGAAGCGGCGAACATCATCATCCTCGAAAACCTCGACCTCCGCGCCGCCGCCCCGGGCATCTACGAACTAATCGCGCTCCCCTTGAAGCTCGCCGGCGCCGAGGGCTCGCCGATCCGCGCAGTGCTGCGGACACCATAGTCGTCCGCCCATCCGCACCTTCGTCGGCCCGCCCAAGGCCCGCCTGACCCAGCTCGAGCAAAAACTCGCCGCGCTGCTCCGGGCCGAGCCGAAGGGGTCAAACTTTGGTGGAGGTGGGTCTTGATGAAGCCGGCCATGATCGTGATGATGCTGGCGATGACGCCAACGCTAAAGGCTTCGAGTCGGTTCGTGGTCATGGCTTCGGGACCGGAGATTCGGATCCGGCTTCAAGCACCAACTTCTATGGTGATGCCCCAGGGCGTTTCGAAATAGAATGTCCACGCCCCGTGTTGTTTCGAGGGCTCCGGGAGATCGTAGCCGGCGTCTTTCAGGGCGCGGTTGATTTGGTTCACCTGTTCTACCGTGTCCTGCATGAAGCCGATGTGAAAGGTGGAAGGATAGCCGATGGTGGTATCGCCGCCCATGGATGGGCTCATCAGCAGCACGGACATTCCATTGTCATCCCTCAAAACCGCCATGTTCTTGTTGCCTTTCCCTTTGGCGGTGAGGCCGAGGTGTTTCACGAAGAAGGCCTGAGCTTCCACGGGGTCTGAGACGGTGAGGTTGACGTGGTTTAGTTTCATTCAGGCGTCATGGTGAAGACTGCTTTGCCGAGAAATCGCCCGGCTGCCGCCTGCTCATAAGCCTCGCGGTAGCCGGAGAGAAACTTCACCTGCCCCACCCGCATCTTCCAATCGATGGGGTTGATGGCGGCGGCTTTCACCCGCACGAGCACCTGGCGAGGTCCAGCCACAGGCTGGTTCACCTCGGCGAGCGTGAGCACATCCAATCCGCCGAATGCGGTGTATTGGACTTTTTTCATGGATCGAGCGCTGGAGAGGTGGTTATGCGCTGAGCTTCTCTTTGATAAAATCAGCCATGATGGTCATCGCCTGTTCTGCTGCATCCAGCATGCCCACGCTTGAGGGAAAGACGTGGGGCATTCCTTCCCACACATGCGCGTCTGCGTCGCCACCCGCGGCACGGACTTTTTCGGCATAGCGCAGCGTGTCATCCAGCAACACTTCGCTCGTGCCTACATGCAGCTGAATCGGCGGCAGGCCGGCGAGATTGCCGTGGAGCGGTGACGCGAGCGGATGGGTCGCGTCGGTCTTGCCGAGATACAGCGCCGAAGTGGCCTGCAAGGCGCCTTGAGTCAGAAACGGGTCTTCATCGGCCCGTTTCACATGGCTCGATCCGGTCAGCGTCAAATCCGTCCAGGGCGACATCACGACACATGCGCGCGGCGTGAGTCCTTTGCCGGAGTCGGTGTCCGCTTTTGCCAGGGCGAGCAAGACCAGAGAAAGCCCGCCGCCCGCGGAGTCTCCCACGAGCACGACTTTCTTGATGCCTTGTGCAGCCAGCGCGCGATACACCGCCTGAGCATCGTTCACCCCGGCGGGAAAGGGGCGCTCAGGAGCCAAGCCGTAGTCCGGGACAAACGCCGCGGTGCCGGTCCTGGCGGCGAACTGGCCGGCGAAGTGGCGGTAGGCGTTCGCCGATCCAAGGACATAGGCCCCGCCGTGCAGATACAGGATGGCCGCGCCCGGAGAGGCGGTCTTCGGGCGGCACCAGATGCCGCCGACCCCACCGACCTCCGCCGCCTCGTAACTTATGTCGGCGGCCGCAGGGATGGCGCCGATCATCTGGTCGTAGCCGCCGCGGGCCTCGGGGCCTTTCATCATGCCCTTGAACGGGGCGGACTGGACGCGAATGGCGGAAACGGTCGCTTCGTCCTTGGGAGACAGGCCGTGTTGGAGATTGCCGGGCATTGGTTTCATGGTTGGCTCGTGTAACTAAAATAAGTGGGTTGCTGAAAATTTACAGTCACTAAACTAAACGTCAAGCCCGGCTATTCTGCGAACCCCCATCGACCAAGCCCACTCATGAACACACCAGGCCTGCGGGAACGGAAAAAAAGCGAACTGCGGGAGCTCCTCTCCGGGCTCGCGCTCGATCTGTTTTCCAAGCGCGGCTTCGACGCGGTGACCGTCGCGGAAATCGCGGCGGCGGCCAATGTCTCCGAGAAAACCGTCTTCAACCACTTCGCAATGAAGGAGGACCTGATGCTCGCCGGCCGGAGGGAGCTGTGGGCCCGGCTGGTGGAGGACATCCGGGGGCGGCGGGCGGGAGTTCCCGTCTTCGCGGTCGTCCGGCGGCATGTTTTGTCGATCGCGGAGCAGCTGCAGGCCGCGCCAGCCGGGAAACGGCTGGCGTTTGCCAAAGTGGTCCGTTCGACGCCGGCCATCCACATGCGCCTGTTCGAGATGTCGCTCGAGTATGAACGGCAGATCGGCGACCTGCTCGCGGGTGAGGTCGGCACCGCGGAGGAAGACCCGACGCCATGGGTCGTCGCCAGCCTGATCGGACCATTGAGCCGACTGGCGTTCGGGGTCGGCTGGGGCGCGGGCAAGTCCCGAACGCACGCGCAAACGCTCGCCGGTATCGAGGCCGCGTTCGACCTCCTCGAAGAGGGCCTCGCGGGCTACGGAGCGCACAAGGGGAAGCGGTGAATTGTCGGAATTAGCGGGCGCGATCAGGCTGTAGCACAGCCACCTCGGGCCGGCACACGTCGGCGTAAAGCAGAGGTAGAGGCGCGGGCTTGTGATGACTGTGCCGGCGGGGCGAGGGCTGGTCGCGTCGGACGGCCTCGGTGCGGTCAGCCTACTGGCTGCGCCGATCGGCGCAGTTGCCGGGTGGTCGCCAGCTTCAGCGCGTTGAACAACCCGAACAAACCGATCAGGCCCCAGAGGGCGGTGTCTTTTCCGGTCGTGGGCAGGGGAGTCATGGCGAGGAGTTGGCGGCAGGGAATCTTGTCGCCGCCGCTCGGAACGTGCGACTGCGCTCGGGCGTGAACTGGCGGCGAGGACGACGAACGAATCTCAATACTCCACCGTCACGCTCGTGATCCAGGTGCGCGGCTCGGTGTAGCGGGGCCAGGACCGGTTGTTGCCCTGCTCGGAGTGGAGGCCGAGGGCGTGGTTCACGTTGAGCTGTCGGAGAAGAGCGCGGACTCGAAATAGCCGGCGCCGAGGCCGAGCCAGGGCCGCACGCGCCAGACACCGCCGGAGGATTGGTTCGTGGTGTAGGTGCGGTTGAACGGGGCGACGGGCACGTGGCGGTTGCGCGCGCCGGGGTCGGATAACCCCCACCCGACCCAACCCAGCAAAATCCAGTTTCCTTCCAGTCAGTGGCCGACCTGCGACCGCACCCCCCGCGCGCGAACTCACTGCGCCGTCCATCCGCCGTCGACGGCAAACGCCGTGCCGGTGACATAACTCGAGGCCGGGCTCGCGAGAAAGATCGCCGCACCCTGGATCTCCTCGAGGCGGGCCCAACGCTTGAGCGCCGTGGCGCCCACCACGAATTTCCGGCCGTCCTCGGTGTCGGCGATCGGCAGGTTCATCTCCGTCAAAAACGGACCGGGGCAGATCGCGTTGGCCGTGATGCCATCCGCCGCGGTCTCGAGCGCGAGCGTGCGCGTCAGCTGCACCACCGCGCCCTTGCTCGCGGTGTACGGCGTGCGATTCGCCAGGCCGATCAGGCCCAGCGCGCTCGAGAGATTGATGACGCGCCCCCATTTTCGCTCGCGCATGCCCGGCACCACCGCGCGACAGCAGAGCCACGTGCCAGTGACATTGGTGTTCATCACCGACGAAAACTGTTCCAACGAAAGCTCGGTGATCGGGCCCCGGATGTTAATCCCAGCGCTGTTGATCAAAATATCCACCCGGCCGAGTTGCGCGTGCGCGGCGGCCACCATCGCGTCCACTTGCTCCGGCACGGTCACATCGCACGCATGGCCGATCGCCCGGTGGCCAAAGTCTCGCGCGAGGTCCGCGGCCGCGGCCCGGGCCTCCGCGATCTGGCGGCTGACGAGCATCACCTCGGCGCCCGCGGAGGCCAGACCGGCGGCCATCGCCAGGCCGAGGCCTTTGGAGCCGCCGGTGATGAGCGCGGTGCGCCCGGTCAGATCGAAAAGTTTGATGCCGGGCAGGGGAGGGGTCGGGCTCATGAGCGAATATTGCGGTGCATCCAGTCGAGATCGTGGCGGTTGTTGGCTTCCTCCTCGGCGAGCACCGTGGCCACGGTCTTGCCGGTCATCTGCGGCGGCGGCCGTTTCAGAGGATTCGACTTCACCCGTTCGAGGGCGGGCGCGAGGTGCGTTGCCCGACGCGCGGGAAACGTCGCCCAATAGCCATCCGTGAGACACGGGACGTTGAGCGGATCGCGCGTGGCCATCTCGAGGTTGAAAACAATACCGGGGTTCGCGCGCCGCAGCGTGGAAATCACGCGCGGCAGATCGAGCAGGCCGGTGCCGAGCGGGACTTCGCTGAGCAGAAAGCCCTTCGCGTGGGCCTGCACAGCCATGTCCTTGAGATGCACGCTGAGCGCAAACGGCGCGAGCGTCTCAATCACCGCGTGCGGTTCATCGAGCAACGCGAGGTTGTTCCCGGTGTCCACGAGCACGCCGATCCATTCGCTCCGGAACTCGCCCATCAGGCGGGCGAGTTCGTCCATCGTGAGATCCTTGTGATTCTCGACGGCGATCTTGAGCCGGTGCCGCCGCAGCACCGGCTCGGCGAGCGTGAGCGAGCGCCGGGCTTCGGCGTGGAAGCGGGTGAACTCGTCGAGCGTTTTGAAAATCTCATAACGCCGTCCACCCGTGAACACGGCGCGCGCGACCGTAGCGCCGGCTTCGCGCGCCAGGCGGACGTCGCTCTCGAACGCCGTCAGGTCGCCCTCGGATTTCGGCAGCCGCAGTTCGCCCTCGTAGTAGCCGCCGTCGCGCTCCACCAGCTCACGCATCCGCCGGGCCACCGCCGGGTCCTGGCTGCGCAACGCGGTCTGCACGCCCTCGGCGCCGAGCTCGCGGGCGTAGCGATAGAAACTCCCCGGATCGGAGAACTTGACCCCACCCTGCTTCGCCGCGACGGCCTTCCAATGCTGATGGCAGGAAAAGGTGCAGATCCCGAGTCGCGACCGCGCGGCGCCGGCGGCGGCGAGCATGGAGCGCGCGGCCAGGAGCGCCGGCCAGGCGGCGACAAAGGCCCGCCGGTTCATGCGAGCAGTCTCCGCACCTCGGCATCCCACGGCGCGCGATACGGCCGCTGCAGCATCGCGCTGGCCTCCGGGTCGCCGTGGATGTCATTCGCCGCCGCGTCCCAAAAGACCTTGCGCCCGGTGCGGGCGGAGATGTTCGCGAGATGACACGCGGTGCTCACCCAATGGCTGCTGGCGAGGTCGGAGCGGGGCGTCTGGCGGCTGCGCACGCCGGCGAGAAAGTCGGCGGCGTGGTCGACAAACTGCCGGTCGGCGTTGCCGCTCTTGTCCTCGACCGGCTCGCACCAGAATTCGCCCGCCCGCTCCGGCACGGGTTGCGGACCGCCGACCGGGTGACCGCCGATGATGCGGGCGAACGCGTTGACCGGCTCGCCGCGCTTGTCCGGCACGATCGCAAAGCCCGCGCGCCCGAGAGTCATCGTGCCCTTCGTGCCGAGCAACGTGAGGCCGCCGGCGCCGGCCGGGCCCGCGCCCGCCGCGCACTCGCGGATCTGCACGATGACATTGAATTTCGGATACTCGAGGATGGCATCCTGCGTGTCCGGCACCTCGCCGTGGTCCTGGAGAAACAAACGCCCCCCGCTGCTGCTCACCGCCCGCGGCGCCGCGAGGTCGAAGATCCAGTGCACGATGTCGAGCGAGTGATGGCCGAGGTTGGTCATCTGCCCGCCGCTGGAGTCCCAGAACCAGCGGAAGTGATAGAGCGCCCGGTTGACGTTGTAGGGCCGCTGCGGCGTCGGGCCGCGCAGCATCTCCCAATCAAGATCAGCCGGAGCGGGACCATCGGGCGGGCGGCCGATGCCCGGGCGGATGTTGCGATAAAAATTGCACTGCACGCTGACCACGTCGCCGATGGCGCCGCCGCGGAGCAGCGCCTTCGCCCGTTGATAGTGCGCCCCGCTGCGCTGCTGGGTGCCCACCTGCACGACGCGCTTCGTGCGGGCGGCGACCTGCTGCATCCACTCGCCCTCGCGGACGAAGAGATGCAGCGGTTTCTCGACGTACACATCCTTGCCGGCGTCGCAGGCCAGCATCGTGTGCAGCGCGTGCCAGTAATCGCCGGAGCCGGCCACCACGGCGTCGACGTCCTTGCGCTCGAGCAGGCGCCGAAAATCGGGCAGCTGTGCGCACCCGGTCCCGACCATTTGGGCACAGGCCTCCATGCGCGGGCGGTAACAGTCGGACACCGCGACGATCTGCGACTCCTTCAATTGCTGGAAGCTGCGCGCGTGAATCCGCCCGATGAGCCCAAAGCCGATGAGGCCGACGCGCACTCGCGCGTTCGCGCCGGCAATCTGCGCATACGATTTGGCCGTCAACGAGGTGGCGGTGCCGGCGAGCGCGGAGGTCTTGAGGAAGGCGCGACGATTCATGCGCGGCGGGGGAGAATTTTGGGGAGGAGGGAGGATCTGATTCCAAACACTTCAGCGGAGTGGACATTTGCCGGGGCAAGGGTTGGCCCGTGCCGGCTCCACCGGCACAGCACGATGCGGGCCGGCGAAATGATGGCCAGCAGAATGAGGCTGGGCGGCGCTTCGGCGGCCGCGCGACCGAACCGGTGCAGCGGAGGAATTACCGCTTACTTCAGCACCTGCCCGGTCTCGGCGTCGAAGAGATGGGCGCGGTTCAGGTCGAAACTGACGCGAATCGTCTGGTTGGGTTCGAACCGATCCGTCGGACCCACGCGCGCGATAAAGCTGGACGCCCCGGTGCTCAAATAGAGCAGCGTTTCCGCACCCATGGGCTCGGCGACCTCGACCGTAACCACCGCCGAGCTCTCCGGGTCGCGCGAGCCGATCGCGCCGGTATCCTGGACGTTTTCCGGGCGGATTCCGAGGACGACCATCCGGTTTGAAGAACCGTTTGCCCGGGCGGCAATCGACTCGGGAAGGTTGAAAGACAACGGCGAACTCGCGGAACTGGTTTCACGGAAGCGAAGCCGTCCGTCGTTTGGCAACAACTCGCCCCGGAAAAAATTCATCGGCGGGCTGCCGATAAAGCCGGCGACAAACAGATTGGCCGGATGGTTGTACAGCTCGAGGGGCGCGGCGACCTGCTGGATCTCGCCGTCCTTCATCACGCAAATGCGGTC
>SXSC01000060.1 GCA_005792355.1 Opitutaceae bacterium
GCCAAGTCGATCTGCCTGAATTTCGGCATCGCGCGCGAAAACCACGGACGGTGCAACCTCCGCTTCGACGACACCAATCCTGTCAAGGAGGACGTCGAATACGTCGACTCGATCACCGCCGATGTCCACTGGCTGATTGATGGTTGGGCCGACCACTGTCTCGGGCTCAAGGCCCGCGGCGCGACTCCCGTCGTCTCCGTCGTCGGCGGCCGGACGGACCACTTTCTCGGACCGGTCGCGCCCGGCACCCCGAACGCCGAGTCGTTTTTTGCCAGCGACTATTTCGAGCAGATCTACGGTTACGCGGTTGAGTTGATCAAACGCGGTCAGGCCTACGTTTGCGATCTCAGCCCCGAAGAGACGGAAGCCTACCGCGGATCACCCGACCGGCCCGGCCGCAACTCGCCGTTCCGCGACCGCCCGATTCCCGAAAATCTCGATCTGTTCGCGCGGATGCGCGCCGGCGACTTTCCCAACGGCGCGCGCAGCCTCCGGGCGAAGATCGACATGGCGGCGCCCAACATCTGGCTGCGCGATCCCCTGCTTTACCGGATCCGCCACGCGGCGCACCACCAAGCCGGCGACAAGTGGCGCATCTATCCGCTCTACGATCTGGCCCACTGCCTCAGCGACTACCTCGAAGGCATCACGCACAGCGTCTGCACCCTCGAGTTTGAGGTGCATCGTCCGCTCTACGACTGGATCCTGCAAAGCCTCGACCTGCCCCGCCCGCTGCCGCACCAATACGAGTTCGCGAAGCTCAACGTGAGCTACATGGTCTTCAGCAAGCGCCGCCTGCTGCAACTGGTCGACGAGGGCCTCGTGCAGGGCTGGGATGATCCCCGCCTGCCCACGCTGTCCGGCGCCCGTCGCCGCGGCATTCCCGCGAGTGCGATTCGCCGACTCGCCGCGGCCGTCGGAGTCACCAAGTACGAAAGCGTGACCGACATCGCCCTCTTCGAACACGCGATCCGCGAGGAACTCAACACCCTCGCCGCCCGCCGTCTCGCCGTGCTGCGCCCGCTCAAGCTGGTGCTGACCAATCTTCCCGCCGGCGAGATCATCGAGTGCGAGGCCGCCAACAATCCGCAGGAGGAGACGCCAACCACCCGCCAGGTCGCCCTGACCCGCGAGGTTTTCATCGAACGCGAAGATTTCGCCGAGGTGCCGCCACCGAAATATTTCCGCCTGAAGCCCGGCGGCGAAGTCCGCCTCAAATACGCCTGCATCATCAGGTGCGACGAGATCATCAAGGATGCCGACGGCCATCCCACCGAAATCCGTTGCACCGCCGATCTGAGCACGCGCGCGGGCGGCCCCAACGTCGATCGCAAGGTGAAGGGCACCATCCACTGGGTCAGCGCCACTCATTGCCTCGACGCCGAGGTGCGGCTGTACGATCGTCTGTTCACTGTGGCCGAGCCGGCCGCGACCGAGGATTTCAAGAAATTCATCAATCCCCACTCGTTCGACATCGTCGAGGCCAAGCTCGAGGCATCACTCGCCTCCGCCACCCTCCGGGATTATTTCCAGTTCGAGCGCCTCGGCTACTTCGTGGTGGACGCCCGCGACAGCACCGCCGGGAAACTCTGTTTCAACCGCACGATTTCCCTGCGCGACACGTGGGCGAAGCCACCGGCCGGCAAAGCCTGACCGCCGCCCCCCCGGAATTCCTGCCATGAACATCGGATTCTTGCTCTTCCCTCGACTCACCCAGCTGGACCTCACCGGGCCCTACGAGGTGCTGTCCCGGGTGCGCTCCGCGAAGGTTCATCTGGTCTGGAAATACACGGATCCAATCGAGAGCGACCGGGGCCTCGTGCTTCAACCGACCACGACGTTTTTCGACTGCCCGCCCCTCGACATCATCTGCGTGCCCGGCGGTCCCGGTCAGGTTGATCTGATGGATGACTCCGAGACGCTCGAATTTCTGCGCGCCCAGGCGGCCCACGCCAAATGGATCACCTCGGTCTGCACCGGCTCCCTCATTCTCGGCGCCGCCGGCCTGCTGACCGGCTATCAGGCGACCAGCCACTGGGCCTCCCGGGATCAACTCAGCCTCTTCGGCGCCGAACCGGTGGACTCGCGGGTCGTCGTCGATCGCAACCGCATCACGGGCGCCGGAGTGACCGCGGGCATCGATTTCGCGCTGCAACTGGTCGCGCAGGCGGCTGGCGAGGCCGCGGCCCACGAGATTCAGCTCGCGATCGAATACGAGCCTTCCCCTCCGTTCTGGAGCGGCAGTCCGCAACATGCCTCCGCGGATCTCGTCGCCGACGCGCGCCAGAAAATGTCGCTCTTCATGGCCAAGCGTCTCGCCGCGAGCCAGCAGGCGGCCGCGCGATTGCCTGCCGCCAACAAGCCCACCGATTCCACGGAGGCCGAGCCCTGGCTCGATTGATCCGATGGACGAACCGCTTTCACCGCTCAACGCCGACGAAGTGCGTGTCCTCGGATCACTGGTGGAAAAACAGCTTACCACGCCGGACTATTATCCGCTCACGCTCAACGCGCTCACCAACGCCTGCAACCAGCTCACGAACCGCGAGCCAGTGGTGGCGTTCGACGAGAGCTCGGTCGTTCGCGCCCTCGGCGGCCTCCGGGAGAAACGCCTCGCCACGCAGTTTGCCGGCGCGGAAAGCCGGGTGGCGAAGTACAAGCACACCCTGACGGACGCCCTCCTGCTCACGCCGGCCGAGGTCGCCCTGCTCTGCGTGCTGCTGTTGCGCGGGCCCCAAACCGTCGGCGAGTTGCGCACCCGCTGTGAGCGACTCTTCCGGTTCGACACGTTGCCCGAGGTGGAGGAGGCGCTCACCGCGCTCGCCACGCGGCAGCCGCAGCCGCTCGTCGCCAAATTGCCCCGGCAGCCCGGAACTAAGGAGGCGCGTCACGCCCATCTCCTCGCCGGCCCGCCGGATCTGCCCGCCGTCGCCCCCGTGATTCGCCTCGAACCGGCGCCCCCGGAGACCCGCGCCGAAGCCGATCGCCTCGCCAAGCTCGAGGCGGATGTCGCCGCGCTCCGCGGTGAACTTGCCGAATTGCGCCAGACGCTCACCGCATTCCGGAAGCAATTTGAATAGACGGTAAATTCACCTCCCATTATGGCCCGCCAGCTTCGCTTTATCTTCCTCCTGCTGCTCGTCAGCGGCGTCGGCACCACCTGGGTCTTCTGGATCTACGAACACGGGATCAACCCAAACATTCGCACCTTCAGCGATGCCCTCTGGTGGTGGTTTGTAAGTTCCACCACCGTGGGCTACGGCGACATCGCACCCGTCACGGGAATCGGCCGGCTGTCCGGGGTCGTCACCATCATCGTCGGGATTTACTGCTACACCAATTTCATCGCCATCACGGCCGACTCCCTGCACGGCCTGACGAATCAACACCAGCTGGGGACGGCCAAGATCGTCGCTCGGGATCACGTCGTGATTTGCGAGTACACCGCGTTCGCCGACGAACTCATCCAGGTGCTGCCCAACTATCCGGAGCTCGCCCGCCGGGAGGTCGTCGTCGTCACCGATTTGGTGCAGGTGCGGCCGTATCCGCAGCATCACTTCGTCCGGGGCGTGCCCATCAGTCCCACCGCCCTGCAACAGGCCAGCATCGGGCACGCGGCGATCATCTTTGTTTTTGCCAACGTGCGCTTCGTGGACCCCGATCTGAAGACCCTGCACACCGTTTCCCGCATCCGGAAACTGGCGCCCCAGGCCCGGCTCTTCGTCGAACTCAACCAACCGGACCACGAATTCGTCGGCCAGCTGGGGGATCACGTGACAATTCTCCCCAGCCGCGCCCTGCTCGAGTCGGTCCTTCGCGATCGCGCGCTCAATCTCGACCGGTATTTCTCCCGCGCCAGCAACGCGGGTTGAGATTTCACCGGCGCTTGCCTCGGCGCGGCCACCCCGTGTTCACTTTTCCTCCTGTGAAACAAAGTATCGTCACCCTCGACATGGAGGGCGTCCTCACGCCCGAAGTCTGGATCGCCGTCGCCGAACGCACGCAGATCCCCGCTTTGCGCCGCACCACGCGGGACGAACCGGACTACGACAAGCTGATGCATTACCGCATCGACCTCATGGACCGCCATGGCATCACGCTCTCGAAAATCCAGGAGGTGATTGCCGGCCTGCCGCTGCTGCCCGGCGCCCTCGACTTTCTCAACGAACTCCGCCGGCGCACCCAGGTCATCATCCTCTCCGACACCTTCGAACAATTCGCGCAGCCGTTTCTCCGCCAGATGGGCTGGCCCACTTTGTTCTGTCACCGGCTCACCGTGGTCAACGACCGCATCACGGGCTACGAACTGCGAATGCCCGACCAGAAGCGGCAGTCGGTCGCCGCCCTCCAATCGCTGAACTACCGCGTCATCGCCGCCGGCGATTCGTTCAACGACACCTCGATGCTCGGGCAGGCCGACCACGGGTTTCTGGTGCACGCACCGGAAAATGTCGTGCGGCAGTTTCCTCAATTCCCGGCCGTGACCTCGCACGGCGATCTGCTCGCCCGCATCACCGCCTGCCTGTAGCCAGAAAGCGATCCAACGCACGGTCGACACGATCGACTCCCAGACCAGGATCAGCCGCGCCAGCCATCATCCCGGGTTCGTTATTCACCCATATCAAAAAAAGCTGTCGCGCGATCTCGAGTCAGAGCGTTCCGCACCGCGATTCGCCATTGCTTCGTTCGCATTTCCGACAACAAAGAGGGCTCTGATTCTCCCGCATGCAACTCATCCCAGCGCAGCTCCTCCGTGTTGCCACCCTGCTCGCCGTGTGGTCGATCGCCACGCTCTCCGCGCCCGCGGCTGACAAAAAAATTCTGCTGATCGCGGGACCGCCGAGCCATGGGCCCGGCGCGCACGAGCACAACGCCGGCGTGCTCCTCCTGCAAAAGTGCCTCGCCGGCGTCCCGGGTCTGAAGACCGACGTCACTCTCGGCGGCTGGCCCACGGACCCATCCACCTTTGCCGGCGTCGACGCCGTCGTGATTTTTTCCGATGGCGGCGCGAAGCATGTCGCCCTCGCCGGTAATCACCTCGCGCTGCTCGGCGCCGCCCTGAGCAAAGGCGCCGGCCTCGGCCTCCTGCACTACGCCGTCGAGCCCACCAAGGAAAAGGGCCAGACAGAGTTCATCCGGTGGATCGGCGGCGCCTTCGAAATCAACTGGTCCGTCAACCCGCACTGGGACGCCCAGTTCAAATCCTTGCCGAACCACCCCATCGCCCGCGGGGTGAAACCCTTCACGATTCGCGACGAATGGTACTTCAACATGCGCTTCGCCGAAGGGCAGAAGGGCGTGACGCCAATTCTCGTCGCGGTGCCGGACGCCTCCACCACTTCGCGGCCCGACGGTGCCCATTCTGGCAACCCGACGGTGCGTGCCGCGGTGGCGCGCGGTGAACCGCAAACGGTCTCGTGGGCCCACGTCCGGCCCGACGGCGGTCGCGGCTTCGGTTTCACCGGCGCGCACTACCACGCGAACTGGGGCAACGACGATTTCCGGAAGCTCGTGCTCAACGCGATCCTCTGGATCGCCAAGGTGGAAGTTCCCGCCGGCGGCGTGGAGTCGCACCCCACGCCGAAAGATCTCGCCGCCAATCTCGATCCAAAACCCGCCGCCAAAGGCAAGGCGCCGAAGAAGGCCGACGCGAAATAGCCTCACTCCGGCCCGCCCCGATACGTCTTTTCGCCCACGTTCACCGCGAAGGGCAGCCGGTTTTCCTTCGGCGGCACCGGGCAGGTCGAGTACGGCGTGAACGCGCACGGGGGATTTTCCGCCCGGTTGAAATCCAGCTCGATGGTGTCGCCCGTGGGCCGCACCGCGTAAAGATGGCGCCCGCCGCCGTACGTCTCCTTCCCACTGGTCGCATCCGAGATCACGAAGAACAGCGGCGCATCCGGTCCTTCGTCGATGGCCACCAATTCCATCGTCCGCCCGTCGCGGGTAAACACCGCCTTCCCCGCGACCAGTTCCGGCGACTGCTGACCGAGGATGTTCGCCACGGGCATCATCCTCGATTTCTCAAACGCCACCCAGCGCGCCTTGATTCGCCACGACGGATCGATCGGAAAATATTCAAGCCCGGCAAACCGGGTGCGCCGCACTGAGGCACTGTCCTTCACCCGTAGCGCCTTCTTCCCGCTGCGATCGATCGCGAACAGCGTGACCGTCCCAACCGTCACTCGGGTCGGCGGCGCTGCCGTGTCCCACTTTAATTCCACTGCTTTGATTTCCCGACCGTCCACCTGGGCCGCCACGCCGGCAGCGACGTCGAGGGACACCTTGCCATCCGCCGCGACCGTCACGGTGCCCAGCCGGGCCGGCCCTTTGGCAAGCACGACGTCGTTGCCGCGCGCACTGCCGACGGTGTTGGACCCGTCCTTCAAAAAGTGCAGCCCGATCAGCGTCAGCCAGCCGTCGGGCTTCGTAAGTTTGGCCACCCGTGTCGCCCGCCACGCCGCATCCTCCGCCCCCGGCGCGTCGGCCGCCGGCGCGAGCACGGCGCCGAGCAAACTCAAAATCAGTCGGCACAAAAATTTCATACAGTTAATCTTCTTCAATCCCGCCCCACGTCAACCGGCGGCACAAATCACTTCAGGATCGAATACAGGCTCGCGTAATCGTCGGTCCACAACGGCGAATTCCGGTTGTCCGCCGGCGCCTCCGCCTTGTCGCGGATCGCGTCGAGGGCGGCGAAATCCTTGTTCCGCGTCACCAGAATCCACGTCGTGGCATAGAGCCACCAGTCGGCCTCATTGTCGTCCGAGATGCTGGTCGCCGTCATCCCAAAATGAGCGGCGAGTTTCTCGACGACCGGCCGGAGATCGAGATAGCGGTTGGAGATGTGGACCGCGAGCACGCCGTCCGGTTTCAGCTGCTTCAGATAGATTTGAAACGCCTCTGTCGTCAGCAGATGCACCGGGATGGCGTCGCTGCTGAACGCGTCCAGCGCCAGCAAATCGAAATTCTGGGTTTGGGCCGCGAGCACCTCCCGCTCCATCACGAGGCGCGCATCGCCCATCAGCACGTCGACCTTCGCCTGGCAATATTCCAGGTATTTGAACTGCTCGCGGGCCAGCTGCTCAACCGCCGGGTTGATTTCGTAGATCCGCAGGTAGTCGCCCTTGCGCCCATAGGCCGCGAGCGTGCCCGTGCCGAGGCCCACCAGGCCCAGCCGGCGCGGACCCTGCGGAAGTTGGTTGATTGCCAGGCCCACTCCGCTGGCGTCGCCGTAATAGGTTGTCGGCATCACCGACTTCTCCGGTTTCATGAACTGGATGCCATGGGTCGTCGCGCCGTGCAGCAGCAGGCGGTAATTGTCCTCCTCGTCGCCCGGCAGATAATCGAGCACCTTCAGCGTGCCGTAAAAATTCCGCGACGCACTCAGGGTCTGCTCCGTGCGGCTGCTCCAATTCGTCACAAACACCGCACCCAGCGCCACGCTGAAGGCCATGACAAACCCCGCCATCCGCGGCTGCCACTCGGAAGCGATCCGCATCTGCCGCAGATTGAACGTGCAGCCGACAAAGGCCAGGACGGCTCCGATGATGTAGAGCGCGCGGTCCTGGAAAATCGCGAGATACTCCGCCTTGAAGCCCGCGGAATCGTCGAAGCGCGTTCGCAGCAGCGGCACGACCACCGTGACCAGGACGACTCCAATCGCCGCCGCCAGGGTGATTTCGCGGCTGCGATGCCGGAAGCAAAGGATTCCCAGCATATAGCTCAGCAGCCAGAGTCCGAGTTGCACCTCGCGGTAGTCGTTGAACAGCGCCGGCGCCACGATCGCGACGAGGAATCCTCCGAGGGCGCCGCCAAACGAGATGAACAGAAAATAAGACGTGAGCTGCCGCGGCGGCGGCTTCAGCCGGTAGAGTTCACCGTGACACACCATGCAGGCCACCAACAGCGTCGCCGTGTAGCTGATGATCTGCAGTCGCATCGGAGCGTCCGTGCCCGCCGGCAGGACCTGCGACACGACCGCCATGCCCACCACGAGCAAAGCCGTGCAGAGGCCGCGATGATACCAGCGCGCGTGATCAAAACAGACGATGAATGTGAGCAGGTACAGGGCCAGCGGCAGCACCCACAGGAATGGAATCACCGCGACCTCCTGGCACAGCTTGTTGGTCGTCGCCAACAGGAGCACCGATGCGATCATCGGCAGCACCACCCAGAGCAGCCTGTCGGTCGAGGAAACCGGCTCGGCCTCGCCAGACGTGGTTTCCGCTGCAGCTGGATCGGCGACGACCACCGCCGTGGCATTTTTCCAACGGAGGAACGCACAGTATCCGCAGAAGATCACAAACAACGCCAGGCCCCCGGACCACAGGTTTGCCTGCACCTGGCGCGAAAATTTCACTTCGAAATACGCCGGGTAGCTGAGCAGCGCCAGCAACGAGCCCACGTTCGACAGGGCGTAGAGCCGGTACGGCGACACGCCCGGGTTGAGCTGGCTGAACCACTGCTGCATCAGCGGTCCGGTCGACGACAGTACAAAGTACGGCAGCCCGATGGTCGCGGTCAGCAACAGCAGAATCCGCCAGTTGGGATCACCCGCGACGTGATCCTTCCAGGCATCCGACGGCGTGATTGGCAGCAGCGCGAGCGACAGCCCGAGCAGCACAAAATGCAAAATCACCTGCCGCCGCGGCGTCAGGCGCGTCGAGGAGAAATGGGCGTAGGCGTAGCCGCCCAGCAGCAGAGTTTGAAAAAAAAGCAGGCAGGTCGTCCAGACGCCCGGCCCACCGCCGAACCACGGCAGGATATATTTCCCAATCAGGGGCTGCACCTGAAACAGGAGAAAGGCACCCGTGAAGATGGAGAGCGCAAAGGGAAGCATGGAGAGCAAAGTGGCTTGCGGGAAGGATGAGGCTGGTACGGAAAGACTGGTGACGGCGTGCATGACGGACGACATCGCGTTTCGATGCAATGCCGGCGTGAGCTCACCACGGCCCGCGCACCTGTCCAAGCCTTCCGCCGCGCCATTGGTGCCCGCCGCCGACGCTCTGGCGCCGTGCCCACGCCGCGCTCCCGCGCCAGCGCCGTCCCGGTTTTCACCGCCGACCGCGCTTGTCATCCCTTAAACGACAAGTTTCCAAGGTCCAACAATGGTCGCCACCCCATCTTGTCACCTAATGGGTGACAAGAGGGGCCGATAAATAAGATCGGGTTGGCGGGTGTCGATTCAACCTGACGACGGGGGCGCGGGGCCGGCGGCGCGGGGTCCGCACTTGGTTGGAAATTGCTCTGGCGTGATTGCGCGTTTTCCGCGATTCTCTCCGCGAATGGCGACTTCCAAGAAAACCATCGCCAAGAGCGCGAAAGCCCACCGCGGTGCCAAGCCCGCCGCCCCGCTCACGCTCCGCGAGCTGAATCGCGCCCTGCTCGGGCGCCAGCTCCTGCTCGCCCGCGGCAAACTCGCCGCGCCGGCGGCGCTCGAGCGCATCGCCGGTCTCCAGGCGCAAATGCCCGGCCCGCCGTATGTCGGACTGTGGTCGCGGCTCGCCGACTTCGACCGTCGCCCGCTGGCGGACGCCCTCGTCGCCCGCACCGTCGTCCGCGCCCCGCTTTTTCGCGGAACACTCCACGAAGTCAGCACGGCGGACTACGCCCGGTTCCGCGCGGTGGTCGCCCCCGTGCTGCACCGCGCATTTGCGGGGATGAACGCGGACCGTCTGAAGGGCATCGATGCAGTCGCCCTTTCCGAGGAGGCCCGCCCGTTTCTGCAGGGGTCGCCCCGCACGCAGGACGACGTGCGGAATTTCCTCGGTTCGCGCCACCCGGAACTCGATCTCCGCATGCTCGGTCACGCCGTTCGGCTGCATCTGCCGATGGTGCAGGTGCCCGAACCCTTCGCGGGCTCCTGGAATTATCCGGCGATGCCACGTTTTGCCCTCGCGGACGCCTGGATTGGCCGGCCGCTGGCGACCGCGACCGCACCCGACGAGCTCATCCGGCGCTACCTCGCCGCCTTCGGCCCGGCCACGGCCCGCGACTTTCAGACGTGGTGCGGTCTCTCCGGGATGGCCGCGGACTTCGAGCGCCTCCGCCCGGAACTGAGGGTGGTGACCGACGAGGAGGGTCACGAGCTGTTCGACCTGCCCGGGGCGTTGCGGCCCGACGCCACCACTCCCGCGCCGCCCCGCTTTCTTCCCGAGTTCGACAACGTGCTGCTGGCCCATCACGACCGGAGCCGGATCATCGCAGAGGAGCACCGGGCGAAAGTGTTTCTCCCCGGCCTGCGCGTCGAACCCACGTTTCTCATCGACGGTTTCGTCGCCGGCACGTGGGACAACGTGCGGCTAAAAAAGGCCGTGACGATGATCATCAAGCCCTTCGATCCGATTCCCCCCAAGGCGCGCGACGCCCTCCTGGCCGAAGCCGAGCGCCTGACCCGCTTCCTCGAGCCCGACGTCGAAACGTGGACGGTAAGCCTCGCGGGACACAGTTAGAGTATTACTCGGTTCGGTTCGATGGCGGCGGGGTGCCGGCGCACCTTTCGGTTCCGCAAAGCATAACCATCGATCCGCGTCCCAGTAAAAAACTGGAACCTTCACGATTAGTCGTGAGTCTCCGGTCAGTGTGCCCCATTTTCCACTCATGAAACACGCGTGGGTTCGACTCGCCGCCGGCCTGGCTTTTGCCGGCCTCGCCGCGATCGCGTCGGCCAACGAGCTCCGCTTTTCCGTTTCAATCGAACCGGCCGAGCGCGCCGCCGGCGGCCTCAACCGCCTGACCTCCGATCAAGTGGCGGTGCTCGACGCGTTTGTCCGACGCGACACCATCACGCGCGGCAGCCCGACGCCGATCGAGCCGGCGACGAAAGAGGAGAAGCCAAGTCCCACGTTCTCGCAGCGACTCACCGCCAACGAGCGCCAGACCGCCGGATTCGCCACCCTCACGCCGGCCGAGCTCACCCAGCTCGATGCCATCATCGCACGCCATCAGAACGCCCGGCTGGCGCGCACGCTGCTCGCGCCGCCGACGTTCATCACGCACCGCGACCGCATCACCCTCAGCGAGCGAAAAAAGGAGCGGCAGATCCACGGGTCGTTTTCACTGAGCTACGGGGTTGGCAGCGGGGGTTACAGCGAGAAGAGCGGCTCGATGGTCCTGAACCTCGAGGATCCCGCCAAAGGCTATTCGATCAGCATTGGCTACTCTGAAACGCACACCAAGGGCGGCGTGCCGTATTACCTGTATCGCGACCCGCTTGACGACCGCCTGCGCCACCCGCTCGACGATCCGTTCCGGCCGTAGCCGCATCGACGCACCTGCCGGGCGGGCGGGGTGTCTCCCGCGGCTTACCGCAAAACCCCGTCGTGCAGGAAGAGACTGCGGTTTGTCTTCGTCGCGTAAGTGGCGTTGTGCGTCACCAGCACCAGCGCCGTGCCAGTCTCGCGACAGAGCCCGAGCAATAACTCGATGACGGCGTCACCGGTGTGCTCGTCGAGATTCCCCGTCGGCTCGTCGGCGAGAATGCACGCCGGTCTCGTGACCATCGCCCGGGCAACCGCGGCACGCTGCC